>JAUVBB010000341.1 GCA_030591445.1 Deltaproteobacteria bacterium | reverse complement strand
GGTAGACGGACGATCGGACCAGTACAGTTTCTGCGTAACTCTGTACGAGCTGCTTTATGGTAAGCGGCCTTTTCGGGCCAAGCGCTTTGGGCAACTGAGAGACAAGGTGCTGGGCGGCCATCTCGATCCGGAGCCGTCGGCGGTCAAGGTACCGGCTCGTTATCGGCGCATTGCTCTGCGTGGACTGCAGGTCGATCCGGCGGCCCGTTATGCGGCCATGGACGACTTGTTGGCCGATTTGGCCCGGGACCCGCGGGTGGCCCGGAGAAGAATGCTAAGCATCGCGGCGGTCTTGGTTTTGGTGGTGGCCAGTTTCACCGGCGCCTATGTCTTATCGGCACAGAAACAAAAACTGTGTTCCGGAGCCGAAGAAAAACTTCAGGGCGTCTGGGACAACAAAGCCAGGCAAGACATCCAGCGGGCCTTTCAAGCTACTCAGCGACCCTATGCGGCCGATACCTATCTACGCGTAGAGAAGATCCTCGACCAGTATTCGACCGATTGGGCGGCCATGCATCAGGACGCCTGTGCGGCTACTCATCTGCGCGGCGAGCAATCGGAAGCCTTGCTGGATAAACGAATGGCTTGCCTGGGCCAACGCCGGTCGGAGCTGCGCGCGCTTACCAGGCTCTTTGCCGCCCAGGCCGATGCTGAGCTGATAGACAAAGCCGTACCGGCAAGTTTGGGGCTCAGCGCATTGTCGACTTGTGCCGATACCGATTCATTGTTGGCCAAAGTCGCCTTGCCCGCAGACGCCGGCGTCCAAGCGAAAATCAAGCAACTGCGCGACGAGTTGGCGCAGGCCAAGGCCCGGGAAAAGGCGGGCAAGTATGCCAGCGGGCTGAAGATTACCGAATCTTTGGCGGCCCAGGCGGAATCGCTAGACTATCCCCCGGTCCTGGCGGAGATCTTTCTGCAACAGGGGCGTTTGCAGAACCTGGTTGGCGATGCCGTGGCCGGCGAACAGAGTTTGTATCGGGCGACCAAAGCCGCTGCCGCCGCTCGTGACGATTTCCTGCAAGCAAGCATCCATTCGGCCTTGCTGTTTGTGGTGGGCTACAAACAGGCGCGGTACCAGGAAGGCCTGGTCCTGGGCCGACTGCTGGCGGCGGCGGTCATTCGTGCGGGTGAGCCGCCTGCTTTGCTGGCCGAAGCCGACCAGAACCTCGGTTTGGTGTTGGCCGCCAAAGGCGAGTATCCTAAGGCCGCTCGCCACTTTCGTGATGCGCTGGCTATCCTGAAACGTGAGTTTGGTTCTGACCATCTCGATGTGGCGGGCGCTCACCACAAGCTAGGCATGGTGTTGAGCCGCCAGGGCAAGTACGCTGAATCGCTGCAACACTTTGAGCTGAGCCTGGCGGTGAGAAAGAAGACCCTCGGGGATCTTCATCCGGAGGTCGCCGGTTCGCTCAATAACATTGCCATCGTTTTGCACGATCAGGGGAAGTTGGCTGCCGCCGCCCAGCGCTACCACCAGGCGCTGGCCATCCATGAGCAGGTGCTGGGTTCTGATCATCCCATGGTGGCCACGGTGCTCAACAACCTGTGCTTGCTGTATTCCGACCAGGGAAAATATGACATTGCCCGCCAACATGGCGAGCGTGCCTTGCTCATTCGGGAACAAAGCCTGGGCGCCAAACACCCGGAAGTGACTCGGTCTTTGAATAATCTGGGTCAGGTTTGGGCCCGGCTGGGCAATCACCAAAAAGCCCGTGCCTGTTATCTGCGTTCTCTGGCGATCAAGAAAGAGACCATGGGTGCTGCCCATCCCTCGGTGGCGGCCGTACTCGACAGCCTGGGTGAGTTGGCCAATGCCCAGGGTCAGCACGAAGAAGCGCTCGGCCATTGCCGCCAAGCGCTCTCCATTGCCGAGGCTGCTTTGGAGCCGCAACACCCGCACCTGGCCTACTATCTCGTCTGTTTGGGCAAGGCATGGTTGGGCCAGGCAAAGCCGGTCAAGGCCCTGGTCTTTTTGGAAAGAGCCATGGCCATTCGCGAGCAAGGCCAGAGTGATTCCCATTATCTGGCCGAGACCCGCTTCCTGCTGGCCCGTGCTCTTTGGCAAAGCGGTCGGGATCGTCATCGGGCCCGACAACTGGCAGAGCAAGCCCAGGAGGGGCTGCGTGGGGCCGGACCGAATTGGCGGGCATGCTCGGCGGCGGTCGACGCCTGGCTAGCGGGCAAAGGAAAGATCTAAGCGATGGTCGACGAAGGCAAAGAAATCCTGCTCACCGAAGCCGGAGACGATTTTTTGGCCGACGAAGACACGCTTCCTTCCGGTGACGGTGGGGATAGCAAGGGCAAGCCTTCGGAGCTCGAAATAGGCAGCCATGCCGGCCGCTATGTGATTCTCGACCAGATTGGTCAGGGCGGCATGGGCGTGGTCTACATGGCCTACGATCCGGAGCTCGATCGCCGCATTGCTTTGAAATTGTTGAGTGTGAAAAAGTCCAGCGCTTCCCAAGCCGATCGGGCGCGAGAGCGACTGTTGCGCGAGGCCAAGGCCCTGGCCCAGTTGTCTCATCCCAACGTGGTTTCCGCTTACGATGTCGGTACTCTCGACCAGGATGTTTTTGTGGCCATGGAGTTGGTCGAGGGTTTGACCCTCAAGGAGTGGATCAGGGAGAAGAAACCCACGCTTTGGCAACGGGTGCAGGTGCTGTTGGCCGCCGGCCGTGGCATTGATGCCGCTCACCAGGCCGGCCTGGTACACCGGGATGTCAAACCGGACAATATCATTGTCGGCGATGACGGCCGGGTGCGCGTCCTTGATTTTGGCTTGGCCCGGGCTGCCGTGACCGAAAGCGAAATTAAGGGCCCGGCCAAGCGAGCGGAAAAGACCGAATCACGGGAGACCAAACGGCCCGACCTGTCTTTGAGCGGGGAAATATCCACCGGCGGTAGTTTCCTCAATACTCCGGTGACCCGCGCCGGGGTGATTGTGGGTACGCCGGGATACATGGCTCCCGAGCAGTACCTGGGCGTTGCCGTGGATGAGCAATCGGATCAATACAGCTTTTGTATCACCTTGTACGAGGCTTTGTACGGTCGGCGGCCCTTTGTGGCCAAGCGCATCAAAAAACTGAAAAAGAAAGTACTTGAGGGCAAACTGGATCCAGCCCCCAGCAATGCGCGCGTGCCGTCGCGCCTGCGCCGGATTGCCTTGCGCGGAATATCGGTAAGCAAAGAAGACCGTTATTCGTCGATGGGCGTGTTGCTGGCCGAGTTGGGTCGGGATCCACGCGTTTTGCGCCGGCGCCTGTCGGCCCTGGCGGCGGTGGTCTTGTTGGTGGCGGCGAGTTTCACCGGGGCCTATGCTTGGCAGGCGGAAAAGCTAAAACTCTGTGCCGGCGCCGATAGCCATCTGGCCGGAGTCTGGGATAAGAGTCTGCGCGCCCAAGTGAAAAAGAGTTTTGTGGCCACTGGTCGCCCTCACGCCCTGGATACTTACCAACGTCTGGGCAAGGTGCTCGATCAACGCTCTGAGGAATGGGTGGTCATGTGCACCGAGGCTTGCGAAGCCACTCACGTTCGCGGCGAACAGTCGGACGCCTTGTTGGATAAGCGCATGGCCTGCCTGCAACGACGTTTGTCGGAGATGCAGGCCTTGGTGGTTCTTTTTGCCCAGGAGGCAGACGCCAAGATCGTGGACAAAGCCGTTTCGGCAGCTTACGGCCTCTCGGGTATTTCCGCTTGTGCCGATCTTGAAACTCTGATGGCGGCTTATCCTCCCCCTGACGACCCGGCTGTTTTTGCCCAAGTGGAGAAATTCCGCAGCCAGTTAGACAAAGCGCGCGCCTTGCAAAAGTCGGGCAAATACCGGGAGGGGATCGAGATTGTCAAGCAGGTCGCCGGTGCGCTATCGGCAAACGATTATGCCCCTTTGCATGCGGAGACTCTCTTTGCCTTGGGAGATCTGCAGTCATTTGTCGGTGAAGCACAGGCATCGGAAGAATCCCTGTACGGATCCATTGATCAGGCGGCCCGGGCCAAAGACAGCAAGCTGCGGGCCCGGGCCATGGCGGCCCTCATTTATGTCGTCGGTACCCAGTTGCAGCGTCCGGCCGAAGGATTGGCGATTGGGCGCTTGGCCCAGGCCGATGTGATTGGCGCCGGCAACGATCCCCTCATCGAGGCGAGCGTGTTGTCCGAGCTCGGCAACATCAGAACCCACAAAGGCGAATACCAAGCGGCCCGTGCCGACTTTCTCCGTGCCATTGCCGTAGTTGAAAGTGCATTTGGTGCCGATCATTTGAAGATTTCGGTCATACGAAACAGCTTGGCCCAGGTTTTATTCGACCAGGGCGAATATGAGCCCGCCAGAAAGCAAATGGAGCGAGTGCTGGCCATTCAGGAACGGGCCTTGGGTCCCGACCACCCCATGGTCGCCCAAACTCTGGGCAATCTGGGAATCGTGTTGGTGAGCCTGGGCCAAACCGAGCAAGCTCGCCAGTACAATGAACGTTCGCTTTCCATCAAGGAGAAGATTCTTGGTCCCGAGCACCCCAGCTTGGCCTTCACGCTATCCAACCTAGGCGATGCCTACCTGACCATGGGCCAGGTGCAAAAGGCGGTGCCTTTTTTCCAGCGCGCCCTTGCCATTTGGGAAAAGAAGCTGGGCGCCCAGCATCGCTTGTTGGCCCACCCCTTGGCCGGCTTGGGTCGCTGTGCCTTGACCCGGGGAGAACCGGCGGTGGCTTTGCCTCTGCTTGAGCGGGCCCTGGCTTTGCGTAAAGCCCATCCCGGTAGCCCCAGTGCCCTGGGCATGACGCGTTTTGCCTTGGCCCAGGCCCTTTGGGCCGCAAAAAAAGATCGGAGGCGGGCCCTTGCTCTGGCCAAACACGCGCAAGCCGACTACCAAAAGGCTGGCCAGCATCAGCAACAGAACTTGCAGGCGGTCGAAAACTGGCTTGCCCAGCACAGTGCAAACAGTGACACTCGATAAATCGAAACTTGCTGGAAAAAACGACGCATCGTAGAATAGTTTCAAAGGTGCAATATGGTGAAAAACCGGCCTAAGGGCTCTATGGCGACGGTTGGGGAGGACTTCGATCTGGATGGCGATACTGTTGCCTCCAGGGACGATGTTGCCTCGGACGGAGAGCTACAGGCTTTGGCCCCGGGATCGCAGGCGGGTCGTTACATGATTCTGTCAGAGTTGGGCCGGGGTGGCATGGGGGTGGTGTATAAGGCTTACGATCCAGAGTTGGATCGGCGGGTGGCGCTTAAATTACTGAGCGTGAAGGGGTCGAGCGCGAGCCAGGGCGATCGGGCGCGCGAGCGCTTGTTGCGAGAAGCGCGGGCCTTGGCCCAGTTGTCACATCCCAATGTGGTTTCGGCCTACGATGTCGGTACCCTGGGCGAAGATGTTTTTGTGGCCATGGAGCTGGTGGAGGGCAAAACGCTCAAGGAATGGATCCGGGATGAGCAGCCGACAGTGTGGCAAAAAGTGCAGGTCATCACGGCGGCGGGTTTTGGCATAGCGGCGGCGCACCAGGCCGGCTTGGTTCATCGGGACGTAAAACCAGACAACATCATCGTTGGTGACGATGGGCGGGTAAGGGTATTGGATTTTGGCCTGGCCCGGGCGGCCTTGAGCACGGAAAACGGCGAGAAACAAGAGAAGAATGGGGCAATAAGCGTTTCCGGCGATCCGCGCCAGGCGCCGCTGATGAGTGCTGATTTGACCTCGGGTGGCGGCTTCTTTAGCTCGCCCGTGACTTTGGCCGGGGCCATTGTGGGTACGCCCGGTTACATGGCTCCGGAACAATACCTGGGCGATGCGGTGGACGAAAAGACCGACCAATATGCTTTTTGCGTGACTTTGCACGAGGCACTTTATGGGCAGCGGCCGGTGGTCGCCAAGAAATACCGCGATCTGAAAAAGAAGGTGCTGCAAGGAAAAACCGACCCCTTGCCATCGGGGCCGAAAGTGCCGGCCCGCTATCGGCGGATTGGCATGCGCGGGATGGCCGTGGCCAAAGAAGATCGATACCCATCGATGCAAGAACTGCTGGCCGAGTTGTCGAAAGACCCGCGCGTTGCCCGTCGTCGGCTGCTGGCCATGGTGGCCGTGGTGGTCCTGGTGCTGGGCAGTTTCACCGGCGCCTATGCCTGGCAAGCACAGAAGCAGCGCTTGTGCGCGGGTGCGCAAGAGAAAATGACGGGCGCTTGGGATAGGTCCGTTGCGCAGAAAGTAAAAGCAAAATTTGTCGCCTCCGGCCGTCCTTACGCCGGTGATACCTTTGACCGAGTAAAGACGGTCCTCGATGGCTACAGCCGGCAGTGGGTGGCGATGAGAACCGAGGCTTGCGAGGCCACCCATCTCCTGGGCGAGCAGTCACAGCTGTTGCTAGATCGGCGGATGGGATGTTTGGATCGGCGTTTGGGCGAGCTCAAGGCTCTGTCGGATCTGTTTGCTGCCCAGGCCGACGCCAAGGTGGTGGACCGGGCCGTGCCGGCGGCCTTCGGTTTGATCAGCCTCAAAGCTTGTGCCGATGCCGATGCCTTGTTAGCGGCGGTGCCACCGCCCGAAGATCCGGTGCTGCGAGCGCAGGTAGAATCTTTGCGCGTGCGTTTGGCGGAGGTGTCTGCCTTGGGCATAGCC
Organism: Deltaproteobacteria bacterium; assembly: GCA_030591445.1. GTDB lineage: Bacteria > Myxococcota > B64-G9 > B64-G9 > B64-G9 > JAUVBB01. Next base: position 1,467 of record JAUVBB010000341.1, on the reverse strand, counting down.
GGCAAGTATAAGCAGGGACTGCCCTTGGCTAAATCCCTGGTCGAAGAGTCCATGGACTTGCCCTATGCTCCCATCCGGGCCGAGACTTTCTACTCTTTGGGGGCGCTCAACGCTTTCAGTGGTGACAGCAAAGCTGCCCAGCAAAACCTGACCCGAGCCATCCAAGAGGCGGCCCGCGCCAAGAATTCAGAGCTGAAAGCCAAGGCAGCCACCAAGCTGATCTACGTTACTGGTTATCAACAGGCGGAACAAAAAGTGGCAGTGGCCATCTCTGAACTGGCTCTGGCTGATGTGATCCAGGCCGGCGATGATCCCATATTGCGTGCCAATGTGCTGCGCAATGTCGGGCTTATCCTCTCGCGCAACGGCAAGTATGAACAGGCGCGCGGCAAATTGGAACAAGCTCTTGCCTTGCGCGAGCGAGAGTTTGGCAGTGACCATCCAGAGGTCGTAGATATTTTGGGCAAGTTGGGAGATATCTTGATGCGCCAGGGCAAAAAGCAAAAAGCGCGCAGTCTTTTCCAACGCGAGCTGGCCGTGAAGATCAAGGCTTTTGGCTCCGAGCACTATCAGGTAGCGATTTCACATATTGCCCTGGGCAATGTTCAGAGCGAGAGTGGTGAGCTGCAAGAGGCGCTGGTCCACTATCGTCGGGCGCGCCAGATCATGGAGCGGGCAGTCGGGACCGACAATCCGGATGTGGCGGCGGTCATCAGCAACATCGGTCTGATTTACTCTAGACAGGGCAAATTCGAACCAGCCTTGGAGAATTTTCTCCAGGCGCTGGATATCAAGGAGCGTACCCAGGGTACGGATAACCCAAATTTGGCCTTCACGCTCAATAGCTTGGGAACTCTTTATAACAAACAGGGTAAATACCAACTGGCCCAAGAGACCTGCCGGCGGGCGCTCAAACTGACCGAGCATAAATTCGATCCCAAGCATCCTTTTTTATCCTATCTCCATCAATGTATGGGAGAGGCGTTCATCGGCCAGCGCCAGCCGGCCCAGGCCATAGTCTGGCTGGAGCGGGCGCTGGCGATACGCCAGGCCAATCCGAATGAGGTTGGCGCGGTGGCTGAGACTCGATTTGTTTTGGCCCAGGCTTTATGGGAACTACGTCGAGATCGTCAGCGAGCGGTGGGTCTGGTGCGGCAGGCAAGAGCGGTGTACGCTGAAATGGGAGACAAGGGCAAGCAGCCCTTGGCCCAACTTGATCAATGGAGCGCCCGGGTTCGCTTACCGGCCAAGTGAGCAATGTGGGGAAGACGGTTTGAGTAAAGAAGCGGACAGGACCAGAGCGGAACTCTTCGTCGAAGACGGCGACACCCTGCAGTCGGTGGACGACGGGGTCGGCGGCGACGGAGTAGAGGAGGAACTTGCGCCCGGAAGCCGGGCGGGGCGCTAATTGATTCTTGACCAAATCGGCCAAGGAGGCATGGGCGCGGTGTATCAGGCCTATGACCC
>JAUVBB010000131.1 GCA_030591445.1 Deltaproteobacteria bacterium | reverse complement strand
GTGACCGAAGTAGCTGAATTGTCCGGCAAGGTCAGTCTTGCGACATTTGATTTTGTGAAAGACCAGGATCAAGTGGCCCAATACGGCATAGACAAAATCCCGGCCATCGTGATCATGGGCGAAAAAGACTACGGCATTCGCTACTATGGGGTTCCGGCGGGCTACGAGTTTACCTCCCTCATTGAAGACATTGTCGATGTCGGCCGCCGCGACCCGCAATTGCCCGAGCCCATCAAGGCCGAGTTGGCCAAGATTGATCAGCCGGTGCACATCCAAGTGCTAATTTCTCCCACCTGTCCTTTGTGCCCGGCCGCCGTGCGCACGGCCCACAAATTTGCCATGGCCAACGAGCACATCGTCGCCGACATGATCGAAGTCTCCGAGTTTCCCTTCCTGGGCGTGAAATACCAGGTCCAGGGCGTGCCCCACTCGGTGATCAACGAAAAAGAACACCTGATCGGCGCTGCCCCGGAAATGGACTTCGTCCAAGCCATTCAAAAAGCGCTTTCATAGGCATACCTCCGACGCTTTTACTCCCAGACGATCTCGTCCCACCAGGCCACCGCGGCCGAGTGGTAGTTGAAGAGGGAAAGCTGGTTTACGTGGCTGGCGCTTTGGTCTCGGAAAGGTACATTGCTGTCGTCCAGGTTGCCGTTTATGTAAAGATCGAAATTGTGGTTGGACCAGTCGATGTTGCGAAACTCGACCAAGACCCAGGTGTTGGCGGCATAGACAAAATTGCCCCAGTCACCGCCAATGTGATCGGTCAGGGTGACTTTGCCGATGTTCTCCAAGAAAAAATAAGCCAGGGCGGCCGGATCGTTTTCATTGCCCACCACGAATTGACCGGCGTCATTGGTGGTTTCCGAGGAGCGCACCCAGAAACGGATGAGGCTCGGGGTCAAATCGGGCAAGTGCCTGGTGACCCCATCATAGCGAATGGAATGGCCGCCATCGAGAGTCAGGCAATAGCTGCTACCATCGGCGCCCGGGCTGACTAGTTCGCGCAGGTAGTCGCCGGCATCGGTGGTCCAATCGGAAAAATCGTTGTCTTCGAAGTCATCTGCAAACAGGGAGTCTTGGCACAGGCCGTTTAGGCAAGATTGGCCGTCGGGACACGCTGCGCATTGGTCGCCACAGCCGTCGGGGCCACATTCTTTGCCATCGCAGTCGGGTTGGCAGACGCACTGGTCATTTTGGCAAAGATCTTGGCCGGTGCAGATGCCACAAACGTCGCCGCAGGCGTCGTCACCGCATTGTTTGTCTTGGCACTGGGGCTGGCAGACACATTCGCCAAAGATGCAGGCATCAGGGTGGATGCAGGGGGTGTCGACCCAGGCGCCCTCGGCGTTGCAGTTGAGGGCATGATCGTCGAGGCATAGCCAACCGCCGTCTTTGCATTCGCAAGCATCCAGATCGGTGAAGATAGCGGCCAAGGCGGCTTGGTAATCGCTCAGTTGGGTCACCCGGCTGCTTTCCACGCTGCCGCCGGCGAAGGCCAGTTGATCCAAGAAGATTTTGTTGGCCGAAGTGGTTACCGCAATCACGTATACTCGGATACCCGCGCGCCATAAGCTACTGGCGGCTTCGATGGCCCCTTGTTGGGTGCCACAGGTCTCGTCGCCGTCGCTGATCAGCACCACCGCCTGGCCGTCGTTGGGATCGCCGTATTCGCCGGCAAAACCAGCCAAGGCATCTTCGATGGGGGTGGCCGAGGCCGCGGAGGGATCGGTGATGTAATTGTCGATAGAACTGTAGTTGTAATTCTCCATGGGCAGGACCGACCCCACCGAGCACGCGGTGTCGGACGGGAATTGGCGAATGCCGAAGGCGTTGACACTTTCGTTTCGATAGACCTGGCGCAGTAGGCCTTCGACCACCCAATCCCAGGAGTTTGCCGACAGCATGCTAGAGGAGCGATCGAGTAAAAACATGACTTCGGTTTGCAGGCAGGCCTCGCGTTTGCATTGGCCACTGGCCATCAAACAGGCGTCACCCGGCATGCAGGGAATGCGCCAGCCGAAAGTGTTTTGATCGATGTCCGCTTGATAGCCACAGACTTCGAAGCCGAAACCGTCTTCGTCACAGCGGGTCTCGCCCACCTCACACCAGGGGCCGCATACGCCTGCCAGATTACAGCTTTCGTTGTTCGTACATTTCCCACAAGAGATGCCGCAGGTGGGATCGAGCCCACATTCGCGGGTACCGCATTCGGATTCGCAAGCACTGCATTGACCCGTGGCATCGCAGACCTCGGTGTCCGCACAGCCCGGGCTGCACTCGCCACCGCAGCCATTGGGGCCGCATTCTTTGCCGGCGCAGTCTGGCGCACAAGCACAGAGACCCTCGCTGTCGCAATATTCGTTGTCGGCACAACCCGGCGCACAGGTATCATCACAGCCGTCCGGGCCGCACTCTTTGCCCGCGCAGTCGGGCTGGCATTCGCCCTCGCATTGGCAAGTGTCGCTATTGCAGCTTTGCCCGGTGTCGGCACAACGGTCTGGGCATTGGCCCCCACAGCCGTCGTCTCCGCAGCACAAACCGGTACACTGGGCCACACAGGTCACGCACTTGCCGGCATCGGTGTCGCAGACCGGCCGGGTGGCATCACAGTCGGCATCCTCGGTACAGATCAACAAATCACGACACTGGTGATCCACGCATTCTTGGCCTGCCTGACACTCGCCATCGGTCCGGCAGTCGGCGATGACACAGGTTTGCGCGATACACAATTGACCGTCTCCGCAGTCTGAATCATCGCTACAGCTCAATTGTCGGGATTTCGGGCTGCAGGCAAAAGCACAGGCGCCAAAAACGGAAAGCAACAAACAAAATTTCCAAATCTTTTCGGTCATTCTGGTCTCCACGGTTCTGGCCAAAGGACTTCCATAGCGCAAGCTTCCATACTTCCACAATACGGGAAAAAAACAAAGATTGCCTTTTGTTCCTGACTTGCTTCAATGTCGGAAGCCAGAAGGAGGCGATGATGGGTCAACCTTTATTGAAAATATGCTGTGGCTTGTTGAGTTTGGTTTTTTTGGCCGGCTGTGCCACCAAAGAGCGAGAGGAGCTTGCTTGTCGATCAAATACAGAATGCCCGGCCGGGCAAGTGTGTACCGATGGCCAGTGTGGGTGCCAGTCTCACGCCAGCACTGACTGCCAAGGCTCGGCAGTGTGGTGGTTTGATGGCTGTGGGCAGCCCGAGGAAATCTTGATAGCCTGTCAGGAGGCTTGTGTCGATGGCAGCTGCCAAAATTGCGTCGCCGATTGCGCTGAGAATGAGTGTGGGCCCGATCCTGTTTGTGGCATCGATTGCGGACAGTGTAACGATGGGGAAATTTGCCAAGCTGGCACTTGTCTTTGCCAGGCGCAGGCTTCTAGCGCTTGTTATCAGCAGGATCTATGGTGGTTCGACTCCTGTGGAAATCCCGAACAGAGAATGGAAGACTGTGCCTACGACTGTTCGGATGGTCAATGCGTCGATTGCGCTCCCCAGTGTGGGACCCTAGAATGCGGGCCTGATCCGATTTGTGGCAGCGACTGCGGTGCTTGTGGCCCGGAAGAAAGTTGTTCGCCGGCAGGCGAGTGCGAGCCGCTTAATGCTTGTCCCAATCCGACCTCAATATGCCAGCCGGAATGTGCCTTGGATGTCCAGCCTACCGTGTTTGCGCTGAGCGGAACGGTTCTTTGGGATGAAAAGACAATTCCGGACACCTACGGTTCTGATTACCAGGAGTGGAAGTTGGTTTTGGAAGATGTGCAAACCAAAATACGCTATGTCGCCGGCTTTCATGGGGGCACAGACCAATACGCGCTGAAAATCTATCCGGGCAGCTACGATGTTTATTTTGAATTTGCCTACGGTGAAGTCGTCCCCAAGCAAATCAATGGTCTGGTCTTGCTGGCCAAATCTTTGCGCGTGGAGCACGCTACTACTTTCGACATTGATCTAAAGGTGGTGAATCTCAGTGGCCAGGTGAGTTGGGGTGGGAATCCCATTCCGGATACCTACGGCAGTGACTACCCGGAATGGAGACTGGTCTTGGTCGATACCGAGACCGCCTTACGCTACACAACATCTTTTCACGGCGGCCAGCCCGACTATCTCTGCCATGTTTATCCCGGAGACTACGACGTGTTTTTCGAATTTGTCTACGGTGAGGTGGTGCCCGCCCAGGTTGACGGTCCGGTGCGCATTGTGGGCAGGCTCTCGGTCAAAGCAGACACGGAACTCGATGTGCAACCCACGGTGGTGCCGGTAAGCGGTTCCATTGCCTGGGGTGGGGAACCCATTCCCGATACCTATGGCGCTGATTACAGCGAGTGGAAACTGATCTTTGAAGATACCGACACGGGCGTTCGTTATGCCTTGTCATTCGATGGCGGGGGCGCGACTTATACCACCAATGTCTATCCCGGTACTTATGATGTCAGCTTTGAATTTGTCTACGCTGATGTTGTTCTCGAACAGGTAGATGGACCGGTCCGGGTCGCTAGCCGTCTTGCTTGCCAAGCTCCGGTCGGCTTGGACATCAATCCCCAGGTGGTGTCCCTATCGGGCGGGGCCCTTTGGGGCGGAGAGATGATTCCCGACACCTATGGCAGTGATTATTCAGAGTGGGAACTCACCTTCGAAGACGTCGCCACCAAGGTTCGTTATCGGACCGCATTTCACGGTGGGGTAGATTCTTATGCCACCAAAATCTATCCGGGCACCTATGACATCTACTTCAACTTTGTTTACGGAGAGGTGGTAAGCGGTCAGGTAAACGGACAGACCAAAATCGGTTCTTCGATCCAGATCCAGGCTTCGCGTAGCTTTGATGTAAATCCGCAAGTAGCGACTTTGAGCGGTTCGGTGTTGTGGGGCGGGGCGATGATTCCCGATACCTATGGCCAGGACTATAAAGAGTGGGTTCTAAGTTTCGAGGAAGTACAAACCCATCTGCGCTACACGGCGTCTTTTGACGGCGGCAGTGGTTCTTATAGCTGTAATTTGTATCCGGGAAAATACGACGTGTTTTTTGATTTTGCCTACGGCGAAGTCGTCGTCGGCCAAGTGAGCGGTGAGGTCCAGATTGTCAGCGCCAAAGAGATTCAAGCCCAGACCACCCTGGATATTCACCCCCAGACCAGAGCCATTGGGGGGAAAATAAGTTGGGATGGACAAACGATTCCGGACACCTATGGAGCCGACTACGACGAGTGGCGCTTGCGTTTCGAAAACATGGACACCCGGCTCAACTACTATGCCAGATTCGACGGCGGCGGCCCCAGCTACACCACCAAGATTTACCCCGGCGTCTACGACGTATATTTCGACTTCGTCTATGGAGATACCGTGCCCGACCAGGTCTCTGGAGATACGCGGGTTGCGCAATGCGTGGAAGTCTATTGAGAAAGTTGTGCCGGTCTCATTCGATGGACAAGATGAAGCTGGCCCAGGCGCGGGGATGGACTTTGGCTTGGCTCTTTTTTAGCCACAGTTTGGATTGGCGTAGCGCTTCGACGAGATCTGGCTTCGGGTCGCTTTGGAGCCGCGCGTAGAAATCAGTCATCAGGGCCTGGGTTTGGCGGTCTGGTACCCGCCACAGGCTGATGATCAGGGCTTGGGCGCCGGCCTGGTCGAAGGCCCGGCGCAGGCCGAGTAGGCCTTCGCCCTCAATCATTTCTCCTAAGCCACTGTCGCAGGCGGACAGGGTTACCAACTCCACGCCGCTGAGATCGAGGCCGGCCACTTCTTCGGCGGTAAGAATTCCGTCTTCGGAGCCGGTCATGGTGTCGTGATAGCTGTTGGCGCCAGCGAGCAAGAGGCCGGAAAGGACCATGGGGTTGAAGCCGATTCCTTTGATTTGACCTTCGGCGCCGGCTGGATCGGCGCTCAAAACCGAACGCAATTTGCCGCCGGCGAAAAATCCATGGGTGGCAATGTGGGCCAGACGTTTGCCGGGCAAGCTTTGCTTGACGGTTCTTTCCTCCGCTTGCTTGCCGGTCAGTAAGACGATCTTTTCCTTGCCCATGGCTTTGGCCAGCTTCTGGGCAACCAGTTGGGCTTCGGTCTCGGTCTCGGGAAGCGGGGCGAAAGGGAACAGCCCGGATTCGTCTTTGGGCGCCCTGAATGTGCTGGGCTTGGTGGCCGCGGGGGTTTGCTGTGCCTGATCGAAATCCACGCCGCCCACCACCAGGGCGCCGTGGCCTTTCGGGCTGCTCTCTTGGGCACGTTGCCACAGGTTTCTTCCCGAACTGAGATAGGCGATGGTGGTACTTTCAATCAGGTAATCGCCTTTCCGATTGACCAGCAGTTCAAAAGGCAGGCCGCTGATGGCGCCGTCCGGTGCGATCCATACCCGGTGGCGGTTCTTTAAAAGTCCAGCCAGTGGATCCCAGAGCTCTTGGCCCAGTGCACGGGCCTTTCTTTGTATTCGGTGCTCGGAGGCGCCAGTGCCGGCCAATTGCCGCAAGGCCGCCACCTGCCGATCGATGACTTCGGTCGGACCCAGGTTCACCCGGATGGGCCGGCAGCCTTGACCACCCTGCAGGACGAAGGCCAACAGGCGTTTGCCAATCACAAATTTGCCCGGCCGAGCCTCCGCGGGCATGCTCCGGTGCCGGTAGGACAAGAAATCCACCAAGGCCTCGTCGGGACCCAGTTGCTTACAAATTTCGGTAAAACCTATGGCAGAAAGGCCGGAGTGGCTAGCCGCAAGTCCGTGTTCCTGACTAAGCGATCTTTGTAGTCGCTCCTTTTCCTGGGTCAGTTGCTGAATTTGTTCTTTTCGCAGGTTTCCCGAAGATGGCCGAGCGGGGGCTAGATAGGCCATGGCCAGGCGGCGCCGCAAACTTTTCAACTGGGCGGTTTTTTGGCTGCGCTCGGCATCGGGAAATTCGCTTTGCCGCTTCTGTTGGCGGACCATGGAGTTTTGGACCAGGCCTTTCCAACGCAAGACGGCCTGGTAGCTATCGATGGCGTCGCCGGGTCGATCAAACAGGGACAGATAGGCATCGAGCTGCCGTCGCCGGGACAGGATAAGTCCGAGCCGTTCCCGCTCGCTGGTGTCGTCGAGCAGGGAGTCGACACTTTTCTCAACGGTGCTAAGTACCCTGGCTTGGAGCCGGCGAGCGGACTCGCCTTTACCTCTTGCCAGTTGCAGGTAGATCGCGCAGTCGTTGCGGCTGGCGGTCACCGGGTGCTCAGGCCCCAGCGCGGTTTCCAGGATGGCGATGCCTTGGATACAATTCTCGGCGGCACTGTCGAGATCGCCCAGTTGGATGTCACTCCAGGCCAAATCCACCAGGGCGTGACCGACCAAGCTGTGATTGGCAACCATGGTTTTTTGGATCATGGTCAGCACGCGCCGGTACATTTTTCTGGCTGCCCGGTGTTCGCCCAAGGCTTCGTGCAATTTAGCCAGGTTTTTCAAGGCGACGGCCACGCGCGGATTGACTTGGCCATAGGCTTTCTCGAAGATGGCTAGGGCTCGTTCGGCAAGGGGCAAGGCCGCCCGATGCTCACCCAGCTGGCTCATCAGCTTGGACAGGTTGCTCAGGCTGATGGCGACCTCGGGATGTTCGGGACCGAGAGCTTTTTCATAGATGGCCAAAGCGCGTTCCTGCAGCGGCCGGGCGCCTTGAAAGTCACCGATTTCTTGCTGCAGGTCGGCCAGATTGTCGAGGATGGTGGCCACATAGATATGATCGGGGGCGAAGGCCTGCACGATGATATCACGGGCACGCTCCAGTAGCGGCCGGGCGCTGACATAGTCGCCCATGGTCAAATAGGCCAGGGCCAGATTACTGAGCCCGATCGCCATTTGGGGATGCTTGGGGCCGACCGTCTTTTCCTTGATGGCCAAAGACTGTTTGGCTAAGCGCACCGAGCTTTGGTATTCGCCCAGATGGTAAATGGCTTCGGCCAAATTGGCCATGGCGGTGGCGACCATGATGTTTTCCGAGCCATAGATATCGTCCAACATCGTTAATGCTTGTTGGTAATGATTGCGCGCTTTTTCGTACTTACCTTGCATGGAGAAGATACGGGCCAAATTATTGATGGACACGGCCCGGACCGATTGCTTCGCGCCCGTGATGGTTTCGGTTACTTTGAGCGAGCGCTGGTATATCTCGATGGCGGTATCGAATTTGCCCGCGCTTTTGTGGGCATGGGCCAAAGAGTTGAGTACATCGCCCAGTTGTGCCCTCTCGGCCAGACTGCCGGGCTCGCCTCTCTTTTCGAAGATGGCCAGGGATTGCTCGCAAAACCGTATGGCTTGGTCAAGCTGGCCGGAACCAAGCGCCAGCGAACATAACGAGTGGGTGGATTCGGCCAGGGCCAGATGCCGAGAATCGAGCAAGGCTGTGCGAATGGCCAGCGCTCGCTCCAACATGGGTCGGGCCGCGTCGTATTCGGCCAGATCCAACAGTACATTGGCCAAGGAATCCAAACTACGGGCGAGATCCAGATGCTTGGCCGGCAAAACAGCTTCCTGAATCGCCAAGGCTCGCTCCAGCAAGGGCCGGGCCTTTTCGTACTGACCCTTGCGGGCACAAGCATTGCCCCAAGCCACCAGCAATTCGGCCAGCTTGAGATGATTTTTCCCCAGTTGCGGCTCTATTTGCCCCAGCGTTTGCTCAGCCAGTAAAATGGCTTCGTCAAAGCGATCCTCTTCGTGCAGCGCCTCCAAACGACCGATGGCCGCTTCGGCCTTGACCAGCGCTTTGTTGGGCCCGCAGGCCAATCCCAGCCCGGAAGCCAGAATCAAAGCCAGACAGCACCCGACCATTGTCCTTTTCGCCAAGCTCGTCTCCTTTGCCATGATTATTGCCCGGCCGAGCATAGCACCCAATTTGCGATTTCTAACTAGTACTTTGTGGCGAGGGGGTTAGTTCTGGTCATTTATGGTTGCAAGTTTTCTTTTGCATGGCTAGAAGGGTCCAATTCGGGGGGAGGGAGAGATGGATGGCTGAGTATCTAACAACGCGAGAAGTGGCGCAGTATCTGCGGCTTAATGAGAAGAAGGTCTATGATCTGGTGGGCCGGGGGCTTTTACCGGCGGCGCGGGTGAGTGGGAAGTGGCTTTTTCCTCGGCACTTGGTTGATTCCTGGGTGGAGGACAATACCCAGCATCCGCCGGGGGGGCTGATTCAGTCCTTGTTGGATAAGATGATCTTGCTGCAGGGCAGTGATGATCCTTTGTTGTATCGGGTGCTGCAGCAATTTCAGCAAGAGACCAAGATTCCAATTCTTTCGGCGCGGGTGGGCAGTCAGGCGGGTTTGCAGGCGGTTAGTGACAGTTTGGCCCATCTGGCCTGTTGTCATCTCGATGATGAGGTCATCAGTGATTTGATGAAAGATGTTGGCGGCTATTGTTTGATACAGCTCTTTAATAGGAAACAAGGAATACTCTTCCAGCGCGATCGCTTTTCAAAATCACCGTCCCGGGCAGATCTTTTACAGAAAGGCAGCCGGTTTTCGCTTCGGCAGGAGGCTTCGGGTACTTTTCGGCTGGGTGAGAGAGTTTTGACCGAGGCGGGGCTTTCGCTTGCGGATTTCGAGGGAGTGGGTCCCTTCTTTTCGCATGGGGAAATGGCGCAGGCTATCGGGTCGGGTCAAGCGGATATCGGTTTGGGCATTGAGTGGGCAGCCGCGAGTTTTGGTTTGGGCTTTTTGCCCTTGCTGGACGAGTCGTTTCGGCTGGCCTTGCCGCTGGGATTTTTATCTCATGCCACCATTGCCCGCTTGCTGGACTTTCTGATTTCGCAGTTGCCGGTAATGGGACAAGAGGCTTATCCCGGCTACGACCTGAGTCGCTTGGGCAAAATCCAGAAGATTGGGAGTTGAAATGAAAAAATCATGCTGCTTTCAGTGGATTGTCATACCTGTGCGCCATATTCACAGGTCTGTTGCTCTGCCGGACAGGCTTGGGGTGGGCTGAAGCCTAAGCTGCGCAGCGCAATATAATAAAAAATTGAGTAGAAACAGTCCCGTACTTGCGCAAAAAAAAGAGACGGTCTGTTTGGTATGAGTTTTGCTTTACTCTTGGCTAGGAGGAACGAAGCCATGAGTGCACAGAGTTTAAATATAAAGTTGATTAGCACGATAGTTGTTGTTTGTTTTTTGGCGGCACCACTAAGCGCGGCGCCGGCCGAGACGGTGGAACCGTACTTGAGCCAGACCATGGAAATTCCTTATCGGTCGCCCAGTTTTGCCTTGACGCTTTCCTTGGCCGGGTCAATCGGATTGATCGGTGCCGGGATGGCCATGGATAATAGTAGCAGTCTGGAAAGCTCCGGGGGAATGGCCTTAATTGCCCTGGGTGCCATTGTCGGGCCTTCGGCCGGACACTTATATACCGGTCAGACCAGTCGGGCCCTGTGGTTTTCGTTGGGCAGGGCCGCTGCGCTGAGCGGTGGCTTTCTTGGCGCGATGGTGGTCGGTGGTGGTCACGGTGACGAGACCGGCGAAACCGGAGCGATTGTCTTGGCTATCGCCGGCGGTGTGACTTGGCTGGGTTTGAGTCTCTGGGATATCGTCGACGCGCCGCGCTCCGCCCAACGCTTCAATGAAAAAGCGCATGCCTTTGCGCTGGCCCCGATGGTATTGCCGCCAGCGGCCGCCGATGATAGCGATACTCCCGCCTATGGATTGGCTTTGGCCTGGCGCTACTAGTGATGGCACTCGCGCTACAGCAGGAATAAAAGCCCGCCTTCGATTCCGCGGACAACCGGCCCGAAGCCGAAGCCGAGGCCGATATCCACATTGATAAACATGTGCAGATTATCGGAGATATAGATCTCGCCCCCAAAGTGAATGGGTGCCGAGTAGAAGATATAGTCGCGGTCGGAGCCAGGGTCGATGTAGGGATAAAGAATCATACCTGCTTCACCGTAGAAACAGCCTTCTTTCACTTTCATGCCCATCACGAAGGAGGGCCAGATCATAAGGCCGGGGGCCATGGCTTGCAGTTCATTGTCTGGATCGTCGTAGAGCAAGGCGAAGGCCCGTATTTTGAAGGCCGAGAAAAATCTACCGTTTTGACTGTAGAGGTTCAGCTTGGCGCCGCCGCCAAAGAGCCAGGCCTTGCCGAACTCCGAAAAAGGAATCTTGGCCTCGGCCAAAAGATCAATTCGCTTGCTAAGTCCGACGTGAATTCCTCCCGTGAGAAAAGGGTGGCCCGCCGCCAATTTGGCCGCAAAGGTGCCGGCCGGCAGTGTTTGGGCGCCCAGCACCATGGCGGCGTCGCCGGTACTGGTCTCAGTGGGGGGGGTGTCGTGAAAAGTAGTTCGGTCCCAGTCGTCCTCGCTGGCCCTGGTTGAGCTGGGATAGCCTAATAAAACTAGCATCATGATCAGAAGTGGCTTGGCAATATTTTTCATGCGCGCATTAGAAACCGGGACCCAAGGCTTGTCAACCGGTCGGATGACCGATACCAAGTTCTTGTGCTAGGATGGCGAACTTGTTTGGACGGGACGACAAAGGTGACCCAAATGAACCAAGACTATGAGCGACTGAAAGAATGTCTGGCTGAAATGGAAGGCGTGGTGGTGGCCTATTCCGGGGGCGTTGATAGCAGCGTCTTGTTGGCGGCCGCGGTCGATGCCTTGGGGGACAGGGCGCTGGCGGTCAGCGGGGAATCTGCTTCCTATCCTTTGCGCGAGTCGGCGGAGGCCAAGAAACTGGCCAAGAAGATAGGGGCGCGGCATCGCATGGTGGCCACCGACGAGATGGACAACCCGGAGTACCGTGCCAATCCACGCCACCGTTGTTATCTGTGCAAGTCGACTTTGTTTACCGCCCTTTGGCAAGTGGCCCGGGATGAGGGTCTGGCGGTGGTGGTGGAAGGTAGCAACCAGGACGACTTGGGCGATTTTCGGCCGGGCATGAAGGCCGCCCGGGACTTGGCTGCGCGCTCGCCCTTTGTCGAATTGGGTCTGGGCAAGGCGGCCATCCGGGCCATGGCCAAGGCCCGCGATTTACCGGTTTGGGACAAGCCCGCCGCCGCTTGTCTGGCTTCGCGGGTGCCCTATGGCCAGCTCATCACCCCCGAACGGCTCAAGCGCATCGAATTGACCGAAGATTTTCTTGGCAGCCTGGGCTTTGTCCAAATACGAGCCCGCGACCATGGCAACCTGGTGCGGTTGGAGATCGGCCGCGACGAAATGGACCGTTTCTTGGCGGCCGACTTGCGCCTGCAGGTGGCCGAAAAGGTCAAGGAACTCGGTTATACCTATGTCTCTTTGGATCTACTGGGCTACCGCACCGGCGCTATGAACGAGGCGGCGGTTGTGGCCGATGGGGATGGAAAATAGCGATAAGCGTGGCCGTTGTCCTGGGCAGTGCTTTTGCCACAGTGGCGAAAATACTCCAAAGTCCTGCGCATTTTTCTCCTTTTTTGTGCAACTGGCAGTAGTATGGCCAGCGAGGCGAATTTGTTGAGGGGAATCCGGGATGAAGAGTCTGTTATTCAGGGCGATGGGATATCTGGTTTTGCTTGGCGGGGTCATTGCGTTATCAGCCTGTGCGGAGGATCCATCGGCTCCGGATGCAGCGGGGGATGCGGGGCCGGGTGAGGAAGAGGTGGTGGGCCTGGATGGGGAAGATGGGGAAGAATTTGCGGAGGCTAGCGAGGATGGGGCTGGAGGGCAGGAGCAGGGTGGGTGTATCGAGGCTTACCCGGGCCAGGTTCTCATTACCGAAATCATGAGCCGGCCGGAAGCGGCGGCGGGCAGGCCAGGGCAATTCATCGAGCTTTACAACAAGGGCTACGAGGCTCTCAGCATGCAAGGCTGGCAGTTGCGGGACGGCGAGTGCGGCTCGGCGCCGCTGGGTTTGCCGGCCGGGGTGGATTTCGAAGCGGGTGATTTTGTTTTGCTGGCTTTCGAAGACGACGGGCAGATCAACGGCGGTCTGGAACCGGATCTGCTGCTAGCCGGGATAAGTCTGGAGAGCAGGCTGCTCTTTATCGTCGCGGGCGAGGTGGAAGTAGATCGGGTGGCCTTCAATTGCACGGAATGGCCAAACCTGGCGGGTGTCTCCATGAACCTGGATCCGACAAAACATGACCTGATGATGAACGATCTTCCTGGCAGTTGGTGTGCCGCCACCAGTTCGTACGGAGACGGTGATCTGGGTACGCCGGGACCCGGCAATACTGTATGTGTCTTGCCCGAGTGCGGGAACGGAGAAAGGGAAGCGCAGGAGCAATGTGACGACGGCAAGAACGGAGACGACCAGGACGGGTGCCGGGATGATTGTAGTTTCAGTTGCCAGGATCCTGGCTCCGATTGCAGCGATTCTCCAGGAGATTGCCTGAAGCCTGTCTGTATGGTCAACACGCTCGGACAAGATTGCGGAAATGTGCCGGACGATGAAGATCGGCCCGCTGCCGAAGGCGACTGTAGCGAGGGCATGTGTGTTGACGGGACGGCCTCCCAGCGAAATCGAGCCGATGGCATTGCCTGCGACAACCAAAGCGGTGTGCCAGGAGACTACTGCCGGGAAGGCGTCTGCATCGATCCGGTGTGCGGAGACGAATGGAAAGGGTCCCTGGAGGAGTGCGACGATGGCAATACCGATGGTGGGGACGGTTGTTCGTCGGATTGTCTGCTTGAGTTCTGCGGTAACCAGGAGATCGACGACGGGGAACAGTGCGACGACGGCCGCAATGGCGATGACCTGGACGGCTGCCTGGATTTCTGCAGCTTCACTTGTCAGGATCCAGGCAGAGACTGTACGGATTTTCCCGGTGATTGCCTAACGCCCGGGTGTGCGGCCAACACTTTCGGCCAGGTCTGTGCCGATGAGCCGGCCGACGAGGACCGGCCCGACGATGGCAAGCCGTGTACCGTGGGAGAATGCAGCGAGGGCGTGAGCTCACAGTTAAACCGGGACGACGGCAGCCTATGCGACAACAGTGCCGGCTTGCCCGGTGACTACTGCCAAGACGGATTCTGCATTGATCCGATATGCGGAGACAATATCAAAGGGCCGTTGGAGGCCTGCGAAGACGGCAATGCCGAGGACGGGGACGGTTGTTCGTCGAACTGCGAACTTGAGTTCTGCGGCAACGGGCAGCCCGAGGGAGGGGAACAGTGCGACGACGGTAAGAACGGAGACGACCTGGACGGTTGCCGCGATGATTGCCGCTTCACTTGCGCAGACCCGCAGGCAGATTGCAGCGATGTGCCCGGAGACTGCCAGGCCTTCGTTTGTGTGCCGAACCAACTGGGCCAGGTTTGTGCCCAGGAGCTGGACCAGGCCGACCTGCCCGACGACGGCAATGCTTGTACCTTCGATCTGTGCGCGGCCAACGGCGTGCCTTCCCATCCCGAGGTCCAGGACGGGCTGGCGTGCAACAACCAGGCCGGATCAGCGGGAGATTATTGCCTAAGCGGGGCCTGCATTGACCCGATTTGCGGCGACGGCATCGAGGGTGCCCTGGAGGATTGCGACGACGGCAACTTTGACCCCTGTGACGGGTGCCTGCCCACTTGCCAGATTCACCAGAACGTATGCGGCGACGGTATTACCTGTCCGCCGACCGAGACCTGTGATGACGGCAACGCCTTGCCTGGCGACGGTTGTGCGCCCGGCTGCCTGCGCCAGCCGGGCAGCTGTCCGCCGGACATGGTTTTTGTTCCCGCCGCACCCGCGCTGGGCGTGTCCGAACCGTTTTGTATGGACAGCTACGAAGCATCGCGGGCCGATGCCACGGCGGTCGGCATGGGCGGCGACATCAACAAGGCGGTGTCACAGCCGGGGGTCATTCCCTGGTATACCAATCCCATCAACGCCACCGTTTTCGAGCAGATGCAGGCCGCCTGCCAGGCGGCGGGAAAGCGCATCTGTGCCAAAGAGGAGTTCTACTCTGCCTGTTCCGAGGCCGGCCAGAACAGCTACGTGTTCGGCGATGTTTTCGATCGCGAGACCTGCAATTGCGTGGACACTTTTTGCGACGATTACTGCCTGGCCCACGACATCGCTCCCTGCAGCACCGCCGCCAACTGCGGCTACACCTACTACTGTTTCAAAGTGGTGCCCACCTGGTCCTTTCCTTCTTGTACCAACAGCTACGGCACCTTCGACATCAACGGCAATGTCTGGGAAGTCGTCCCCTCCGCCACCGACGCCCGCGGCTACGAGGTACGCGGCGGCGCCTTCAACTGTGCCAGCGCCAGCGCCCGCTTACAATGCAGCTACAACGCCGGCTGGACCTCCCTCTTCGCCGGCTTCCGTTGCTGCCGAGACTACTGAGCGCGGAAGAAAACAGTTTTCAAGCGAAGCGTCATTTCAGCGACAGTTTCCGGGCGGCGGTTCCCAGCTGGTCATTTTTGCAGTAGAATGCGGCATTCTTGGGGGAAGGAGACGCTCTTGGGTATACGTCGTTGGCTTTGCATGGGGATGGCTCTACTATGGGTCGGAATTTTGGCCGCCGCTTGTTCGGACGCGACCAGCTCGAAGTTTTGCTTGGATGAAGACGGCGATGGCCGTGGTCTTGACTGCGATCTGGGCGCCGATTGTGATGACCAAAACCCGGACTGTGCCGAGGGTGACTGTTGTAACCCGCCCGTGGCCGAGGCTTGGCTGGAGATATATTTGCTGGATATTTGGGCCCAGGCGCTGGTGGAAGAAGAGTGCGAATTTCAGATTTCCTTGGCGGGCGATGCCGTCGAGGCTTCTGGCCACCCTGTGGTTCTGGTGCCTTTGTACCAACTTGGGGCCTATGACGTCTCG
>JAUVBB010000150.1 GCA_030591445.1 Deltaproteobacteria bacterium | reverse complement strand
TGTGCCCGAAATCTATCAACAGCCCGGAAATCCAAAAAAAGCCAACGAAGTTAATCAGCGAGCCGGCAAACCAGCCCAGCAAGAAGTGCTGCTTGGCGCTGGTGCCCCGCACCGCCCAGAGAATGGGGACCAAGGCCAACCAAGCCAGGGGCGCCCAATCGAAAGTAGGCAGGGTCATAATCACCGCGCTGCCACCAACGCCGGCGCCGAACAAGCGCAAACACCACCCCCGCAGGCCGAGCGCTTCGACTCGTTGCTTGCCCTTCGTGTCTTTCTTGTTCATTTTCAGTCAGGCATCAGGAGTCATCGTGTCTGTCCTGCAGGGCTTTTCCCTGCTCATAGCCACGATTGAAAGCATCCTGGTTCAAACCCTGGGTACCGGGCGGAACGGAATCGGAGATGGCTCTGCGCATGGCGCCGACATCCGCCAAACCGGAAAGGGAGGTAAGAAAGCCCAACATGACGATGTTGAGCACCATCTTACGTCCCATATCCTCGGCAATTTTCGTGGCGGGAAGACCAAAAGCCCGGCAGCCCTCCGGCAAGGGTCCTGGCTTGACCAGACAATTTTCATACAAGACCAAGCCATTGGGCACGACTTCATCGATGAATTTATCATAGGCCGGCTGTGACATCACCATCAGCACATCGGGACGAGTCACACAAGGGTACAGGTTGCGCTCCTTGCTCAGCACCACCTGGGCACTGCAAGAACCGCCCCGCGCCTCGGGGCCGAAAGACTGGGTCAGAGTCGCGTCCTTGCTATCGTAGAGGGCCGCGGCTCGTCCCAGGATCATTCCGGCCAAGATGACTCCTTGGCCGCCAAAACCTCCAATTTTGACCTCGATTCGGCTCACCGCTGCACTCCTGTGGTAGCATAAGGGACATACCGCTTGCCCAATTTGGATCCGATTTCTTCGTCCATGGCTTCGAGCAAAGTCGGGCGATCACGATCGATGAATTTCCCCACGATAATGGGACCGTTCAAATCCAGGCCCACCATACGCGTATTGGCACCGTTAACAACTTTGCTGGAGTTTTTGTAGTAGCGCATGGCGTCCAAACCATCGCCCAGACGGTTGCGGCGGGAAAAAATTGTGGGACAAGGAGAAATAACCTCTATGAAACAAAAGCCCGGCTTGCTCATGGCTTCGGCCATGGAGCGGGTCAGCTGCCGGACATGATAGGTGGTCCAGCGCGCCACATAAACCGCCCCGGTCGAATCGGCCAGAAACGGTAGGTTGAAGGGCTTGTCAAAGGAACCGTAAGGAGCGGTGGTGGCAATGGAGTGCCTGGGGGCCGTGGGTCCGGCCTGCCCCCCGGTCATGGCGTAGGTGAAGTTGTTGACGCAAATTACTTTGACGTCCGAGTTTCTCCGGGCTGCGTGAATCAGATGATTGCCGCCAATTGAGACCAGGTCGCCTTCTCCGCTCATCACGATGACCTTGAGATCCGGCCGCGCCACTTTGAGCCCAGTGGCAAAAGGAATGGGCCGGCCATGGGTGGTATGAAAAGAATCGATATCGACGTAGCCGGCAATGCGGCCGGTACAACCGATCCCGGAGACCACCGCCAATTCATCGTGGTCCACCCCCATCTGCTGCAAGGCCCGGGCAAAACAGTTGACCACGATACCAATGCCACAGCCCGGACACCAAATGCTCGGCATTCGATCCATGCGCAAATAGGATTCTACCGGATTGGTCGCTTTGCTCATCGGAGCACCTCCTCCACCACTTGCAGAATTTGCAACGGATCGTGCAAACCACCGCCGGCATGCGGAACCAGGATGGTTTTGGCATCGCCAGCGGCGATACGCTCTACTTCGAGCACCACCTGTCCCAGATTCAACTCCGGCACCACAAAAGCCTTGACCTGTTTGGCCAGTTGGCGCAGACGTTCTTCGGGAAAAGGCCAGACCACCACCGGACGAAATACGCCCACCTTCAGTCCCTTGTCCCGCGCCATCTGCAGCGTGCGCAGCACCACCCGGGAGGTAATCCCATAGGCTACAATCACGACTTCGGCATCTTCAATTTGCTCTTCTTCGTTGATACATATCTGATCTCTTTGTTTGCGAATCTTGTCCACCAGACGAACCACCAGGCCATGCTGAACCTCAGGGGTCATGACCGGATAACCGCGTTCATCGTGGGTCAACCCGGTCACGTGGATCTTATATCCCGCCCCCACCGGAGCCATTTCGGGAACCATGTTTTTTTTCGGCCGGTAGGCCAGGAACTCTTCTTTGGGACCAGTGGGCGGCTGTCGGTTTTCGATCTTCAGTTGTTCGGGATTGGGGATGACGACGCGTTCGGTCATATGGCCCACGCTTTCGTCCATCATGAACATGACCGGAACGCGAAAGCGTTCGGCCAAATTGAAAGCATGTACCGTCAGTTCGAAACACTCTTGGGGAGAGTTGGGAGAAATCGCGATGATCTCGTAATCGCCGTGCGATCCCCAGCGCGCTTGCATCATGTCTCCCTGTGCCGCCAAGGTAGGCAAACCGGTCGAGGGACCAGCGCGCTGCACGTTGATAAAAACGCAGGGGGTCTCGGTCATGGCGGCATAGCCAATGTGTTCCATCATCAGGGAGATTCCCGGACCAGAGGACACAGTCATGACTTTCTGTCCACCCCAGGCGGCGCCCTGGATAGCGATGGAAGAGGCAATTTCGTCTTCCATCTGCACGAATACACCACCCACGGTGGGAATTCGACGGGCGATGCGCTCGACCACCTCCGTGGAGGGGGTGATGGGGTAACCGAAGACCACCCGGCAACCGGCCGCCAGCGCTCCTTCACAACAAGCGTGATCGCCATCAAGGAAATGAACCCCGGTGAGCACACCTTTCGGATCAGCACTCATGGTTCGCCTCCTCCTGAACGACGTCCAGCCGTATTTTCACGCCATAAATGGCGAAGTCTGGACAATACATGCCACACAAATCACAACCAGTGCAGGCCTCGATATCGGCTATCACCGGCGGATAGTAGCCTTTTTGGTTGAACGAGTCGGCAAGAGCCAGGACATGGGTAGGGCAGAACTCGATACAAAATCCGCATCCCTTGCAACGCTCCTGGTCGATGTACACCTCGCCACGGAATTTTCGTTTGCTATTCTTCTTGCTTGCCGCCACGACCTTCACCCTCCTGAGCTACCGTGCATAGTAGGCTAGCACTGTGTGGCTTTAGTGTTCACGAAATTTTTTCCAGCCTTCGCTTCATCAACTCACCGATTTCGGCCGGACTCTCGGCCACTACCACGCCGGCTTCCTGCAAGGCAGATACTTTCTGGGCAGCCGTACCCTTGCCACCGGCCACGATGGCACCAGCATGGCCCATACGCCGGCCCGGCGGTGCGGTTTGCCCGGCGATAAAGGCCACCACCGGCTTAGACATGTTTTTTCGAATCCACGCTGCGGCCGCCTCTTCTGCTTGACCGCCAATCTCGCCGATCAGGACCACGCCTTCGGTATCTGGATCCTCGGCAAACAGGGCCAAGCCGTCGATGAAGTCCAGCCCCTTGATGGGATCACCACCCAAGCCAATGCAGGTGGACTGGCCCAGCCCCACCTTGGTGAGTTGATCGACCGCTTCATAGGTCAGGGTTCCACTGCGGCTGAGAACTCCGATGGAGCCCGGCCGATGGATAGGTCCGGGCATGATGCCGATTTTGGCCGCGCCCGGCGTAATAATGCCGGGACAATTGGGACCAATGAGCATGGTGTCGGTGCCGGCCAATGCGTGTTTGACCCGCAGCATGTCCAACACCGGGATGCCTTCGGTAATGCAAATCACCAGGCGAATTCCCGCATCGGCCGCTTCTAATATGGCATCAGCGGCACCCGGCGCCGGCACAAAGATACAGGAGACATCGGCCCCAGTTTCGTTCACGGCCTCGGCCACGGTGCTGAACAGCGGTATGCCCTCCCAGCTTGAACCACCCTTGCCGGGATGCGAGGCAGCCACCACCTGGGTTCCGTACTCGACCATGGTGGCAGCGTGAAATTTACCGGCACTGCCCAAGCCTTGGATAAGTAACTTGCTCTTGGCATCGACTAGAACACTCACGACTCTCTCCTGGCAGCTTGCACGGCCGCCTGGGCGGCTTCGGCCATGGATTCGACTGCGACGATGTTTAGGCCGGACGCACCGAGAATCTCACGCCCGCGCTCGACTTTGGTTCCTTGCAAACGCACAACCAAGGGCACCTCCATTCCCACCTCGCGGATAGCGGCCACCACTCCTTCCGCGATAACATCACAGCGTACGATTCCACCAAAAATATTAACCAGGACTACCTTTACGTTCTCATCGGACAGGAGAATCTTGAAGGCCGTCTGAACCCGTTGGGCATCGGTGCCACCGCCCACGTCGAGAAAGTTGGCCGGCTCGCCCCCACTGAGCTGAATGATATCCATGGTGGCCATGGCCAGGCCGGCGCCATTGACCATGCAGCCGATGTTTCCGTCCAAACGAATATAGGACAAGTCGTGCCGGGAAGCCTCTACCTCGGCCGGTTCTTCCTGCGCTTCGTCACGCAAGGCAAACACATCCGGGTGTCGGAACAAGGCGTTGTCTTCAAAATTCACCTTGGCATCCAGCGCCATCAATTCACCATCGGCCAGAACCACCAGCGGGTTGATTTCAATCAAGGACATGTCCAGGTCCACAAAGGCACGGTACAAACCGGTAACCAGAGCCACTGCCTTGGCCACTTGCTGTTTATCCAAGCCCAAGGCGAAAGCCACTTTGCGCACTTGATAGGGCATCAGACCGGCGACCGGATCCACCGCTTCCCGGAGTATTTTCTCCGGGTGCAAACGGGCCACTTCCTCGATCTCTACCCCACCCTCGGCGCTGGCAATCAAAGTAACCTGGGCGGTTTCGCGGTCAAGCACCATCCCGACATATAATTCACGCTCGATATTCAGACCTTGCTCCACCAGGACGCGACCCACTACTTGCCCCTTGGGACCGGTTTGATGCGTCACCAAGGATTTGCCCAAAAGTTGACCCGCAAGCTCACCGGCCTGCGCGGCGCCATCAACCACCTTGACGCCCCCGGCCTTGCCTCGCCCACCAGCATGAATCTGAGCTTTGACCACAACTTTGCCCTCGCTGCCAGCAACGGAAGTGGCCGCGGCCACCCCTTCGGCCGGCGTGGTCGCCACCTGTCCCTTGGGAACTCGGACACCGTACCGAGAAAGAATTTCCTTGGCTTGATATTCGTGGATGTTCAAAAACGCCTCCTTGGCCTAGCCACATGATTCGGAAATGCTGTCGGAAATGCTGTCGGAAATGACAAGAGACAACAATGGCCCTCCCCGCTTGGCGAAAGGGCCACCATAATTGTATTCTGGCCGGACATAACCACCCTGATTAACGCCGCTTCCACGTTGGGTCGGCGCCAAACTCAAGAACCTCGGGCGACTCTAGGCTCTTGCCGTCAATTGTCAAGAAAAACCAAGACTCAAAAGAATGGGCTGAATGCCATTTTTTTTCTTGACAAAATCATGGCTCGGAATTTATTCGTCGTGTCTGGAGGAAAAAGTCGGGAAGTCGACGACGGGCATGAGACAAGACAAAACAAAGGAAGACCGGGATGAGCGTTTCATTCGAGTGTGTTAAGTGTGAAGCCGACTTCGAGCTGGAGATCGGAGATATTGTCCGAGACGCCAGCCTGTTAAAATGCCCTAACTGCGGGGCCAAAGCCAATGCCAATATTGTGGAGAATGTGTTTCTGGCCTTGGAGGAGTTTATGGAACAACTGCAGCGGCTGCGCCGGAAGTTTAGGGTTGGGCTCTCCATTGAGTTCGATGAGTTTGGAGAGGATCAAGAAGAAGAATTCGTCGAGGAAAACGACGATGACGATGCTTTCTGGGGAGACGACCCCGAAGAGGATGACGATCCCTAACCCGCTCCGAGATCATCCGGAATCTTGACACCCTGCCCCCGGCACTACTAACATTCCGTGTATGTACGTTCGCGTCTCTGTAATTTTCACTCGGGTTATTGAATTGATGACCAACCCCGGGCCCACCTGGGAGGTCATCCGAGACGAACCAGATTCAGGCCGCCAACTGGTATTGCGTTATGTATTGATGTTGGCGCTTATCCCCACCATTTGCGGTTTCTTGGGCAATCTCTTGTACTCCGGCGGGCTACTCTATGCCCTGGTCTACTCAATATTGATGATGGCTGTATTTGTCGCTTCGGTCTATGCCCTGGGCTTGCTGGTCAGCGCCATGGCATCGTCTTTCGACACCGAAGCCAACGAAAATGCGGCGTTGAAATGTTCCGCCTACGCATCCACTCCGGTATGGGTGGCCGGTTTCCTTACCGTGGTCCCACAGTTAAGTCTGCTGGCGATGTTGGCCGGCTTCGGCTATGCCGCCTATTTGTTCAAAACGGGCTGCCAAATATTAATGTCCACACCCAAGAAAAAATCCCTGCGCTTTTCTGCCGTGGCCATCGGTACCTGGTTTGCCATGGTGCTGATCATGGCCCTGGTGATCTCCAGGATTGCTGCCTTGCTGTTCGCGCCCATGATCGTACTCGATCGTTTGTCTCAATCAAGCAACATTCCCACTTGGATATAATTTTTCTTTTTCGCAAATGAGGCACAGCTCATGAGAAAAGCAAAGATTGTCTGTACCATTGGACCGGCCAGTTGCACTGAAAACATATTGGGCAAGATGATCTTGGCGGGCATGGATGTGGCCCGGCTAAATTTCTCCCATGGCGATCACGAAAGCCACAGTCGGACCCACCGTCTTTTGCGCAAACTGGCGAAATCCGCCGGCCGCCCTTTGACCATCTTGCAAGACGTGCAAGGACCGAGAATCCGCCTGGGCCGTTTCTCCGGCGGCAAAGTGCACCTGCGCACCGGCGACACTTTTATGCTTACTACGCGTCCTATTCTGGGTGATGCCAACCACGGATCGGTACAATATTCTCACTTTCACTCGGACGTTAAGAAGGGCGATCGGGTGTTGATTTCCGATGGTACAATTGAATTGCGGGTCACGGAAAAAGACGGCAAGAATGTGCTCACCAAGGTGATTGCCGGCGGCATCCTGTCCGACCACAAGGGAATCAATCTGCCGGGGGTTTCGATTTCGAGTGCTAGCTTGACCTCCAAGGACAGACGAGACATCCGCCTGGGACTGAAACTGGGGATGGATCTGGTGGCCGTAAGCTTCGTGCGAACGCCGGAGGATGTTCTGCAAGTCAAGCGCATGATTCGCAAGGACAAAGGGTCCGGTCGGGTCCTGGCCAAAATTGAACATCCCGATGCGGTCAAGAATTTGGACGAAATTCTGGATGTTTGTGACGGAATCATGGTGGCGCGCGGAGATCTGGGCGTGGAACTCCCTCCCGAAAAAGTGCCAGCCATCCAGAAATCGGCCATCGACCATGCCAACTCCCGCGGCAAGGTGGTGGTGGTGGCAACCCAGATGCTCGAATCCATGGTCCACAGTACCCGACCCACCCGAGCCGAAGCCTCCGACGTCGCCAACGCTGTTTTCGACGGCGCTGACGCGCTCATGCTTTCTGGCGAGACGGCCTCCGGATCCTATCCGCTAGAGGCCTTACAAATGATGTCACGCATCATCACCGAGGCAGAACAATCCCCAGCCTTTCTGACCGCGCCCCCGCCACGGCTTCTTAAGGATCATGCCTTGTTTCCCAACGCCATAAGCAAAGCAACCGTGATGGCCGCCGAAGACACTGGCTCCAGGTTGATCGTCGCCTTTACCGAATCCGGCAATACCGCTCGGCTGATCTCCGATTACCGGCCAGGCTCCCGAATCATCGCCATGACACCACACCTGGAAACTTACAATGGTCTGGCCATCTACTGGGGCGTCGAACCGATCAAGGTTCCGGTGGTACGTTCTACCGACGCCATGCTTCGGCAGGCAAACCGGATTTTGATAGAAAAAGGCTTCGCTCGTCCCGGGGAGGTAACGGTTATCTCATCCGGGGTCCCGGTTGCCCAACCGGGCAGCACCAATATGCTCAAGCTCCACCGGATAACGGCATAGGTAAACTGCTGCCGTGACATTCCTCCTTGACAATGTAATGATTGGAAAACTATACTCATTTCAGAATTCGTCGCCGTCCGTAAGGAACTGCAGAAAATGGGCACATATGAAGTTAACATTCTCGGACAGCGGTACAAGGTACGTAGCGAAGATGATGAGGAATATGTAAATAAACTGGCAGAGTACTTGGACGAGCAACTCGACGAGGTTAGAAAAAACACAAAAATAGTTGCAAGCCAAAACCTGGCGGTACTGGCTGGCTTGAACATCGTAGATACCCTGTTCAAACAGAAGGAAAAAGATGCCCAGTTCAAGAAAGACATCCGCGAGAAAATCCGCAAGATGGTGAGGCTTGTGCGTGCAGGCATCGAGGAAAAAAGTTAGCGTTTTCAAACAAATATTCTCAGGGTAACCCCTGCGGGGTGCGTGACGAGCGTTTAGAAAATAATGAACCAACAAACATTATCAGGGAGCGCCCGCTGATGACGGTGTGCAGCCTTCATGCAAGGATGCCTAAAGTGATTATGGTGCGCCCACCTAGTGAAGGCGGGTTCATTGCCTTCATCTGCTCTGACGGCCTGCGCGGGGGTTTTTTGCGGTTTTTGTCCCGTCGTTCGTGAAGACGGGTTGACATAGATTCGGAGTAAGTTAAATGGCCCGGCAATCAGAAATTTTCACCCTGTTGGGCTCTTGGTTCCAGAAGGCAAGATCGAGGACCTCAAGACGGTTTATGGACGGGCGGCCCGTCCCCAATTTTCCCAAAGGAGGTTGCACAACAGTGGCCGTGCGTTGAGGTTCAGTTTTTTGGTCACATTCTCTGGGATTTTCCCTCCGGATTACTGAAAATGAAAAGTCTGGTGACTTTCTTTTTTGGGGTCAGCTTATATTCCGAACGACACTCGAGAGTCGGCAAGGCGGTGGTCTAGCCGGCGTTCACATAGGTTCCGGGCCGCGAGCCCGGAGGAGGTCATCAGATGGACAGTCTAATCATCAGCGTAGCGGTCGGGGTGGTTGCTTTGGTCGTGGGATATGTTATCGCCCACATCCTGCTTACTCGCCGTTCATCGTCACAGATAAACCTGGCACGAAACGAAGCGGATCGAATCACCGAAGAAGCCAAACAACAGGCAAACCTAAGCAAACGCGCTTCCGAAGTGGAAGCAAAAGAATCGGTCGAGCGCCGACGCCGGGAACTTGAAGACGAAATCAGAGAGAAAAAAGACTCCGTTAATAATTTAGAAAAGCGGCTTAATCACCGAGAAGAAGGTTTGGAAAAACGAGCAGACCTGATCGATCGGCAAGAGTTGGACCACAAGCGCAGAGATCAGGAGATCAAGAAGCAGGAACAACATGCCCAGGACCTACAAGACAAAGGACAACAAATCGTTGTCGAGTGTGAGCAACGGCTGGAAAGCGTCGCCGAGCTCTCGCGAGAGGAAGCAAAAAAACAGCTTATGGACTCCGTGATAGAGCAAGCCCGACTCGAAGCCGCCAAGGAAATCCGGGTCATTGAAGAAGAGACCAAGCAAGAGGCAGAGAAACGCTCTAAAAAAATCCTGGCCACGGCCATCCAGCGTTATGCTGGTGACTACGTGTCCGAGAAAACTGTCTCGGTGGTACATCTTCCCAATGAAGATATGAAAGGCCGTATCATCGGCCGAGAAGGAAGAAACATCCGCGCCCTGGAAGCAGCCACCGGCATGGATCTAATCATTGACGATACCCCAGAATGTGTAATCATCTCCGGATTCAACCCGGTTCGTCGCGAAGTAGCTCGCATGAGTTTAGAAAAGCTGATTTCCGATGGTCGCATTCATCCCGCCCGCATCGAAGAAATTGTCGCCAAAACTGAAGAAGAATTAGAAAAAATCATCCAAGAGGCGGGCGAACAAGCCACCTTCGAGTTGGGGATTCATGGCATCCACCCGGAATTGATCAAATACCTTGGTCGGCTAAAATACCGGACTAGTTACAGTCAGAATCAGCTCCAACACTCCATTGAGGCCGGTTTTCTCTGTGGAGCCATGGCAGCAGAGTTGGGTTTGAATCAACGACAGGCCAAACGTGCTGGGCTGTTGCACGATCTGGGCAAGTCCATCGACCATGAAATGGAAGGCTCCCATGCCATGCTCGGGGCGGATTTGCTCAAGAAGTATAATGAAACCCCCAAAATCGTTCATGCCGTCCGCGCCCATCACGAAGAGATCAAACCAGAGTCGGTCTTGGCGGTATTGGTGCAAGCCGCCGATGCCCTAAGCGGTGCCCGGCCGGGTGCCCGGCGGGAAAGGCTGGAAAACTACGTCAAGAGAATTGAAGAGCTTGAGAGCATATCAAGATCCTTTAAGGGAGTAGAGAAGGCTTTTGCCATCCAGGCCGGACGAGAAGTACGCGTCATTGTGGAAAATGCCAAAGTCACGGATGCCGCCGCTTCTTTGCTCTCCCGGGACATCGCCTCAAAAATTGAAACTGAGTTGACCTACCCGGGTCAGATCAAAGTAACGGTTATTCGTGAGACCCGCGCGGTAGAATACGCCAAATAAAATAGATTGCTGATGCGTTCCCCCCAGAGGATGAAATGACCGATAGTGAATCAACGCGGCCTACCCAAACTGTCACGGTGGTGATGCTTGGCGACATTATCGGCAAGCCCGGACGCAAAGCACTGACCGCCCGCCTGGCAGACATTGTCTCCGAGTGCCAGGCCGATCTGGTCATCGCCAACGGCGAAAATGCCTCCGGTGGCCTGGGTATCACCCCGAAGGTTGCCGATGAATTGCTGGATCTGCCGATCGACGTGTTGACCACTGGCAACCACGTTTGGAAACACAAGGACATTAAGGATTATCTATCCCTGGAGAGTCGCCTGCTGCGTCCGGCCAACTACCCGGAAGCCACGCCGGGCAAAGGCGTGGTGACGGTAACTGCCAAAAACGGAGTTTCGGTCGGGGTCATTAATCTGGAAGGCCAGTTGTTCATGAATCCGCTGCCTTGCCCGTTTCGCTGCGCGGATCGCCTGATCGACGGCCTGCGCAATCAGGCTCGGGTCATCCTGGTGGACTTTCACGCTGAAGCCACCAGCGAAAAACGCGCGTTGGGTCATTACCTGGACGGGCGAGTAAGCGCGGTGGTGGGCACGCACACCCACATTCCCACCGCGGACGCAGAGGTGCTTGCCGGCGGCACTGGCTACCTTACCGATCTAGGCATGACCGGGCCCACCGATTCAGTCATCGGCGTTCGCAAAGAAAACGCTATCGGTCGTTTTACCACTCGCCTACCTACTCCATTCCAAGTGGCCCGCGATAGAATTCGCATCCAGGGCGCCCTCATCCAAATCGATGCCAGCTCGGGTAAATGTTTGCAAATAACCCAGCGCAGCTGGAGTGTCGAGGGCTCTTAGGTCAAAGTATGGGCCTGGATCATTTCGCTTAGCAGGTAGGCAATTGAATCACTAGAACCGATGATCTCCCAGATCTCTATCGGGATATCGCGTTCGAAACCCTTGAAGATCACGGTGCCGGCATAGTGAAACAGCTCTTCTACTTTCCCGTCTTTTGATTTTCGCACCCACAATCGAAGTTGTGCTTGCAAGAAGGCGAAGCGCTGCGTCAATGCGCTACTCAACTCACGGGTCGGCATGATAAGCTCGGTCCAATAACTATCGCCACCGAATGCCTCCCGATAAGCAGCTAAGGTGGTGCCGCTCATGGCATCACCGGTATTGTACAGCGCCATTCCTCGACTCAGGCAAGCATCGATAGTCAAGCGACCCTCGCTTAGAGTATTTTCTATGTGACGACGCGCCGCATCGGTATAGGTTCGCAGAGCCCGCTGTCCGTTGGCAGCGACAAAAGACCTGCGTAAATTAAGTTCTTCCACCGGCGACAATGGCAGCGAAAGCGTATTGCCGACGTAGACCCGAAAGGGCAACTGCAAACCAGCGCAGCCAGGCTGCTTACGTAAATGCGCCAAGCGAGCCTGGATACTGGCCAGTACGGTTGCCGTCCTCGCCGTCCCTCTAGCTGATTCATTTATTTTCTCGGCAATGGACACATCGACCCGGCCGCGGACCGGATCAGATATGGTTACCACTGACGGGGCCGCACCATAGGAGATAAAGCTGCCCGCCAATAGATCAGCTTGCTCCAAGTGCCGGGCCAGACTTCTTTCGTATTCATCCAAATGCTGACGAATTCTCCGGGTTAATTGCACCAAAGAAAGCACATCTCCAGAAATGGACACGGCATCGCCCAGCAAATTATTGAGGTACAAGCCACCACGATCTTCTAGATGGGAAAGACCTTGGTAGTACTCCTGGGCCATAGCCAAAATGGGTTCATAAAAATGCTGGCGCACAAACTCCGCCATTACTTCTTCTTTTAACAAGGCCGTACGTTGCGTGAAATCTTTCACATCAATAAAGTAGTGGCCCACGTTCTGGCTGCGGCGATACTCTTTTAGTAAGGGAGATGCTTTCCGACTAAAGCGATATAGTCGCCCGTTGTCATATTCCTCTAATAGGCTGCGGTCCGATTCAGATCCGGTTCGCAATGAGAAATGTCCCTGCGCCCCTCTGAATATCTGGGCGGCTAAAACATCTCCGGCCTCCACCAACAGCGACTGTACAGACAGGTCCAACAATTGGGCATCAGAGTAAATCTTGCGCGCAGGGTTTTTCGCAGAAAATTTTGCTATCACCTCCCGAAAAGCTCGTATCGGCTCCGCCTCACCATCAGGAATTGAACAAGCATCCATCTCACGTAGCAATTCTTTTCGCTTTTTCTTCTCCGCAAGTTTGTCGCCAAGCGCATAATCATGGCGAAGCATTTTCTGATAAAAACAGAAAATCTCTGATTCCTGGTCAATAGGGGCGGCCAGAATCCGAATTAACAATTCGCGCAGGTGAAATTGAAGCCAGCCCCAAGCAATCTTTTCTTGCAATGACCGGTTCTGACTGATGATGCTCAATAAAGCCGCGGCAGTTTTTTTGTTACCGTATCTATCCAAAGTGCCAATTACCGTCTCTTTTCGACCAGATAGTAAATCCAACCCGATCGGATAAAAGAGACACAGCTTCATAGAAGTTGGTGCGGAAAGAAAAGCCACATGCGGATTACAGACCGCCGACCAAAGACTTTTTAGCTTGCCGTTGCCGGTTCCAGACTGCTCAACCTCCGCCAATACCCGCTGTTGAACCACTTGATGAGATAAATACAAGCCCAATAGCAATACCGCGTGTACTTCGCGCCTAATTTCGGCATCCAGGGTAAAGTCCTGCAAGACCTCTGATGACAAGTTGATTAAAGATGGAAAAATCCATTGCATGATGAAAGGAGTCAACTCACCAGCATTAGATCCTTTCATTTCTGACCAGCCGCGAGACATCAAGCTGCCCCAGGACAGCAGTAGTTCTCTTCCTTTTCCTTCCGAGCCCCACCACGAAGACAAAACACCACAGTCTAAACCTGGGCAAATCCTTGGCGCGCTTTCAATGACCACCCGCATGCCTAAATTTTTAAGCTGCGGCGGTGGAGAAAAAGCAACCTCCCGCAAAGAGCAAAAAGTATCTTTTGAACCTAACAAGACAGCATCATATGCTTCTTCACCTAATATCCGGCGATTTCTCGAAACATATAAGTAAGCAAGCTCTGCCAATGCCAAACGAAACACCTGTCGTAGATCATCTTCGATGACATAGGGCAAAATGCGGTCTGCTTTGCTAGTGCCTAGCCGATACCGAGCTTTCTCAAGATCTGGTTGTAAGAATTGGGACCACGACTCCCCCGCCGCCCTTGCCCGGTCAGACAGCTCTTGACTCAGTGCTGCCCTTTCATGAATTTCCATTTTTTCAGGATATGAAACAAGTGCTGCTGCTGCAAGAAAATTAACGAAAAAAAGCGGATCGTCAAATGACGATCCGCTTCAAAAAAAGATCCGGCGGCGTCCTACTCTCCCACTCCGTTCCCAGAGCAGTACCATCGGCGCTGGAGGGCTTAACTTCCGAGTTCGAGAAGGGATCGGGTGTGACCCCTCCGCCATTACCACCGGAAACTGTTATCTTCGCTTGCGCTCAATCTTCCAAAGAACATTCTTGTATTCAACCCTGACCACATCTCAAAAGCAAGTTGTATTTAGTCCTCGCGTCGACGCTTGTTCGGCGCGATGAATAAAAATATGGTCAAGCCACACGGGCAATTAGTACTGGTCAGCTTCACGCATTACTGCGCTTCCACCTCCAGCCTATCAACCTCCTAGTCTAGAAGGGCCCTTTAGGTCCTCACCGAAGTGAGGAACGGGATATCTTATCTTGAGGGAGGCTTCCCGCTTAGATGCTTTCAGCGGTTATCCTTTCCGTACGTAGCTACCCAGCTATGCCCTTGGCAGGACAACTGGAGCACCAGAGGTGCGTCCATCCCGGTCCTCTCGTACTGAGGACAGCTCCTCTCAAGTATCCTACGCCCACGACAGATAGGGACCGAACTGTCTCACGACGTTCTAAACCCAGCTCGCGTACCGCTTTAAT
>JAUVBB010000180.1 GCA_030591445.1 Deltaproteobacteria bacterium | reverse complement strand
TGGCCCTGGCCCGGTCGGTACTCAAAGAGGTAGGCCTCAAACTGCCCCGCAGTGGCATTGGCGCCATTGCCTCTCTTTTGCTCAAAAGGCTGTGGTTGAAGATCCGAGGGATAGAGTTCAAGGCCCGGCCCCCAGAGCAAATCGATGCCCGGGATTTGCTGCGCGTCGATGTCTGCTATTCAGTCACCACCGGGATCACCTTTGTCGATCCCATTTACGGTATCGTGGCTCAGTCGCAGCAGCTCAAATGGGCGCTCAAGGCCGGCGACCCCTACCGGGCCGCCATGGCCCTAAGCGTGGAAGTCGGCTATCGTTCCTTTGGTGGAGTCAAAGTAAGAGACAGCGTCAATCAACTGGGCAAAAAGATCCAGCTCTTGGCCGACCAGCAAGGAAACGGTCCTGCCGGCCTCTGCCGCCTGGTTCGTGGCCAGGCCGCTTTCGTGGCCGGTGAGTTCCAAGAAGGCTACGAGTTGAGCAGCCAGGGCGAAAAAATGGTGCGTTACGAGCCCGGTTTTCGCTTCGAGGCCGCTTTTGCCACCTTGTATCGGGTGGCCAACATGGTTTACCTGGGCAAGTTCAAAGATTTGGCCCTAGAGGTTCCGCTGCAGGTACGCGACGCCCTCGAACGCGGCGACACCTACTTGTCGTCCAGTCTGCGGGCCTGGCGCAGCAATATCGCCTGGCTGGTGCTCGACCAACCGGACGAAGCCATCATCCAAATAGACGCCGGCCTGGCCCAAGTAGGAACCGGGATCAAGGGCAAAAAGTTTCTTCTCTCCCCTCATTACTTCTTGATGCTGGCCTATGCCCAGGTGGCCCTCTACCGGGGCGATGCCCTGCTTGCCTGGCAAGAGCTCGATAAGACCTGGCCCGGCTACCAGAAATCCATGCTGAAACGCATCGAAACCGTGCAAATCGAAGCCCATCAGATACGGGCCCGCTGCGCCCTGGCCGCCGCCGTAGTCAGCCCGGCCCCCAGTGACTTGCACCAGGTCGCCGATGATTACACCCGCCTGATTGAGAAGATCAATGCCCCTTGGGGCAATGCTTTAGCCCGCATCAACCGAGCCACCTTGGCCGCCCAGCGGGGCGATACTTTTGCCGCCATCGAATTGATGGAAAAAGCCATGGCCGAATGTAGCGCCTGTAACATGGCCATGTATGCCGCCGCCGCCAAAAGACGCTGCGGCGAACTACGCGGCGGCGATCAGGGCAAGATCATGGTCGACGAAGCCATCGCCTGGATGGAGAGCGAATCGATCCAAAACCCCGATCGCATGACCCTGGTGTTTGCCCCCGGTTTTTCGAAGAAAGAGTGAGCCGAAAATTTTTTGTCTGCCCGATCAGACACTCCGGCGCATGCCGATGGCGGTCAGCAGCCATACCAGCATGAGCAGGGAGAAGCCCAGAATACCGTTGGTCAAGGTCTCGCCGATGCCGATCAAAACTATCACCGGCAACTGAGAGAGGTCGGCCAACTCAGAGCTGACGTATTTGGTGGTAGCGGCCAGGCCGGCGCAGAGACCAGACAGGATGGCGAACACCATGGCCAGCGAAAGCGGCCGCAGCATAGCCAGTTTGCGCTCGGCCGGTTGCCAAAGATACGAGCTGGCCAGGCCCAAACAGCCAAGCCCCAGCGCCAGGATGATCCACATGGCAAGGCCGCCAGTACGCATGAATTCCAACATATCATCACCTCCTGTTTGATTGTTTTCCAAAGCTACAACGCCCGGCTGCCCGCAACGTGACAAAAATAACTTGTCACGCCGCCCTTTCTCGGGCGTTGATATCTATATGGAACGGGATGTAGAACTCGCGCTAGTGACCAGGCTTAGAGAAGGAGACCCACAAGCCTTCGATCAAATATACCAACACTTTCGCCCCCGGCTATTCGGCTTTTTGGTCCGCATGAGCAAACACCAGCAAGTAGCCGAAGATCTCCTGCAAGAGACCTGGATCCGCCTATCCCAAAAAGCCCCAGTCCTCAAACCCGACACCCGCCTGGCCGCCTGGCTCTTTACCGTAGCCCGCAATCTATACCTAAGCTACCGCCGCTGGCGCCTCCTGGATGCCGAACGCATCCAGGAACTAGTCCCCCGCGATCCCAGCACCGAGACGGCCACATGTCCCTTCGAGCTGGTAGCCGTAAGCGAACTCGAAGCCCAGTTAGAACAAGCATTGGCCTCTTTGCCCCTGCGTTACCGCGAAGCCCTGCTTCTGACCGCCATCGAAAACATGGCCCCCTCCCAAGCCGCCCAAATCTGTGAACTAAAACCCGAAACCTTCCGCAAACGCCTCTCCCGCGCCCGCGCCATGCTCTCAGAACACCTGGCCCAGCAAAGCCCGGCCCTGACCCAGGCCCCCGGCAAGGAGCTATCATGACCTCGCCCCTCAAAGAGTCTCAAGTGGAGCAATTACTCTCCGCCCTCGCCACCCACGACATCGACCCCATGCGCACCGAGCACACCCGCCGCCGCGCCCACCAGATCCTGGCCCGCCACCGAAAACGCCGGCACCAATGGCAACCCAAAGCCGGCCTCTGGTACTATCACTACCTAGAACCAGCCCTGGTCCTAAGCCTGGTCTCTCTAGTCCTCTTCTGGGCCTTCGAACGAGCTGCTTTTGTGTTGTTGTAGAAATTTTGGAAAGCGGACAGAGAGACGTTCCGTTCAGATAGTTTTATTGGACTCTTTCTATTCATTCAGGAATTCTAGGTACGACATTTGTGAAACTTGTTCCTTTTTTCACCATAAATGAGTCAGGCGGTGAAACTTTTAGGGAGGGGTACTCGATTATGCTGAATGGGCATGTGGAATGGATGAGTAAGCGGGTTCGGGTGTTGTTGCGGTTGTTCTGGGGGTCGAATTTGTTGATGTCTTTGGTGGGGGTGGCAGCAATATATCCTTTGGCGGAGATGCATTTGGTTTCGGGGCGCAAGTTGGCGAAGTTGCCGGCGCGGGAGCTTTGTGAGGGGGTGGTTTTTGGGTCGGCTTTGATTATGTTGCTGATCATGGGAATTTTGTATCGAAGATGGACAGATCCTAAAAGGGCAAAGTCAATTCAGGCGTCTATGCGTTTGATCTGGATCAAGGTATTGAGGATAACGCACCGGCCGATCGAGGAACCGCGGGAGGAGGGGGGAAGAGGGTCTAAAAGTGCTTTTCTCTGGGCGCCGAGGAAACCGCTTTTTTGGATCTTGGGAAAATCGATGATCGTCAAATCGGATATCTGGCTCGGTTCTTTTTTGCTAGTGTAACGATTTGGGCTGGAGCCAATGGGTTGATTCTTTTCGCTGTTTTGGTGGCTATGATTTTTTCTGGCTTTGTGCTTCCTTTGGCGATGGGGGTTTTGGGCGTGGCGGTGGTGGTGGGCACCTGGCCGCGGGCGGGGAAGTTGAAGGTGGATCTTTTGACGCTGGTGCCCAGAGAGACTGAGATTTCATTGGATCAAAGCGATGGCCGGCTGGTGGTCACGGGGGCGGCGGCGGATGTGGCTGCTGAGGGTCTGGTGGTGGGGCATTCTTTGCGCTATGGGTTGAGTGTTTCGGCGGTTTTTACTTTGTTGGTTTTTCCGGTTTCTATCTATCTGCTGTGGCGGGTAGGCCCGGATAAGATGCCCGCGGGTTTGATGGTTGCACCCTATGTTCTCATTGCGGTCATCTGCATCTTATTGGCGGTGGTCTTGCTTACGCAGTGGCTTCGCTGCGTGCTTTTGGACGACTTGACCATTGGGATCAAGTCTCTCTTTGGCACCAAGCGCTGGCCTTACTCTGAGATCAGCTCAGTGACGGTATCGGAATTGCCGGGTGTCGATCTTACCTCAAGTTCTAGACGGGGCACCAAAACGGAAATTGTGCTGATCGGAGGAAAGAAGATTCAGATTGGTTCGGCCCAAACCAATTACTTGGCCGCGATTCGACTGCTGGCGCAAAAGGGGCTGCTGTTGGCAAGTACCCAAATGGGGTCCCGGCTGCGGGTCGAGGTTGGTGATAACAGGCAGAGTGCGCCGACAGAAAATTCCCCGGCTGCGGCGGTCAGTGTCGAGAGGAGGCTTGAGGGTCTGGCGCTCTACTATCACCTATTCTTCACGCCCCTTCTGCTCCTTGCCAGTGCCTTGTCTTTGGCTATAGCTTTTCGATATAGCGGTGCCGATCGTGTTTTTCATATCGCGAGCGCGTTGTTGCTGGGTTCGGTCTTCGTTATCGATCTGGTCAAGGTCACGCGCAAGCGCTGGAAATTGACTGTGGCCGATTCCGGGATCGTATATCGGGGACTGCTCTTTAGCCGGCGGCGGGCTTTCAACGAAATTGAAGCGGTGGAAGAACACATTGCCGATAATGCCATTGATCAGATTTCGAAGATCCGACTGGGCGATGGCACGGTTTGGGAGCTGAACTCAACCCAATCGGGGTACTGGGTCTTTCGGTCCTTTCTTAAAAAACGCGCGGTGCCGTTTCGATTGAAGCCGTAGGCTCCGACCACTGCGGATTTCCTTACTGGTAGTTTTTCCAGTGCTCGGCCATTTCGGCTAGGCGATCGGCGACTCGGCGGTTGATGGTGCCTTTGGGATAGCGGCCTTGGCGGTCGGGGGTGCCGGCTTTGACGCCGGTGAGGATCTCCATGCCTTCGTCGACGCTGGAGATGGCATAGACGTGAAAGCGGCCTTTGCGTACGGCTTCGATGGTTTCTTGATTGAGCATCAGGTGCGAGATGTTGGCTCTGGGAATGATGACGCCTTGCTTGCCGGTCAGGCGGCGGGCTTGGCAAATGTCGTAGAAGCCTTCGATCTTGTCGTTGATGCCGCCGATGGGCTGGATGTCGCCTTGCTGGTTGACCGAGCCGGTTACGGCAATGCCCTGGCGCAGGGGTAGGTCGGCCAGGCAGCTTAAGATGGCGTAGATCTCGGTTGAGGAGGCGCTGTCGCCGTCGATTTCGGTGTAGCTTTGCTCGAAACAGATGGCGGCGTCTAAGGACAAGGGCATGCGTTGGCCGAAGCGGTTGTTTAAAAAGCCGCCCAGAATGAAGACGCCTTTGTCGTGGAAGGGGCCGGAGAGGCCGGATTCACTTTCGATGTTGACGATGCCCTCGCGGCCCACGCCGAGGGAGGCGGTGATGCGGCAGGGCTTGCCAAAGGAGTAGTCGCCCAGATCGAAGACGGCCAGGCCGTTTACTTGGCCTACCCGGCGGCCCTGGGTCGAGACCATGATCACATCGCGCACGATGGATTCGCGGTACTTCTCTTCGGTGAGGTTGAAACGCTTGCGGCGGGCCGACAGGGTGCGGGCTACTTCCTTGGGGGTGATGGTTCGTTGGCCGCTTTGCTTGGCCCAATAAGTGGCCTCGCGCAGCCAGTCGGCTACGATGCGGAAGCGGGTGGTCAGCTTGCTTTGATCTTCGACCTCGCGCATGGCTTCTTCCACCAGGATGGCGATGGCGGCGCGATTGGGCTGCAGCAGCTCTTCTTCGACCACCACCCGCTGGACAAAAGCCATGAAGCGTTCCAGGTTGTCCTGGCGATAGTCCATCTCGGTGTCGAACTCGGCTTTGACTTTGAAAGTCTTTTTGAAATCTTCTTCGGCCATGTACATGGCGCGATAAAGCTCTTCGGCTCCGTGCATGATGATTTTGACGTCCAGAGGAATGGGGTCGGGCTTCAGGGCCGAGCTCATCATGGCCATGGGCCCTTCCGGCAGCCGGATTTCCAGTTGGCCGGTGGACAAGGTCTGCTTGAGTACCTTCCAGGAGCCGGGCTCGAGCAGCAGATCGTCGCCTTTGACCACCAGAAAGCCGCCGTTGGCTCTGAGTAGGGCCCCGGCGCGAATGTTCATGAAGTCGGCCTCGGGTCGGCCGCTGTCGTCCACGCCGCGTTCGATGGTGCCTAGCAAGCGCACCAGGGTGGGCGAGGGCTCGAACACCACCGGGCAATCGCGGCGCCGGGCATTGTTCAAAATGACGTTGATTTGGAATTTGGCGAAAGGATCCGGGGCCATTTCGCCGAGCATGGGCGCGGCCGGGTTCTCTTCCTGCTCTTCTTCCTGCCGGCGCACCAGGATGGGAATGTGCTCGAGCAGGGCTTCACGTACTTCGTCGATGTAGTC
This sequence comes from Deltaproteobacteria bacterium, assembly GCA_030591445.1. Lineage (GTDB taxonomy): Bacteria > Myxococcota > B64-G9 > B64-G9 > B64-G9 > JAUVBB01. The sequence continues at coordinate 6,776 of JAUVBB010000180.1, read as the reverse complement.
CTGTACCGGCTCCTGCTCGAACTGGTCGCGTAGTTCTTCGATCAATGAATCGATGACCGCCCCGCCCACGGCGCGATCGATTTCTTCCATCATGGTGCTTAGTTCGCGGGCCAGGCTGCGGGTGCGCCGGCCGATTTGCTCCATCTCGGTGCGGAATTGTTGGTGGAGTTTAGCCAGTTGCTTTAGCCGGCGGGCCGTGATCTTCTTTTCGGCCACCAGTTTTTCCAAAGCGGCCAGCGGCTGGGGCTCTTCGTCAATCAGAGGCAGTACGTCGTGCTCTACGGTGGTTCCGCCCTGCAACTCGACCACGCTAAAGCCGGCCTTGCGCACGCGTTCCTGAAAGGAGGAGACCAGCTCGTGCTCTTTCTTCTGGTACTCGTTCAGGACCCGATCCCGCTCTTTTTGACAGACCTCCTGGGCCAGGGCCGCCGGTAACTCTCGCTTGATGGACGTGACCAGTTTGTCCATGGACTTTTTTAGATGGATACCCTGGCCGGGCTTGAGCATCAAGAGGCGGGGCCGGTCCGGCTCCAGGAAGTTATGGGCATACACGTAGTCTTTCAAGGGCCGGCGCGGTTGTTTGAACTCGGCCAAGATGTGGCGAACCGTGGTCATCTTACCCGAACCGGAAGGTCCGGCGATGAAGATATTATAACCGGGGCTTTCGAGGCGCAGACCCAATTGCAGGGCCTGGATGGCTCGATCCTGACCGATGATATGCGTGCGATGGCGACCATATTCCTTGCCATGCGGTAGACTGCGAGGATTGACCCGATAGCGTAGCTTGGATACTGGTACGCGGAGTTTTTTGTCCGTACCGATCTGTTTCAGCGACATCCGAGCCTCCTGATTTAAGATGATTCTTGTAAGGTATAGTTCGCTCCTGGGCCTGTCAACAAATCCTGAATTCTTGTTTGGGAGGTAGATTTTTACTATGGGCTTGCAATTTTTCACGAAAATCCGCTAAAGTGGCCTACCGGTCGCTGTGTGGCCGCAGTCAGGAGTCCAGATGGTTCGAATTACCCCCCCCCGTTGTTTTCTTATTGGATTGTTGTCTTTCTTGCTTTTGGGTATCGGAGCCTGTGACGACACTTCCATTCACACTGTACCGAAAGTGGACGCCGGCCCTCCGGATGCCGGTCCGCCGGACGCGGGACCTGGGGATCCCGGCCCGGGTGACCCGGGCCCTGGCGATCCTGGCCCCGGTGATCCGGGACCTGGCGATCCGGGACCGGCCGATACCGGACCTGGGGATCCCGGCCCGGGCGACCCCGGACCGGCTGATGAACCGCCGACCCAGTGCGAGCAACAAGAGGTGATGGCCTCGACCGTGCATCCCAACCTGATGGTGGTGATGGACATGTCCAGTTCTTTGTTCGATGAGATTGCTTACGGTTCACCTACCACCAAGGCCAACGATCTCAAACAAGCCTTGCCCCAACTGCTGGAAGCCGGCCGGGGCAAGGTCCGCTTTGGTCTGCTGCCCTTTCCCTATGACGGCGGCTGCACGGTGGGCCAGGTGGAGATTACCTGCGACGACGATACCGTCGATCCCATTGCAAGCTGGGTCGCGAGCTTCTTTCCCAAGGGTTTTACCCCCACCGGCGCCTCTTTGTTGCAAGTCAAACAAGCGCCCGGCATGAATGATCCCGACCGTAACAACTTTGCCTTGCTCTTGACTGACGGCATGCCCACTTGTCTCAACGGCAACCGCATCGAAAACGACGAAGAAAAAGCCCAAGCCGAGGCCCAGGCCACCGCGGCGGTGGCCGAACTTTACAGCGCTGGAATTGAAACTTTCGTGGTAGGTCTGGGCGAAGATCTGGCCGCGACCAATCCCGACTTGCTCAATCAAATGGCCGAAGCCGGCGGTTGGGCGCGGCCGGGTGAGACCAAGTATTTCCAGGTTAATAGCTTCGAAGAGCTGGAAATTGTGCTCGACGAGATCGGTTCTACCGTGATTTCCTGTTCTATTCGTTTGCACGAAGTCCCTGAAAATCCGGACTACCTCTGGGTGCAGTTCTGCGATGCCTCTGGTAACAATTGTAGCTTGATGCGGCGCGATCCCACCGGGACCGACGGTTGGGAGTACGACCTGGCCCGCAACCAGATCCACGTTTACGGCGAGACTTGCCAAAAACTCCAAGACGGCAGTATCCCCCGGGTTCGGGTCCACCTCGGTTGCGAGCCCATCTGACCCAATCGATCACGATTTGCAGTTCCACCGGCAACACCAGTTGTGATATAAACCGGTATTCATGCCTGAAAAACGGTCTCAGAAGAATGCCGAGGGAGAGGCTCGGGATTCCAGCGCGACACAGACCCTGGCGGTGATGTTCACCGACCTGGTGGGTTCGACCAAGCTTTATCACCAGCGCGGCGATGTCTCGGCCCGGCAATTGGTGGGCGACCACCTGCGGCTATTGATGGCCGAGGTGGAAGGCCACGGCGGGACCGTGGTAAAGACCCTGGGCGATGCGGTTTTGGCCACTTTTGGGGCCGCCAAGGCGGGTTTGAACTGTGCCATGGCCATGCAAAGGGCGCTGAAAGCCTACAACGACCAGGCGCCGCCCGCCGACCAGTTGCATATACGTATCGGCGTACATTGGGGGCCGGTGCTGGTCGAAAAACGGGCGCAATCCAAGAGCGCGGATGTTGCCGAGCTTCCCGAGGCTTCGGCCGATTGGTCGGGGGGCATCGACATTCATGGCGACGCGGTTAACACCGCCGCTCGCATCGAAGAAAAAGCGGCGGGCAACGAGATTCTAACCAGTGCCTCAACCTGGGCCGCGGCCCGCGCGGTGGACACCGAGATCGAAGAGCGGGGGGAGTTCGCGCTGAAAGGAATTGCCCGCCCGCAAAAATTGCTGCGCGTGCTTTGGGATCCAAAACAAATCCAGCAAGTGCGCGAGCATCATCTTAGCCGGCAGGTTTTGCCGGCCCTGGCCTCGGCGGTGGCGCGGCGAAAATGTGTCTTGATTCTGGGCGGACAGACTTTGGGTCTGCGCAAGGGCAGCGTCGAAGAGCGCGTGGCCCGGCAGCTGATCGAAGAGATGGGCACTGGAGAACGAAGAAAAGACCTGGCCCAAATCGCCGCCCAGTATGAAGATGAACATGGCCGTAGCCAGTTGCTACAAGGAGTGATAGCCCAGATTCGGCAAGAGAGCAGCGAGATCCCGCCCTTGATGCCGGCTTTGGCGGCGCTGCCCTTTGATTTGATTCTAAGCACGGACCTCGATCAGCGCCTGGCCCGGGCCCTGTCGGCGGCCGGGCGCAAAGTCATGCTGCAAAGCGGGCTAGAGGCCGCAAGCCTGGCCGAAGGGGCAGCAGGCGATGTCCAGCTGGTGAAGATCTTCGGCGATCTGGAGCAGCCAGATAGCCTGGCCCTGACCGACGATGATTTGGATGATCGTCTGAACCAATGGACCCTGACCGGGGAAGATTTGGCCGCGGCTCTGGCCACCCGGCACTTGCTGTTCATCGGTTTTCGCTGGGGCGGTCGCCGCTTTCGGCGCTTGTACCGGCGCTTGTTGGCCCATATCCCGTCCGCCCAAGTGCGGGCCACCGGCGTGTCGGCCAAGCTGACCCCGGGAGTACGCAGCAATTTGGCGCAGAAGGGTCTGGATCTCTGTGCGGTCGATGAACTGCGTTTTTTAGCGCGGCTGCAAGCGGAACTGAGCAAAAAACTCGAGCAAGACCAGCGCGATCGGGAGCAAAAACCTCTGGTGCCGGTGTCCGAAACCGAAAACCGGCGACCCTACAAGTTTTTGTCCTATTTCGAGGAAGCGGACGAAAAGATCTTCTTCGGCCGGCACGAAGAGAGCCGCAAGCTCTTTTCTCAGGTGCTGAGCAATCGACTGGTTTTGCTCCATGCGCCTTCGGGCGCGGGCAAGACCTCTTTGCTCAACGCCGGGCTCATCCCGCGGCTGCGCCGGGAAGACTACGCGGTGGTAAGTCTGCGGGCCTTCGAAGATCCCGAACGAGAAATTCGTAAGGGGGTCATGGCTCTGCTGAGTGAATCGGTACAAGCCGAGTTGCTAGCCCAATCTTTTCGCGCCGAGTTGGCCGGTTTTCTGCCCGCCGCTTGCCGGGCCCTGGGCCAGCCGCTGGTGTTGATCCTGGATCAATTCGAAGAATTCTTTTTGCGCTTTTCGAAAAAAGTGCGCAAGGCTTTTGTCCTGGAACTCAGCCGTATCATTCGCGATCCCGAAACCAATGTTCGGCTGATCTTGGCCATGCGCCATGATTTTCTCTCTCATTTGTCCGAGTTTAAAACCAAGATCCCAGACGTGTTTCATCACGAACTGCGCCTTGGCGAACTGGGCGCGGCCGAAATGACCGAGGCCATTGTGCAGCCGGCCGAGCTGGCCGGTCTGGAATTCGAAGCTGGCTTGGTCGAACGAATTTTGTCCGATTTGGGTACCGTGGGCTCGAGCCCACCGCAACTACAGATCGTCTGCGACCGCCTCTACGATCAGCTCCCCGAAGGCGAGCGCGTTTTTACCCTGGCGCGCTATCAACAATTGGGCGAAGCCAAGGGCATCCTGGGCGATTACCTAGAGCAAGTCATCGCCGCCCACGGCCCCGGCCAGCAGACCCTCATCCGCGATATTCTCAAATCGCTGGTGACCTCCATGAACACCAAGACCGTGGTCAGCGCCGAGATGGTCGCCCAGGAGATGGAGCAAACGCCCAAGACCGTGCACAAAGTCTTGCAACAACTGCTCGACGCCCGCCTGGTGCGCAAACTGGTCTCGAACGAAGGTGAGAGCTACGAACTAAGCCACGAATTTCTCATCGAAAAAATCGGCAAGTGGATCGATGAACGCGATCGCAAACTAAAACAAGTACGCGAACTCCTGCGCCAAGAACTACTCAATCACCAAAAACTCGGTCTCCTCATGGCCCCCAAGCGGGTGCAAATCGTTCGTGAACATCAAGATCAGCTGAAGCTGAGCGAGGAAGAAAAAAACCTGCTGCGCAAAAGCCTGGGCAGCCAAAAAAGGAAACGAGTTGCGGCGGCGATGGCTATCGTTGCCTTTGCCCTGCTTGCGGTTGTAGTCAGCCAATTCATATACCGCCAATTCAAACTCAGCAATTGCCAAGGCGCAGAGCGAAAGCTTACCGATGTTTGGGATGATGAAGTTAGGAGAAAAACCAAGGAGTCGTTTCTGGCCAGTGGCACCGGTCATGCTCTTGCCACCTATCAGCGCGTGGAGAAGAACATAAATGTCTACACTGAATCTTGGCTAGCCGCCCATCGGCAAGCCTGTGAGGCCACCCATGTTTATGGCGAGCAAACCGAGCACATGTTCGGTCTGCGCCTCGCCTGCTTAGATGATCGCTTGTCTAAGGTACAGGCCTTGACCGATTTGTTCACCGGGCCTCCCCAGGCCAAAACAGTCGGAAAAGCAGTCGAGGCCGTGCTCAAACTCCCAAGCCTGAAGCCTTGCCAAGATGTCGACGCTTTGTCCGCGCAGATTCAATTGCCCGAAGACCCGCTACTTCGGAACGAAATTTCTACCCAAAAGAAGCAGCTCGATCGAGCCGAAGCGCTGAGAGACATAGGCCGTTACCAAGAGGCCCAGCTTGTCGTAGATGTGCTTACGAAAAAAGTCCGAAGTATTAACTTTCCGTCTTTGTTGGCCGATGTGCTCTTTTTGCAGGGCAAACTTCATGTCAATCGGGGTCTCTACGCGAAAGCCTTGGCTGTTTTTTATGAGACGATGTTGCCAGCCGCTCGGGTCAAAAAGCTGAGCATGGTGGCCAATTGTTGGGCATTTGTTATTTGGGTGCTGGCTGTAAAAGGAGATTTTGAAGAGGCGGAAAAACTGCGAAAGGTTGCCGAAGTGGCCCTGGCCAGTGCGGGTGGGGACCCAGTGGCGCATGGCCGACTTTTACGTGCTTTGTCCGACCTGCGCAGTATCCAAGGCCGGCATGAAGAATCGATACAATTCGCTCTGGAAGCAAGCAAATATTATGCCTTGGCCCTAGGCTCTGACCATCCGGAAATGGCTGGTATTTTCAACAATCTGGGTAGCACCTACTACGAAATGGGACAGATGGATAAGGCCGAGGAGGCTTTGCTAAAGGCAAAGAATATCTTCGAGAAAAACTATGGCCCTGCTCACCCAAAATTGGGCATAGCGATCATGAATCTTGGCATGATTGCCTTGGACAAAAGAGATTATGAGCACGCTCATAAGTACTTAGATCAATCCCTGCGCTTGTATCTAGACGCCTATGGGCCAGATCATGATCGTTTGGCCAATATCTATTTCAATCTGGGCAATATGCTTCGGCAGGAGGGACAACTCGTTGCGGCACAAGAACAGTATGAAAAGTCGTTGCGGATTTACAAAAAGAAGTTCGGACCGAAACATTCCGAAGTGGCATTAACCTTGAGCTCCCTGGGTGATCTTTATCGACAAGCAGGCAAACTGGAAGAGGCCCAGCAAAGTTTGGACGAGGCGTTGTCAATTGCGCGATCAGCGCTGGGTCCCAAGCATGAAAGAGTGGCCGCAATTTTACTTAATTTGGGGAAACTCAACCAGGCCCAGGGCAAAAACAAAGCGGCGTTACGGCTCTATCAACAAGCGCTGGCGATTCAGCAATCGGTATGGAAGTTTCCTCACCCCCAGGTGGCCGTTACCCTGTGGAACCAAGGGAAACTCCTATTGGATTTGCAGCAGCCTGACCGCGCGGCCCCCTTGCTGGAGCGGGCTCTGGAAATTTGTACCCAAAAAAGTTGCCAGGCTACTAGCCTGGCTCACATT
>JAUVBB010000063.1 GCA_030591445.1 Deltaproteobacteria bacterium | reverse complement strand
GGTGACCATCGGCTGGAACACTCCCTTCTTCTGGTCCGAGGGCATCGCCGAATACGGCACCCACTTGGCCGGCTTCAACTGGTGGACCACCGCCCGCGACATGCACCAGCGCATGAGCATGCTGGAAGACAACTACCTGGAGTACGACCAGATGTTCAATCGCTCCAGCCTAGGCACCCGCTTCGACGGCGAGCGCGGCTACCAGCAAGGCTACACCATGGGCCTGTACGTCATGGAGCGCTACGGCAAAGAGCAGTGGGCCCAGCTCGCCCTCAACTCGGGCAGCAAAGGCCACTTGATGTGGGAGAAAAACTTCGAAGACGTCCTGGGCCTAGACGGCCAAAGCCTCTTCGACGGCTATCTCAAATGGATGAAAGACCGCTACCAACGCCAAGTCGCCCCCATCCGCAAGGCCGAGCACGTAGGTTTTCCCCTTTACACCGATACCGGCCGCGGATTCCATCGGGTGCTGGAAAAACTGCCGGACGGTCGCTGGAAAGTAGAACTCCACGGCCACCCCTGTATGGAACCCGAGTACCGGCAAAAAGAAAACCTGGATAAGATCGCCCGCATCTTGTTCGACAATCCAGACAAAGCCGATGAGCTGGCCCAAATGCCGGTAGCAAAGATGCGCCGGGCTCTCCTTGATCAACGCCAGGATGCGAAGAAAGAGGCCGTGTTCGAAAAAACTTTTGCGGACATCCTGAAGAAATATAAGGGCGACAAAGCCAAGACCGTTTACTGGAACAAAGCCCAAAGGAAAAATGCCCTGGAGCGTTCCGGTCAGATGCACATGTATCCCAAGCTGTCGCCGGATGGAAAATACACCGCCTATGCCAAAGCGCGCTTGCTTATGATCAAACCCCTGCCCCTCGACGAACATATGGCTTACTCGGGTTACTGCATTACCAAAGAGCGTGGCGAAGAAATCAAAGAGGAGACGCGCGTGGTCAGAGGCGCTTCGGCTTCCCTGGGCTATGACATCCATCCCGACAGCAAGAAAGTAATTTTCAGTTCCATCCATTGTCCGGACACTTGGTTGCCCTGCATCAGCCTAGACGGCTACCAGCGACTCGACCTGTACGAGTACGATATCGAAGCCGAAGAGAGTGAGCGCATCACGCGCCGGCTACGCGCCTTTCATCCGGCTTACTCGCCCGACGGCCAGCACATCGCATTCATCCACGTCGAAGACGGACAAAATCACCTGGGCATCTTTCCGGCCCGGGCACGCGAAGTCAGGGCGGACGGCAAGTGCCTGCTCGACGGCCAGGAGAAAACTGACTGCATCCGCTGGCTGATTCGCAAACACGACGGAACCTTGCTGGGCGCGCCCAGTTTCAGCCCGGACGGAAAAAGCATCGTGCTCGACTTGTACCGCAACCACCAGCAGGACATCTGGACCCTCCAGGCCGACGGCAGCGGGCTGCGACCCTTGACCTGGGACCGGGCCGAAGACCGCGACGGTCAGTTCACCCCCGACGGTAAGGACATCATCTTCTCTTCCGATCGAACCGGGATCTTCAATTTGTACCGGATGAACATCGAAAGCGGTAAGCTCACCCAGTTGACCAACGTAATCGGTGGCGCCTTTACCCCCCATCTGATTGCCAATGGCGATCTGCTTTATTCCTACTTCACTTCCTATGGCCTGCGTATCTACGCCCACCGAAAAGAGAACTTCTACAACAAGGTCACCGAAAAAGCCTATGAAATCGTCGAGAAGGAAGTGGCCGAGAATCTAGCCTATCAGGAGCCGCTGCCGGAAATCATCGAACACAGCTATCCATACAACGCCTTTTTGCCCCGCAACTGGGATCCGCCCATCGGCATTCCCTTGTTCATTTACGAAGACCGCGGGGTACAGATCGGCGCCCAGGTCATGATGATCGACTCCCTGGACAAGCACCAGCTGATGAGCACGGTGCTGTTCGGCAAAGAGTCCTTGTATAACATCTCTTATACCAACAACTTCTGGTACCCCACTTTCTACTTGGGTTGGATGCGCTGGGACCTGGCCTACGAATTTGCCCAGGGCTTCGACTCCAGCGCCTTGGCCCCCTCACGGGCCGACCCGCACTTTCCCCCGCCAGTCAATTACAAGAACCGGCAATCGGCCGACATGGGTTTCGCCGGGGTGCGCTATAAGTTGGCCCGGCAGATAGAAATAAACAGCAATTACGTCTATCGTCATATGTCCTCCAAGCGCTCATCCGGCACCAAGGAACAAGCCTTTCTGACCAACAACAACTACTCCCTGGGCATCAACTACGACGACACCACCCGCCGGGGCCCGGAAAACGACATCAATCCCCGCGGGGGCCGCCGGGTCAACCTGGAATACTCCTTCATCCGCACCGGCCTGCCGGGCAAGGATTGGGCCGACGTCGAATGGCTGGGGCGCACCAATCCCCCCGGTGACAACTCAGACGATTACCACTCCCACGAATTGCAGCTGGGCTACACCGAGTATTTGCCCATTTCCTGGTGGAACACGCCCGGCCAGCACACCTTGGAGATCCACGCCCGCGGCGGCTGGGTCAACCGCAATGTCCATCGTTGGGACGAGTTCTTCGCCGGCTCGCTCCATCCCATGCGTTACATCCCCACCCACTCCACCACCCAGGAGTTCGCCGGCTACGAAGATTTTAGTCTGCGTGGCGAGACCATGCTGATTCTAGGCCTGTCTTACCGCTTCCCCATCGTGCGCAACATCGATCGCAAAGTCGGTCCCTTCTATTTCGTCAGCGTCTGGGCCGAAATCTCCGGCACCATGGGCAACCTTTGGGGCTACACCGCCGATTACCTGACCGACAAGTACGGCAACATCCAGCGCCACCCCGAAACCTATTGGGACCCGGCCGTCAAACCCGGCACCATCCGCCGCGAGATTCCCTTCGTCGATATTGCCTCTAAAAACGGCAATTACATGCTCTACGACATCGGCTTCACCCTGAAACTCAAAGCCTTCCTCTTCGGCACCGCCTCCTGGAACAGCTTTGTGCGGGTAGCCTACGGCCTCAACGACATCGTCGGCCAATACGAAGTCAACGACGACAACGCCTTCATCGACTCCATGCCCAACAACGCCCTCTACGCCGAAACCGAACCCAAAAGCCTCCGCTTCTCCATCGGCATCGGCACAGATTTCGAATAGCCAAGAGCCATCACTTCCCCTCAAAAATATGGGGTAGCGTCCGCGGGGGGTAACCTTAGTGCTCACTCAAACGATGGCTTATTTTAGATTGGTTCTTTCTCGGATCCGCATCTGTTTTGGGAAGGCAAAGCAGCGCAAGAAGCTCCGCCTAGAATGGGGAAATCGCCAAAGACGGTCGCGGCCAATCGAGAAGTGTAAACTCTATGAACAAATCGATTCAGGGAATATAGATCACGTTAGCAGAATCTCGCTGGACAACAGGACTAGGTCTGATCTTGATATCGATTTTGTGTTTGGATCCATTGATCACGCAACATCAAGCCCTGGATCCCAGTACCTCTACCAGACTCTGGTCACACCATGCCTCCAAACAGAGACGAAGTGTATCCCAGAAGCCCTTGTCGAGTTGTTTGAAACCAATGCTGAATTGCGCGAAAAAGCACAAATTGAACTTCTCCCCCTTGACGATGAGCCTTCGTTTTCTCTGCCGAAACTTATCTGGGAGAACCTGCCCAAGCCACCTCTGTCAATTGTCGTGGTAAGACTTTGTGCGATCGCCCTGCCTCTGTTCGTTACGATGGCTGTCTTCAAGCCTCTGTTTTGGGCTGCCGCCTTTGTAATGTTTCTTGTGAACTTGCTGATTCACTACAAGTATGAAGAGGTTTTTGGCTACGAAATCGATGTCCTCGCCAGTCTCGGGAGACTTGTGCGATCGAGCCTAAACCTGCACGAACTTCTCGGAAAATCTTTTCCGGTCGAAGTTGAAATCTCCACCAGTATCAACAAGTGTCGACCACTAGCCAGAGCATGTGCATATCTTCAGCTTAGAGATCCGACACAATTGCTGGACTTTATCAATATCCTGACCCTCAGAAAAGTCGCAGCCTATGGCTCTCTCAGAGAAAAAATTGAAAACCGACAGAAACATCTTCGCATTCTTTTCCGGACCATTGGCTTGATCGACACTTGCATTTCGATTGCCTCATACCGCAGAAACCAGCCGGTCTGGTGTAAGCCAAGATTTGTCGATACACCTTACCAGATCAAGGTCGAAAACCTTCTCCATCCAGGTCTAGATCAGGCGATTGGCAATTCATTCGAAATTCGTGGTTCGAGCATGCTGATTACTGGCTCCAACATGGCTGGGAAGACAACTTTCTTAAAGACTGTCGCCTTGAATGCCATTCTTGCCCAAACCATCAACACCTCTCTGGCGAACAAGTACGAAGCCTGTCGGTTTAACATCATGACTTCAATCGACATCACGGATGACATTAAAAACAGTAAGAGTTTGTTTGCGGCAGAGCTTGATGCCATTCAAGAATTAGTGGAGCGCAGCACAAGCAAAGACAACTGCCTTTTCATTATCGACGAATTATTCAAGGGAACAAATCCTGCGGAGCGAGTCGCTGCTGCTTCTGCAGTCATCCAATACTTGGCCAAAAACAATCTTGTTGTTGTGGCCACCCATGACCTTGCGATTGGCAGCTTGGTCGGCAATAACTTTGAAAACTATCACTTCTCAGAACACTATCAGGGTGGTGATATCCTTTTCGACTATCGCCTGAAACCCGGACTATGCAAAACAACAAATGCAATTGAATTGCTCAGTCGAGGCGCTTTTCCAGATGAGCTTGTTGCCCAAGCAATTGATAATCTGAAGAGTCTGACAGCGAAGGTATTTTAACAGGAATCCCATCTGCGTAGGCGCAGAATGGCGACGAGCCCGATGAGCGCCAATAATGATGCCTCTTGGTCACCTGAGGTGGTGCAACCACCGCCACCGCCGCCGCCGTCATCGTCGCCGTTATCACAGCTTCCTTCGGGAGAGTTACAACCGCAAAGTCCAGCTTCGGTTTTGAAGGGATCATCGGGGCAGCCGTCTTGACAGTCGGCAGCGCCATCTTGATCGGTGTCGGTGTCGGCCGTGCCGCAATCGCAGACTCCGGGCGCGGTCTTGCCGGCATCTTCGGGACAGGAGTCATCGCAATCGGCGGTGCCATCTTCATCGGTGTCGGTGTCAGCCACAGCGCAACCGCACTGACCGGGCTCCAACTTGCCGGCGTCTTCGGGACAGCCATCGTCACAGTCGGCAACACCGTCTTCATCGCTATCGGTCTCGGCCACACCACAACCGCACTGACCGGGCTCTAACTTACCGACATCTTCAGGACAGCCATCGTCACAATCGGCGGTGCCATCTTCATCGGTGTCGGTGTCGGCGGTGCCACAGCCACATATGCCGGGCTCGGTCTTGTTGGCATCCGTCGGGCAATTGTCATCGCAGTCGATGGCGCCGTCGGCATCCGTGTCAACATCGGCGGTGCCACAACCGCATACCCCGGGCTCGGTCTTGTTGGCATCCGCCGGGCAGTTGTCATTGCAGTCGGCCACGCCGTCGGCATCCGTGTCGACATCGGCGGTGCCACAACCGCATACGCCGGGCTCGGTCTTGTTGGCATCCGCCGGGCAATTGTCATTGCAGTCGGCGACGCCGTCGGCATCCGTGTCGACATCGGCCGTGCCACAGCCACATACGCCGGGCTCGGATTTGTTGGCATCCGCCGGGCAATTGTCATCGCAATCGGCCACGCCGTCGGTATCCGTGTCGACATCGGCCGTGCCACAGCCGCATACGCCGGGCTCGGATTTGTTGGCATCCTCCGGGCAATTGTCATTGCAATCGGCCACGCCGTCGGTATCCGTGTCAACATCGGCCGTGCCACAACCACATACCCCGGGCTCGGTCTTGTTGGCATCCTCCGGGCAATTGTCATTGCAATCGGCCACGCCGTCAGTATCCGTGTCAGTTTCGGCCGTGCCACAGCCGCACTGGCCGGGTTCGATTTTTCCTTCATCTTCCGGGCATGCGTCAATGCAATCGGCGGTGTCATCGGCATCTGTGTCGGTATCGGCCGTGCCACAGCCACACTGACCGGGTTCAATTTTTCCTTCATCTTCCGGGCAAGCGTCGATGCAATCGGCGGTGCCATCGGCATCCAAGTCGGTATCGGCCGTGCCACAACCACACTGGCCCGGTTCAATTTTTTCGCCATCTTCCGGGCATGCGTCAATGCAGTCGGCGGTAGCATCTTCATCAGTATCGATGTCTTCGTTACCGCAGCCACACTGGCCCGGCTCGATCTTTTCCTGATCGAAAGGACAATCGTCGTTGCAGTCGGCCGTGCCGTCGAAGTCGGTATCGGTATCCTCTACCCCACAGCCGCACTGACCTAGCTCGTATTTGGCCGGATCATTCGGGCAGGCGTCTTGATCATCACAGACCCCGTCGCCGTCAGCATCAGGACAACCCAGGGGGGTGAAACTGACTTCCAGGGTGAACTCGCCCTGGCTGGTTTGATAGCCATCGACGAACAGGTAATAGGTGCCCGGCGCAAGCTCGTCCATGATGAGGCGCGAATCTGTACTTACCGGAGCGTCATAATCATCGTTGCAGGCCAGCTCTGATTCGTTGTGGCAGTCATCTGCCCGGGCGTACAAGACGGTATCAAAGAGGCCAACCGTGGTGACGGTGACATCGGTGACATTGGATAAAGTGAAGAAATACACCCGTTCGGGGGCCTGGCCGCCGCCACAGGATCCACTATTGTAATTTTGGGCGCGTCCGGTCTCCCCCTGGAGGGTTTGCACGCTCAGGGCGGGTATCTCGATCGGCTGGTCGCAGCTGTCGCCGATAGCGGGATCAAGCACGCAAGCCTGGTCCAGACAGACCTGATCCTCACCCGGACAGCCGCAATCGCCACAGCAATTTTCTGAGCTCTCGCCGTCGTCTACATCGCACACCGCATTGCCACAAGTACCGCAATCCTCGACGCAGTTGAGGGCACTTTCGTCGCAGTTGCAGGTCCCATCCCCGCAGATGCTGCCACAGTCAAAGCAACAGGTCACCGAATTCTCGCCCGCGCATAGAGGGCCTTGGCCGGCCTCGGCGTCACAGTTTTCATCCCCGCAATTGGCGTAACAAAGTTCCCAAATGGCGTTGTAGGCGTAGGTGGAACCCTCGCCCGCACACCGATCCTCCTCGCAGATGTTGGGCCGGTAGCAGGACCCATCATATACGTAATCGGTATCTCCATTGACCAGGATGCCAACCAACTCGCCGGTTTCTTCCAGGAAAACCCCCGAACCCGAGTTGCCTCCGAAGGTGTCTAGGTTGGCGGTGAAATAGTCAAGGCTGCCGGGCCGCCCATCGCGCACTTGGCTGCCGCTCTCGCCACCGTCGTCGATTTTGACCGGCAATCCCGAGCCATATCCCGCCACAAACAACTCAGTTGAAGTCTCCAGAGCCTGGGCCAGAAGGCGGACCGGTGCCGGGCTGCGGCCGACCACCGGGCGATCCAGCCGAACCACGGCATAATCCAGAGCGCGACCGTCGTAGTTGCCTTCCTTGCGCGCAACCACCTCGGAGCAGCGGTACACATCGTCCGAGGTAATCAGGTGCAGAGTGTTGACGTCGATCATGGCGAGGTCAAAAACAAAAGAGTAGGAGGCGCAATCGCTGTCGCTGATGCAGTGGCCGGCAGTAAGCACCAGATCGGTGTCAATCAGGGTCGAACTGCAGATCGCCGGCTTGATTTGGCTGGCGAAACGTTCGCCCGCACAGACACCCCATTCCGTCAGGGTCTCCGGGGGCAAGCGAATGTCACTGGGATTCGAGTCATCAATATCGCTGTTGCTGATCATTGCCGCCACGTAGCCCAGCACAGAGTCGGCCCGAGTCTGATTGACCTGGGCATACTCAAAATAGTCCATGCGGTTGTCCACCCCATAGACCACCTCCCGCTTCTGGGAGTCGACCGCCCCAGCCGTGGCCTCTTTGCTTTCGGGCGCGCAGCCCATCATGCTCGACAACACCATGGCCAATAGAGTCATTGACCAACAAGAGATCTTTTTCCACTGAGTTTGTCCCACAGATTACCTCCGACCGGCTGGCGGGAAAATTTATACCTGTTCGGATTTAGTTTCTTGGGCAATACGGAAACGACCTGAGATCCTAATTTTTACCCATACCGAACCATCAGGTGAAGATACTATTGCTATCCCAAGATCCTGTCAATCCCGGGCAAATCCCAGGCAAATTCTGATTTCTAATAGACCCTATCGCTTATTGCGCTTTGAACTCTCTGCGCCCACGCCAGAAAGGATCATTTTATGAGGTGGTTCGACATTTCCACGATTTTTCCGTATTAAGACTAAGGTACACACTGTCGGTGCCTTGCCGGCTGGAGGGATTTCCATGAGTAAGAATTGTCTATTGTTTTCCATTGCTTTCCTTTTTGCGCTGACCGCTTTTGGCTGTAGTCCGAAAGAGCGAGCGGGCTTGCCTTGCACATCCGACCAGGATTGTACGGGCATGAGCGTCTGCGTCGATGACATTTGCAAAGAGGTTGAATGCAAACAGAAATCTGATTGCCCAGCATCAGAAGACTGCGTGGATCATGAATGTGTCGAGTTGAATACCTGCAGCTCCGACGCTGATTGTGAGGAACCGACTCCAAGTTGTGATCCGCATAGTGGCCAGTGTGTGGACTGTTTACCCAACTGCACCGGATTGTGTTGCGGAGACGATGGTTGCGGGGGCAGTTGCCTCGACCACTGCGCCGATACCGGCCAGGACTGCAATGCCGATTCTTGCCAATGCGAGGGCACCTGTGTTCCCAACTGCACGGGCAAAGAGTGTGGACCCGACAGCTGCGATGATGTGTGCGGACCGGGCTGCGCCGATAACGAGATGTGCGATGTCGATGGACAGTGTCAGTGTGTGCCTGATTGCGATGGCAAAGAGTGCGGCAACGACGGCTGCGGGGGCGAGTGTGAGCCCGGCTGCGGGGTCGGCGAGAACTGCGGGGCCGACGGCCAATGCACGGCCTGTGAAAAAGACTGCAGCGGACGCACATGCGGACCCGATCCGGTCTGCGGCTTGAGTTGCGGCGACTGTGCCGCTGACGAAAGCTGCAACCTGGAAGGCACTTGCGGCCCCTGGTGCGAACTAGGCGAGTCTCGTTGCTCCAGCCCGGATGGCTATGGTTTCGAGGCCTGCGGGCCGGATCCGGATGACACCAGTACCAATACCTTCGGCCAGCGCGTCCCCTGCCCGCTCAATATTCCCTGTGACAATGCCAGCGGCCGTTGCCAGACCGAAAACTGCCTGGATAGCGAGATAACCTTTTTGCTCGATCGATCATCCAGCATGCTCAGCGGCGATACCTGGGACTGGGTCAAAAGCAGCTTCTTGACCAAAGTCGATGAACGCGACAGCCGCAATCATTTTGGTTTCCGGGAGTTTCCCTCCGGCGGTGGCTGCGAGACCGGTACCGTTCTATCCATGCTGCCAGATAATTATTCGGCCATCAGCAACGCCATTCACGATCCGGCCACCGATTCGGCCACCCCCATCGAGGCCGCCTTGCAGGGATTCACTCCCATGTACGGCGACCCCAACGATGGCCAGGCCGTGGTGCTGATCACCGATGGCGACGAGACCTGCGGTAGCCAGGATGGCGCGGTGGCCGCCGCCGGCGCATTGTGGCGATCGGGCATCCAAGTGCATGTGATCGCGGTCACCACCACCGCCAACCAGGCCTTCCTCGACCGCCTGGCCCAAGCCGGTGGCACCGAGCAAAGCCACCTGGTCAGAAGCGGCAGCGAATTAGAAGATGCCCTCGAGACCATCTTACGCACGGTCAAATCCTGCCGCTGCGAGCCCGAGATGACCTGGTGCGACGGCGACGACGTACAGCTCTGCCCCAGCACGGGGATTTTTGAACAATACCAGGAGACTTGCCCCATGGGCTGTGACTGGTTCACCGGCAGCTGCGTCCTGTGCGATGTCGACGATACCTACTGCCAAGACGGAGACTTGTATGGCTGTCGGGCTGATGGCAAGGACTTCGAAGTCTTACGCAGCTGCCCCCTGGGCTGCGATAGCCAAAACATCTACTGCCAACTCTGCGCCGACGGCGAGACCACTTGCAGCGGCAGCGATCTTTCGGTTTGCCGCGCCGACCAACTGGATTTTGAGTTCCAGGAAACTTGCCCACTAAGCTGTGACGCCCTGGGCATCTTCTGCGAATTGTGCCCAGCGGATGAAACCTACTGTAACCAAGACGGTGTCTATGCCTGTAGCGCCGATCGCAAAGACTATGTCTTTGCAGAAACCTGCCCCATGGGCTGCGATGCCCAGGACGTCTTTTGCCTGCTTTGTGCGGTGGATGAAAGCCATTGCCTCGATTCGGAGGTCACCGTCTGTCGGGCCGATCGCAAGGACTTCGAATTTCAAGAAACTTGCGCCCTGGGCTGCAATGCCCAAGCCGATGGCTGCGAACTTTGCCCGGCCGACGATACCTATTGCCTAAACAACGAGACCTTCATCTGCCGCGCCGACCGCAAGGCCTACGAAAGCCTGGAGCTTTGTTCATTGGGCTGCAACGACGCCGGCACCCGCTGTAAAGTAGCCTGCTCGCAGGAAGGCGCGACCCTGTGCCAAGACAATCTCTTGTACATCTGCGACAGCCAAAGCGGTGCCTTCGAGTTCGCCCACCAGTGCATAGACAGCTGTAGCCCCGATGGGCAAAGCTGCCAAACGCTGTGCACCCGGGGGCAACAATACTGCACAGACGGCACCATCTACCTGTGCAACGTTGCGCAACAGCGCTTCGATTCGCTGACTACCTGTCCCGGCGGCTGCCCGGCCTCCGGCCCCTGCCTAGGCGCCATGGTCAGCATTGCCGGCGGATCTTTTGTGATGGGATCGGATTCAGGGGAAGGCGACAGCGACGAAGATCCCGAACGAGTGGTGGATTTACACGCTTACCAAATCGACATGTACCCGATCACCACTGTCGAATACGCAGCCTGTGTCAGCGCCGGCAAATGTACCGCCCCGGCATCCAGCGCCTCCGCAAGCCATGCCGACTATTATGGAAATGCCAGCTATGCCAACTATCCAGTCATCAACCTCTACTGGAGCCAAGCTCGGGACTTTTGCCACTGGGAAAACAAACGTCTTGCCTCCGAGGCCGAGTGGGAACGCGCGGCTCGCGGCCCCCATCCCTCGGAGCGCACCTATCCCTGGGGGGAGACCAGCCCTAGTTGCGACCTGGCCAATTACAGTAGCTGCGGCGGCGACACCTCGGCCGTCGATGCCCATCCGGGTGGCGCCACGGACGAAGGGGTATACGATCTTGCCGGCAATGTCTGGGAGTGGGTGGCCGATTGGTATGATGCTTCGGCCTATGTCGGCGCGGCAACCATCAACCCTTTGGGCCCGATCCTGGGATGGGAACGAGTCATTCGCGGCGGAGGTTTCTCGAACAGCTCAAGCGCGATTAGAACCGCCAACCGGAGCAGGAGTCTGTTTTACTGGCTCGACGATGAAATCGGCTTTCGCTGCGTTCAAAGCGCGACCGACAGCGACCACGACGGCGACGGCCAGAGCCCGGCCAGTGGCGATTGTAACGAAGCCGAGCCCAGCGTCTATACCGGCCAGTCGGAAATTTGCAACGACGATCTGGACAACAACTGCAACACGCTCGTTGACGATAGTTGCCCGGCAATACAGAGTTTTGCCAATGAAACCGACTACAGCATCGCCGACGCCACCGAAGGCGCTCCAGGACCTTGGACCGAATCCGATATCAACATCGACATTGATCGGCCCAACCACTGCGCCCAGCTTACCCTCGACATCAACCACCCCTACATCGGCGATCTAGAGGTCGAGATCGGCTTTCCCGACGCCAGCACCCAGACCTTACAAGACAATACCGGCGGTTCCAGCGACGACATCCAAACCACCTATCTGATCTGCACCCAACTCGGCAACAGCACGCTCGGAACATGGACCCTACGCATCCGTGACCATAATACCAGCGACGAAGGCAGCTTGTTACGCTGGGAACTTACTTTCTAGAAAAACTCACTCAATGGGAGCAGCCGGCGCAGCTCGAGGCACTGCAGCTGCCACAACTTGATCCGCCGGAAGCAACTGCGGGGAGTCGGAGTCACCGCCATGGCGGGCAAATACCGAGGGCAATTTCTTGGCTCTTTTTGAGCCGCATTCCGGGCAATGCACCGGGGCGCCGCGATCAAAAATCAGTTGCTCGAATTCGTGGCTGCACTTCTTACATTGATATTCATAGATAGGCATAATCAGTCCTCTAGCCTTACCAACATCTCGGCGGCAGTGGCATTATCCGGATTCAGTTCCAGCACCCGCTCCAGATAAGCCCGCGCCCGGCGCCGATGCGCTTGTTGGGCATTTGGTTCGCGGGCGGCCAATAGGGCATATAAGGACCCCAGCCGGATCAACGATTCCTGGTCATCCGGGGCCAGCGCCAAGATAGCCTCGAAGGCCGCCGCCGAGGCCTGTATTTGGCCGCCGGCAAATAAAACCATGGCCAGTTGGCGCCGGTATTCGAGGTTTTCCGGTTCCAACAAGATCAAGGCCTGAAAACAATGCGCCGCCCGGTCGTGGTCCTTGCGCAGGCGGGCGATTTCTCCCATGCGCTGGTGGACCTTGGCATCGAAAGGATTGAGCGCAATCGCCTGCTCGAAGTATTTTCTGGCCTCGGACCACTTTTCCAAGCGGGTGTAAACGTCACCCAAACCCAGGAGCGCCATTGGGCTCTGGGGCCGAAGCTCCAAAGCGCGCTCGAAAGCCACCACCGCCTCGCCCTGATTGAGCAGGCGAGAATGGGCCAAGCCCTTGAGAGTATGGGCAAATGGATTCTGGGGATGGAGCAGCAGAATCTTGTTAATCTTGAACAAAGCCTGGTGCAAGGTGTCGCGATTGAGCAAATCAACGATGTTTTTCAAATCCAGCACCAAGTCCGGCACAGCCCCGCGCATGGGGTCGAAGACCTTGGTCGCCAAAACCTGGGCCTTGGAAATTTCGCTAGCAGTAGGCTGCAAGTCAAGAATCGGCCGCATGGCCTCCACCGCCGCCGCCGCCCGCCCCTGCTTGAACAAAGCGGCACTACGAGCCACATAAACCGCGGACAGATTGCTATCCAGAGACAGGGCCCGATCGAAAGAGCCCTCAGCCAAAGCCAACTCCCCGTTCATCAAGTAAATCAAACCAATGCGATAAGGAATATCCGCCGCTTTGGGCAACAGAGCCGCGGCCTTGCTCAATTGCTCAATCGCCGGCTTCATGTGCCCCGGTCCCCGGTTAACCGCAATCAAACCCAAACCATAGGCACCCAAGCCGGCCGTACTCTGCATCCGGGCCAGCAGGCGATAACGACCTTCCGCCTCAGTCAAGCGACCCGCCTCAGAAGCCGCCTCCACCAAACCCCGATGAGCCGCCAAGGATCGCGGTTGGCCTCTGAGAATTTTTTCGAACTGGTCAAAGGCCTGATCCGCTTTCCCCTCCCGGATTAGCTCCCTGGCCGCCACCACCGGCTCGATCGAGCGCTGTGGTAACACCATCGCACGCCGGCAACTGGTTCCGATTCCCGATAAAATCAGGCTCACCCCAAGTAAAAAACACCGGCAATGTAAGTCAATCTTCCCCATGCCGGGCAATGTAGAACCCAAGAACCTCGATGTCAAACCAGTGAGCCAACAGCAGAAACAAGTTATCAAACGAAAAGTCCACAGCCCTTGTACGACCAGTTGGGATATGAAAGAATGACTGAGAAAAGGGAGGCTTATCATGCCAATGCGTGGAAAAAGGTCACAATATTGTCTACTGGCTTGCTTGATTATGATGATTGGCATGGGGGGCTGTGCCGGCAGCGAGGGGAAAGCCGACCAAAAGGCAAACGATCCGCCCGTCTCTTCGGTATGGGATCAGCGGATTGGCACGGCCGGGGTCGGGGTGCATGCCGCTCGCATCGGGGCGGCATCGATCGATACTCTGGTTCTGGGCGGTCCTGCTTCCTCGCCCAAGATCGCTGATCATCTGGCCGACCCCAGTGCCGAAGTCCGAGCCAAAGCGGTCAAGGCTCTGGCCAAATTCGGCAAAAAGGCCGAGCCGGCCTTGCCCAAGATCATCGGTTTTCTGCGCCAACAAGATCCAGCCATCAGAGCTGCTGCCGCCCAGGCCCTGGCTCTCATCGCTCACCCGGCCGGAAGAGACGCGCTCAATTCCGCCCGCCGGGACAATAGTGCAGCGGTGCGGGTATGGGCTCACGCCGGCTTGGAAAAAGTGGAAGGCGACTGTGAAGATCACCAGGAAGAGATAGCCGAATTGTTGGCGAGCGGAAAACTCGCTAAGCCCATGGAAGCCGCCCAGGCCATCCGCTCTATGCCCTGTGCCGGTGAAGATGCCATCAAGGAGTTGATCGAAGCCTTGGCCGGCAACAACGAATCCATCACCGCCGCGGCCGCTTCCGCGCTGGGCAGTATGGGCGCCAAAGCAGAAAGCGCGGTACCGGCGCTGCTAAAGGGCCTGGACCGTGACTCCTTTCGGGTTCGCCAATCTTGCTTGTTGGCCCTGAGTAAAATGGGAGCCAAGGCGGCACCGGCAGTACCCCGCTTAATCGAAATCCTTGCCGATCGCGCCCCGCGCTTCCGCGAACTCGCCGCCCACGCCCTGGGAGAAATTGGCCCAGCGGCCGCCCGCGCCGAAGGCGTACTGCAAAAAGCCACCCGGGACCAGGAAGCCCCGGTACAAGCCGCCGCCAAGCGGGCCTTGGCCAAAATTATTAAGAAACCATAGCCACGAAGACAAAGGTAGAGGTCATGATTCTCAGGCTTGGCATCTTCGTCTGGATGGTTTTCGCGTCCCCGGTCGCCTGCAATGAGGCCCGGTCAGTCGATTCCGCGCCCGCGCAAGCGGCCAGTCTCAGCCAACCCGAATCCGCCGGCGCAGACGATCCGATGGCTATATTCATGCACCAGCAGGCCGCCCTTACCACCGCTTTGGCGGCAAGCGCTACCAGCTGCGAAGCCCAATCGGCAGCTCTGCGCCGTTTGCTCGCCGAACATCCCGATGGGGCCAAGGCACCGGCGCCGGCCCTGGCCGATAGGCAATGGGAAAAAACCGTGGCTCTCCTGATGGACTTTTGTGAGCGCTGCCCCAAGCAGGCCCGGCAGATCAACTTCGCCATCCACAAGGCTGCTCAAAAAGAAAGGAATCTGCGTCATGCCCCGTGACCAAGACGCGCGAAACTTACCGCGAGCCGAAATCGTGCTCAAGGTCGAATTTGACCAAGCCAGCGATTTTATCGCCGACACCACCGCCAATGCCAGCAGTGGCGGCGTGTTCATCGCCACTGATAAGAACTTTGCTATTGGCGAAAAGCTTTCTTTCAGCATCTCCTTCCCGGGTTTGATCAAAGCAATTCAATGCCGGGGCAAGGTTCGCTGGCGCCGCTCGCCGGCCAAAGCCAACAAGAACGAACCAGCGGGCATCGGCGTATCCTTCCTTTTCGCAGACGAACAGGAGCGCGCGACCATTGAGCGCCTGGCCGCCTCCCTGACCCATCCAGAGACCGATCCAGAGACCAGACCCGAAAGCGGGACCGGCAGCGACGCCAGCCAAGAGGAAGTCTTTCGGGTTCTACTGGCCGAAGACAATCAAGCCATTCGAAAAATGCTTCGTTTTGGCTTACGAAAATTCCACGGGGTCAAATTGGCCGAGCACCAAGATCTGGCCATTGTGGAAGCGGCAAGTTTCGACCAGGCCTGGCAAGCCCTGGAAAAGGAGAACTTCCATCTGGCTATCATCGACATGACTTTGCCCGCTATCCGAGGCATCGATCTGGTCAACAAGATTCGCCAATCTGACTCATGGTCTGCCCTACCGCTTATCATAGCCGGCGAAGGGGACCCGGAATCGAAACAGTCGGCCTATCAGGCCGGCGCCGATCTTTTCTTGACCCGACCGGTTATGTTGGTTCAATTTTTTCGCTCTTTGTGTAAACTTCTGGGGCTGGAACCGTAATCTATTTCTTCATCCGCTCTAAGAACTCGGTCGGTTCAAACAAACCTTTGTTTATAAGCAAGCGCATGAAGGCCCGGACGGTGGTTTCGATTTCTTCTTGGCTGGCCAATAACTGTTGAATTTGTTTGGGCAAATCCCCTTGACTCACCTGGCCCTCTTCATTTGCGGGTCCTTCGGCAGCAGCACGAATCTCTTTAAGGTTTTTGACCGCGGTACTGCCAGACAAATCGGTCACCTTAAACTCTTCCTCCTCGTCGCCCAGAGACAAGTCAATGGCCCCAGCAGGGCTAGCGAAATCGGCGGCGGCAGCAGAAGCATAGTGCTGTTGGATACAGCTGCGGATCTGGCTGGTCTGACCGATCAAAGGACGGATGTCTAGGTCGCTGAGCAGCTTGGCCTCGGCACAAACCTTGCTGTCAGATGGGTCCGACATGGCCACCCACAAGATTTCACGGTCCTTGCCAACCTGCCGAATGGCGCAGGGAAAAGCCAGGTGTTCTTCACAAAAACGCAAGGGCAATTTGTCCAGGATCTGCTGGTTTACCTGCATGCGGTCTAAGTCGATAGGCGGCAAGCCAGTGACATTGGCCACGATTTTTATCACCTGCGCTCCCGACACCAGCCCCAGCTCCTGTAGCGCCACGTGGAATCTTCCGCCGCGTTGATTGAGGTGGTCTAGTACGGCCTGGTATTGAAACTGGTCTAACAAACCCTGGTTGCGCAAGATGGCGGCAATTTTGGAATCGACTTTATTCACCCAGTCACTCCCGCAAGAACTTCCGCAAATGCAAAACACTCAAATGGACTCTCAGCATCCAAGCTTGGGCCAAGCCCACGCATTTGTCAATTCCGTGGACCGAAAAGGGCTTTCAGCTAAGCACTCTTGACCTGGCGTGGGGGTACTGGTAGCGTTTCGGCTATGGAAGCTAGTACTAAAAAAGAGCTCGCGGTAACTTTTCTCCAAGACTTGGCCCACATGAGCCCCGACCGGCTTCGTGAAATCATCAGCGAGTTTGTTGGCGAGGACTTGGCCGCCGTGATGTTCAATTACGCCCGCCAGGTGATCAAGGCCAAACCCGACAAAGCAGAAGAGAACGCTTCTTCCATGCTCATCTTGGGTTATCTATTACGGGTTCATGAAGAAGGCGATATCCCACCCGAGCATCCCCCGGTTTGAGAGAGTTTATCCGATAATCGGATACTTGCGTTTGGCCGCCAATTCGGTGACCGCCTCTTGCATGGTGGTGATCACCCGTTGGTAGATTTCATCCAGGGCCTGCTCATTGTTCACATCGGTGGCAGTGTACTGGTCCAGGGGGATGGGGTCGAGAAAACGAACCTGGCTCTTGGCCGGCAGAGGTAAATGGAATAGTGGACCCATGGCAATACCCCAGGGCAGACCCAGAAACAGAGGAAAAGTCTCGGCGCGCACCAGCTTTTTCATATGCAGCAGTTTTGCCAGGCGGGCGCCATCATGAAGCACAAAAAAGCTCTCGTGACCGCCAACCAAAACCACGGGAATAATCGGAACCCGCTCCCGCAAGGCCAGACGAATGAAACCTTTCTTGCCGCCAAAATTGACCCGGTAACGATCGCGATAGGGCCGAAAAGCCTCCAAGTTACCGCCAGGAAAAACCACCACCTTTTTACCCAAAGCCAACAATTTATTCGCGTTGCCGTGGGAGGCGCGCACCGCGCCCATGCGAATAAGCATCGTGCGCAACATCGGCATCGCCAACATGGCATCATGAACCAGGTAATGCAGGGTATCGGAATAGCCTTTTTCCAGGTACCAACGGGCACTGATCCCGATGGGTTCAAGAAAGGTAATACCGGCATTGTGATTGCCAACTACCAAGGCCGGTCCCTTGGGAACGGAGTCCATCCCTTCAATCTCCATCCGGAAATACATTCGGTTAAGCGAATCAACCAGGGGGGCTATTATCTGAATGAATTCCGGATCGAGGCCGTCGACGTCGTCTGGATCGGCGCCCGAAAGCATGGCCGCGGAAAAAGTCTTGATCGCCTCCAGGTTCATGAGCTGCTCCCCAACCATTGCACTACCTCCTCCGCCGTCCTGGCCAACTTTTCATCGGTCCCCACGATGAAGTCCATGTGTTGAAAACCCTTCATTACGGTCCTTAGCTGTGAGGTCAAAAACTGGTGCTCCGGCGGTACCAGAAAGTCGCGCTCGGCCACCAGGGTTTGCACAATCAAATGTTTCTGGGCCAAGGCGCGCACCAAGACCTCGCTGCGCACGGTCAAATCACGACAGCACGGCACCATCACTCCCAAGGCGCGGGCAAAAGGCAATCCTCCAAAGGGAGAGGCCATGGTCACAAGTTTGCGCACTCGGACCCGGCAGTCAGCTTCACCTTTCTCAATCAGATCTTCGGCCAGCATTGCAATCAACCCACCATTGGAATGTCCGACCACATCGATTTGCTCAAAGCCTACCTTTTCACCCAACTTATCCAACCAAACCAAATAACTCTCAGCGGCCTCGGTCAAGCGGCACAAATTGGCCAAGGCCGAATATCGATAGGCAAAAGAAGGCGGTAGACAGACTGACCGACCCCGTGCTTGCACAGCTCGCCCCAGGCGATTCATAACGCTCGAGGTGCAAAAAGCCCCGGGGATAAGCACCACCGGGCAAGGGGGCATGGGCTCAAAGCGAACCGCCGGCGCCATCCCGGCAAGAGTCTGATAAATGGAACCTGACAAATAAGATGGGAATTTGCTGATATGATCTACACCTATCAAGAAGGTTCTCCTCTGCTGTTGTGTCTACCTCTCCATGCTAGCGCAAATGACGCGCCACGTCAATCTTCGACTCAAATGGCATTTTTAAGACCCGGTATTCATCCTGCATTCTCCTTGACACTCAATTTTGTATGTGATAGCTCATATTCGTTAGACTCAATTGATTTTTTTGAACTTTTTCTTTCCTCGCAGAGGGCTAGTTTTCCCAAATCGGGAAGGAGGCTTCGATGCCCAAGACTTTATTGTTGGCGGATGACAGCATCACCATTCAACGCGTGGTTGGAATAACGTTCGCCAACGAGGACTACGAAATCACTACAGTGGACAACGGCGATGATGCCGTTCTCAAGGCAAAAGAGCTGAGACCAGACGTTGTTCTTGCTGACGTGATCATGCCCAAGAAGAACGGCTATGATGTATGCCAAGCCATTAAAACCGACGCTGACCTCCAAGGCATTCCGGTCTTGTTGCTAGCCGGTACCTTCGAGGCCTTCGATGAAAATCGTGCGCGCGAAGTTGGCGCAAACGGGCATATTACCAAACCTTTCGAAAGCCAGGCTCTCATCGACAAGGTAAACGAGCTGGTGGGTGCAGCCCCATCGCCGGCTATGCCGTCGCCATTGCAGCCGGTGGGCATGGCCGCCCCGGCTCCAGCAGCCCCAGTACCGCCTACGGGCACTCTGCCAGAGTTTCCGGCCAGCCCGGCAGCAAGCGCTCCGTCGGCAATACCGCCGGCTGCCCCATCACCGGTCATCCCCGCGCCAATCGAAACCCCCATGAGTCCGGCCGCCCTAGAGCCGCAAGCTCTCGAGCCGCCTCCCATCGAGCTCACGCCCATGGCGCCAGCCCCGATGGAGCGACCTCCGGTAGAACCCAGGCCTTTCAAAATGAGCTCATTGGAGCCCGAGCCTATCGAACCGACGCCCATGGCGCCGGCTTCACTGGAGCCCGAGCCTTTCGAGCCGACACCCATGGCACCAGCCCCGCTGGAGCCCGAGCCTATCGAAGCAACACCCTTGGCGCCGGCCCCGCTGGAGCCCGAACCTATGGCACCCGCAATGCTGGAGCCCGAGCCTATGGCACCTGCAATGCTGGAGCCCGAGCCTATGGCACCCGCAATGCTGGAGCCCGAGCCTATGGCACCCGCAATGCTGGAACCCGAGCCCATGGAACCAGCGCTGCTGGAACCCGAACCTATGGAATCCACGCCCTTCGAGGCCACACCCGCTGAGACAGACTTCTCCGCACCGTCTTCTTTTGGCGAGCAGCCCGCAGACCTCGGTCAAGCACAACCGCTGAACCTCGGCCAAGACATGCCGGTACCGAGCGAGCCCGCCCTGACGGAGGCCCCACCTGCGATTGATATCGAACCCGCTCCGGCCGTGGAACCCGCGCCCTTCGAAGCCAACGGTTTTTCCACCACCGACACCGAGCCGGCCATACCGCTTTCACCGACAGAGGACTTTGGTTCTCTTGATCCAGAACCCGTGGAAGCAGTGACCGAAGCACCGCCGATTTTTGCGGCCGAGCCCGAAGAAATTTCTGAACCGGCGCCGGCACCAGTCGACCTGCCTCCCGAGTTGCAAATCAACGAGCCCGTAGCCGCCAAAAGTGAAACTCTGGCCGAGCTGGCTCAGCAGACACCGGCAGCCGAAGCCATGGAACCAGACGGATTGCCGGCGGTTGATATCGTAGAAGAGGGCATGGTGGCCGAGGCTGATGAACGTCCCGAACTGGCCCCCGTACACGAGTTCATCCAGCAGGAAGAACCAGTGGAAAGCCTCCCTGCAGAGGAAGCAAGCCCGCCTGCTCTCGCTACCGAAGCTGCGCAGCAAGCACCGGCTTTGCCCAAGGAAGAACTTGAGGCCATCGCCCGGGAAGTCTTCGAACAGGTCGCCTGGGAGGTTATTCCTAAGTTAGCTGAGACGATCCTCCGCGAGGAAATCGACAAACTGGTCCAGGAAAAACTTGCAGAATAGTCATCGCGCAATAAGGTGACATGAAACCCTTTGCAGGGGATGATCCCGGATCATCCCCTGTTTTATTTTGAACCCAAGCGGAAAGACAGATACGATGGCGCAGAACCTATTGTCCAAGCATTATGATCCTTCAGAAGTCGAACCCAAGTGGTCGGAGCAATGGATTGAACAGGGCTGTTTTGCGGCCGCGGAGGAAGACGCGCGCCCGGCCTTTTCCATGGTCATCCCGCCACCCAATATCACCGGCGTCTTGCACATGGGCCATGCCCTGACCCTGACCATTCAAGATGTGCTTACCCGTTTCAAGCGCATGTCGGG
>JAUVBB010000267.1 GCA_030591445.1 Deltaproteobacteria bacterium | reverse complement strand
GTTCCTTCACTTCTTCCTGGGTGATGAAAGCGTCTTGCACCAGAGCAATGGCTTTGGCAGGTCTGGCCTGTACAATTTTCCCGGACAGCTGAACCAGGTTTTCCTGTATGCCACTGAGCTCTTCCTCTTCTTCGTAGGGCTCAGGAACCTCCATCTCGGTGCTGGCTAGAATCTCTGCCGGCAATTCTCCGGTGGGAAAGAAGCGGACCTGTTGGCCGGGGAAGATCCAGTGCGGGTTGTTGATTTCCGGGTTGTAGGACCACACGCGCGGCCAATACCAAGGATTATTCAGGTAGCGAGCACACAAATCCCACAAAGTGTCGCCCGGAACTACCGTGTGCTCCTCCTCGACCTGGGTTTTGTCGCCGCCGGCTTTATCCGCTTGCCCTTCCACGGCATCTTCGCCAGCGATCACCTCATCTTGCTGGGCCCACACCACAGGCACAAAACCCAGAATCAGGCACAACAGCATCGACGACCATGGCGCAGTCTTACGCATGATCCTACCTCCTCACCGGATAAGATTCAGTCTCCGGTTGGCCTCAGCCGCTTCTCCACTCAGAGGATGGGCTTGCACCAACTGAAGATACAAACTACGAGCATTTCCGCGTCGCCCAAGTTTTTCCTGGGACCTCGCTGCCATCAGCATCGCTCCAGCTGCATGAGTACTATTAGGATGTTGCCGCGAAACGATCAAAAAATCAACTTGTGCACCGCGATAATCTCCCAGGGCAAACCGCGTTTGGCCCAAGGCATAGCGAGCATCTGGATTCAAGTGATGTTCTGGGTACTTACGCACAAATTCGCGCAAGAGCCGTTGCGCTTCCGAGAAACGACCCTGCCCAAAACTTTTCTTGGCCAGAGCTAGTTCCTTGCTGACGCCCTCTTCGTCATAACCGCCTTGTGCTTCTTCATCGTCATCGTCGTCTAGCGTCACCGATGCTCGTGGGCTAAGTCCAACCGGCAGTCGCTCACTCACCTCATGCGGCTCAACCGGCACCAACACTGGCTTGGCCCTTTTTTTGCGCAAGCCTTTCTTTCTGCCCTTCTTGTTGGTCAGCAGCGGTAAGGCCTTATCTTTTTTTTCCGTTGCCCCGGCAACAAGCGGCAGCTCAACTTTCGTGCTATCAAGCTCTACCGGCCCCGTCGCCATCTTTTTTAGCAACAGAGAGGTTTGGATTTGAATCTCGTCCAAGCGCTGATGGGTTGCGCGCTGGGTTCGCCGTAAATCGTTCATCTCCTCTTCCAACACCTGCACCCGCTCGGCCAGCCGGGTCGACGAGCCACAGGCGCAAGCCAAGCCCAATCCCAAGGCGCTCAGTGAAAAAAGATGTTTCCAGGCAGCTTTCATGGAAGAATAACTCCCAAAAAGAGTGTTAATTTATATTAATTTATATCAATTTTACTTAATTATATGATCTTGTCAAGAAAGTGGCAGTTCGACTGGGGAAATTATCAAGATGATTCCAGGCGTTTGGGAAGAGAAACCAGAAAGCGTGCGCCCCCGCCTTCGGGGCTCTCGACAACAATGCTACCTTGGTGTTCGTCCACGATTTTTTTCACCATGGCCAAGCCCAATCCCGTGCCTTCGGCTTTGCCGCTGGTGACAAATGATTCGAACAAGTTCTTCCTGATTTCCAGAGGAATACCCGGCCCATTGTCGGCAAATTCAAACTGGACCTGCCCGTCTTTCTCTTCGACCGAAATCGAGAATTCTCCGCCCTGGGCCAAAGCCTGGCGAGCATTGCGAGTAATGTTGTAGATCAAGCGGCGTAGTTTACTCTCGTCTACCCGCAGGGGCCCACAGTAGGTATCGTTAACCTCTAGCTTGACGCCGACGGCTTCGAGTTCTTTTTGCAACAAGTCTTTCATTTCGCCCAATAAACGGTCGGTAAACACTTGGCGAAGAAGCAAACTGCTTTCGCCGCGGGCAAAAGCCAGCAACTCCTTGGTCATGTCGTTGATGAAATCGAACTGCTTCAGGACGGTTTCTGATTGTTCGTCGCGCACGGCCTCATCGTCTTCCATGGCCATGAGCTGGACGTAGCCGGAGATAATGGTCATAGGCGTGCGAAAATCGTGAATCACGCCGGAGAGGGCTTGGCCGATGGCCGACAAACGGTTCTCTTTGTCGCTCGCCTCCCGGCGCCGGCCGGTTTCGATGGCCGCTACAGCCTGTCCGGCAATGACCGTGGCTAGCTTCTCGTCGTTGGCATCGAAGGTGCCACCTTTCTTGTTGAGAAACTCTACCGCGCCAATCACCTCACCGGCCGCCACCAAAGGCACGGCCAGGATGTCGGATACCGAAAAACCGATTTCGCGCTCAATCTCGCCCAGGTGTCTGGCATCTTTGGAAGCATCAACCACCAGAGCGCTTTGACCATGCTGCACCACCCAGCCGGCCACGCCGGTGCCCCCGGGCAGACGCAACTTGCGAACCTCTTCGGCTTTCTCCCCCACCGCCACCGAAAAGCGAAGCTCTTCGCCGTCTTCCGCGAGCAAGGCCACCGAGCCAGCCTCACATTCGACCAGCTCCATGGCCTTGATCAGCAGCCGATGCAACATTTCGTCAGCGTTCAAGCCCCAGGATATCTCCTTCTCCAACTGGAAAAGCACATCAAGCTCGGCCACTTTTCGGGCCAGCATCTCTTGGGCTTCGACCAACTCGATGTTCTTGGCCAGGATACCCAGGACCAGTTGCGCGTTTTCAATGGCCACCGCCGCCTGCGAAGAGACCGCTTCCAACAAACGTTCGTCCTCGGCACTAAAGTGGCCTTGGTGCTTGTTCATGCTTTCAATGACACCCAGAACCTGGCCTTGTTTGCCGCGCATGGGTGCGCAAAGCAGGCTGGTGGTTCGATAACCCGTATCCCGGTCCACGGCCGGGTTGAAACGATCGTCTTGGTAGGCGTCCTTGATATTGATGGTCTTGCCGGTCTCTGCCACCCAGCCACAAATGCCCTTACCCAGCGGCACCCGAATTTCCTTCATGTCATCGCCTTCGGCGACTTTCGACCAAATCTCGCTTCGTTGCTCGTCCAGCAAAAAGATGCTGGTCCGATCGGCCTCCATCAACTCGGTGATTTTCTCCACCACCAGGTGCAGCAGGGCATCGAGATCGGTTACCGCGGTCAAGGAGCGACCCAGTTCCATCATGGCCGCCACCCGCGACTCTTCCCGCTGCAAGGCGGCCCGCACCTCAGCCAACGATTGTCTGGATTTTGCTACTGGCCCCGTCGCTGGCCCCGTCGGTGATTTTTCTTTGGTCATATCGCCAGGCCCCCTTAATGAGCTTCGGCCCAACTTCGCCCTGAAGATATATCTACTGTCAACGGCACCCTCAGGTCGGCCGCGCCTTCCATCTCACGACGCACCAGTTGTTCGAGGGCATCGATTTCCGCTTCCGGTACATCAAAAACCAATTCATCGTGTACCTGCAACACCATCAGCGCCTTGAAACCACCCTCCCGCAAGGCGCGGTCAATCCGAATCATGGCCAACTTGATAATATCAGCAGCCGTACCCTGAATGGGAGTATTCTGGGCAATGCGTTCGGCATTGGCCCGCACATTGTGGTTGCTGCTGGCAATTTCGGGCAGAAGACGCCGGCGGCCAAACAGGGTCTTTACCATTTTGGTCGCGCGGGCCTCTTCGTGCATCCGGACCACCCAGTCGCGCACGCGTGGGTATTGGTCCAGGTAACTGTCGATGATTTCCTTGGCCTCGGTACGAGAGATACGCAGCTGGCGGGCGAGGTTAAACGGGCCCTGGCCATAGACGATGCCAAAGTTGACCGCCTTGGCTCGACCACGCATCTCGCTATTGACCTTGGCCGCTGGAACGTCAAAGATCCGCGCGGCCGTGCGGGCGTGAACATCTTCTCCCTGTCGAAAAGCCGTAAGCAAAGACTCGTCTTCACACAGATGCGCCAGGATGCGCAGCTCAACCTGGGAATAATCGGCACTCAGCAAGCGGTTCCCGGGCGAAGCAATGAAGGCCTCCCGAATTCGCTTGCCCATCTCGGTGCGAATGGGAATATTTTGCAGGTTGGGATCAGAGGAAGAAAGCCTTCCGGTGGCGGTCACCGTTTGGTTGTAACGAGTATGTATCCGGCCGGTTTGCGGGTGGATCATCTTTGGCAAAACATCGACGTAGGTATTCTTGAGCTTGGCCAGAGATCGGTAGTTGAGAATCTCGCTGGGCAGTTCATGTTGGGCGGCCAATTCTTCCAGCACGCTGGAATCAGTCGAAGGGCCAGACTTGGTGCGCTTGATTACCTCAAAACCCATCTCCTCGAACAAGATCACCCGCATTTGCGCCGGCGAGTTAATGTTGAACTCGCGGCCGGCCAAAACATGAATGCGCTCTTGTAAGCCATCGAGATGCCGCTCGAGCTCTTTGCCCATCGCGACCAGGCCCTCGGCATCCACCCGAATGCCATTGCATTCCATGGTGGTCAAGACCGGGACCAAAGGCATTTCAAAACGCTTAAGCAGCTCGCCCAAACCCTGTTCTTCTACCCGCGGCATAAGCAAGCAGCACAAACGATAGGTCACGTCGGCATCTTCGCCGGCGTAGGCAGTTGCTCGGTCTACCGGCACCTGGCTGAAGGGAATCTGTTGTTTTCCCTTGCCGGCCACTTCCTGGTAGGAAATGGTTTCGTGGCCCAAAAAGTCGCGGGAAAGATTGTCCATCGCATGGCTGGCCCGGGATGGGTCGAGTACGTAAGAGGCCACCATGGCATCGCAAGCCAGAGTGGCAGGCATCAACCCGTGACCTTGGCGCAAGATCACGGCGTCGTACTTGAAATTCTGGCCATAAAATCGAATCGCCGGGTCATCGAGCAGCGGCTTGAGCGCGGCCATGACCTGGGCTTCGGGTAACTGTGCCGGCAAATCTTCACCGGTGTGGGCTATCGGGATATAGCAGGCTTCGCCTTCAGCCGGGCAAAGCGATACTCCCACGATCTCGGCACGCATGGCATCCAGGGAGGTGGTTTCGAGATCGAGCGCGCACTCACCACATTGGCGAATGCGGTCGATGACCTGGGCCAAAGCCTCGGCGGAGAGCACCGTCTGATAGCCGGAGGTATCGATAGTGCGTTTGCCCACCAGTTCCCGGCGCAGGTTGGAAAACTCCATCTCTACCAAAAAGGCGTCCAGAGTGACCCGATCGAATTCCTGTCGGGCCAACTGGGCGCAAGTCCGATCCAAGGAGAGATCGGTCACGATGGTAGCCAGTTTTCTAGAGAGCCGGGCCTTGTCGCTATCTTCGATCAGCTTCTCGCGCATCTTGCTTTTCTTCAGCGAGGGGGCCGCGGCCAGCAAGTCTTCCAAAGAGGTATATTCGGAGAGCAGCTTGCGCGCCGTCTTGGGCCCGATAGAGCGCACGCCGGGAATATTATCGGAAGCATCGCCCATCAAGGCCAGCAAATCGATCACTTGCTCGGGATACACCCCCAACTTTTCTTTGACCCCTTCGCGATCGTAGCGCTTTTCTTTCATGGTATCGAGGACACGCACGTGACCGTTGACCAACTGCATCATATCCTTGTCACCACTGACAATCACGACGTCCATGCCCTCGCCGACCGCTTCGGTCGCCAAGGTGCCGATGACATCGTCAGCCTCTACGCCTTTTTTGATAATCAGCGGAACCGCCAGCGCTTCAATGGCACGGGCCACCAAGGGAAACTGCTCCTTCAACTCATCTGGCACCGGCGGCCGGTGGGCCTTGTACTCCGGATAGATTTCATTGCGAAAGGTCCCGCCCCCGGCATCCAGAACCACCGCGATATGGGAGGGGTCCTCTTCCTTCAATAAGCGCAGAATCATCCGGGTCACGCCATAAACCGCATTGGTGGGCCGGCCCTGGCTATTTACCAAATGCCGGATGCCGTAAAAGGCACGAAACACCAGATTGGATCCATCGACCAGATATAAAATCGGACGCTTAAGCTCTGCCATGTTCGGAAAGTACCGTCCTTGCGACTCCCTGTCAACGAGAGGGGCCGGCAGGCTGGGGTGTGAAACCCGGCGCGATAACTTCGGTCATTCTGACCACATCCAAAACACCTTGTTTAGCCAGCCAAGTATCGGCTTGAGCTAGGGTAGCGGCACCTTCATCACCACCAATCAGTTCGCCCAGGCGACGTTGGGCTGCGGCCACATGCAAATGCATATCCATCTCTTGAGCCAATTTGATGACCTGGGTCAAAGTCGTACGGGCTGATTCTGGTTTGCCGGTTTGGACGGCGATGGCAGCCCGCAACAAACCTGCCAGGACGGTGGCAAAACGGGTCCGCTCGCGTTCAAGCGAGCGTACCAATGGCTTGACTTCGCGCAGGTCGCTTCCAGAGGCGAGCAAGAGCCGGGCATGTAACCAACGATAGATGCTGCGCACGATCTGCAAACGCAGAATCATCGACTGCTTGAGACCGCGGCCGTTTCTGCGCGACTCGGCCAGCATGGTGTCCGCCCGCCCTTGAAACAAAGACAGTTCGGCCAAAGCTTCAAATTCAAACCAGTGCTGCAAATGATAACGGCCCTCGGGCGGAATCCAATGCACCCCGGAAAGACTGCGGTCGGGATCCTCGGCTCTGCCAGTGGCCACTGACAAGCGGTAACAGGTGCGAATCAAGGTTGTCTGGGCATATAAGTCACCACGATGCACAGCATCTTTCAAGTAGGCATTGAGCAAGGGCGTCATCTCGGCAAAAGAACCCATGCGCAGCAGGTTCCACATGCGAAACAAGCGGGCCGTGCTGGTCTCCCAGGCCACTCCGCTTAGTTCCCTAAAAGCCTCATCGGCGGCGGCCAGTCTTTTGGCCGCCAGGCTGAAGTGTCCGCCAAAATAACCCAGGGTACCCTCGCAAACGGGCACCCAGGCTTCCAAGTAGGGACTATTGGCCGGCTTGGCAATATGGGCGCCCAGATCAATCAATTTCTGGGAGCGCGCCAGCGATCGCTTATCCCCTTGGCTGGCAATAAAATTAGATTCTAGGAACAAAGCACGGGCTAAGCGGGTTCGCTCGCCAACCTTCAGTGCCAGGAGTAAGCCGCGGGCTTGGAAGTCCATGCCTCGGATGCTATCGACAATACCCAGCCCGTGGGCGACTGATTTATAGACATCCAAGCGGGTAAGATTGACGGCCGAGATCTGGCTTTCTTGTTTTTCGCGCCAACGCAGACCGCGCACGCTCAGCCGGGCTCGCTGCCACAGCAGCGAAAGCAAGGCCCGCATCGGCGTCGGCGGCATCTTGACCCCGGTCTCGCCCAGCAATTTCTCAATGGTCTCCAGCCCGAGCTGCAGATGGCCGCTAATAAGTAACTGCTCTGCCGCTTGTCGTTGGCATTCTAGGCGGGTGGCGGAATCCGCGCCTTCGGCAGCCACTAAGAACACCTCGGCGGCCTCGGCTCCACGGCCGGCATTGCGGAGGCACTCACCCAAGGCCACCCGCAGGCCGACTTCGCCGCGGGCCGGTGGCTTCAATTCGATAACATGCCGATACAAGGCGGCGGCCCGGTCGAAGGCCAAAGTCTGGGCGGCATGTTCGGCTGCTTGCCGATAATAATCTACCGCGCGATCAAGCTGACCGGATCCTTCCAGGTGAACAGCAAGCCACTCGGCATCGGTGTTCTGGCTGACTTCTAGATGGCGAGCCAACTGGCGGTGACAATCTTGTAAATCTGATGCCGACAAAGCCGCTACCACATGCTCGCGAATGCGATCGTGATAAATCTCAACCAGATCTGTCGCCCGCGGACCTTGGGTCCGAACCATATGCCGATGACGCAAAATGGCCAGCGGCCGATAATCGCTCTTTTCCAGGCCGGTGACCTGGGCCGCAAGTTCTTGGCTGATGGGACGACCGGCCACGGCGATGGTATTGAGCAGATGTCGGACGCTTGCGGGCAACTCGGCACAGCGTTCTTTCAAGACCTGATCCAGAGTAAGCTCAAGCTCTTGGCCTTCTTCTGGCTGCGAATAACGTCGCTCTAAAAAATGCCGCGTAAGTTCCAGCACGAAGAAGGGGCTACCACCGGACTCCTGGGCAATGCGACCGGCATCGACCTCACCGGCCGCTTGTTCGCGCTCTAGCAAGGCTTGGGCAAGATCACGTGCTTCGGTCTGCGTCAAAGCCTCTACCGACAGTTCGGTAAAACCAATGGTTTCGGTGAGAATCTGTAGAAAACGGCTGCTTTCGGCTTCTTCGGTGCGGTAACTGGTGAGAAGCAAAATCGGGGGCGCTTGGTCCTGCCCCAGCATATCGGCCAACAGCAGCGCGCTGTCTGCGTCTCCCCATTGAACGTCATCAATATAAAGCACCAGGGGCTGGATTTTGGCCATTCGATGCAGCAGTTTGCTGAAGGCCCCCACCGCCCGCCGCCAGAGTTCTTGATGATCCAAATTCTCGTTCTGGCCACTGGCCATGTCGGTCACGGTATGAATCCGACTCAGTACCGGAAACAATTTGGCCAGGGACACGATCTCGGGAAAAAGCAGATTTTGCCGGTCCTCGGCTGACATGGCCACCAAGTAGCGGGATATGGCATCGACCAGGCTATCGAGGGCCTTGTAGGGCACCGATTCGCGCTCGTAACAACGGCCGCGAAGCACGACAGCTTGTTGCCCCTGCCCCAGGGAATCGAGAAAGGATTCCGTCAAAGCCGTTTTGCCCATGCCCGAAGTACCATGCATGAAGATGGTGCGTTGACCACCCGCGCAAACCTCGTCAAAAGCGGACGACAAAATAGCTAGCTGACTTTCGCGACCAACGAGCAAGGGCTGGGCCGATATCGGCGCGGAGGCAATGGTTCGTCTCTCCGCCCCGCGATCAACCGCTCCTGCTCGATCCAGGCGGAAAGCGATCTCCTCGCCCGGGGGGCGATCATTCGGGCTGCGCTCCAATAATTCGGTACACAAGGAAAGCAAATCGTGCGGTACAAAGTCGGGGATTTCACCAATGGGCGCCGCATCGACCTGTTGCTTGTTCTGAACCGCTGTGCGCTTGCGTCCCGAAATCGGCCGCCGACCAGACAGAGCCTCGTAGATGACAACCCCCACACTGTACCAATCACTGGCCGGCGACACCGGCAAACCGCCCGCTTGCTCAGGAGACATATAAGCGGGAGTTCCCACAATCTTCCGCGAGCCACCTTCCTTTTCTTCGGCCAGTTTGGTGACCACTCCAAAATCCAGCAACACCGCCCGGCCTTCGCCGGTAACCATCACATTGGGAGGTTTGATATCACGATGAAGCAGGCCGGCCTGGTGGACGTGGAGCACTGCCTTGACCAACTGGCTCATGGTGTCGCGCAAGCGCGCAAACTGAAGTTCGGTCTCCAGCGGAGGAAAGACATATTTCTGAATGCCGGTAAAATCAATATGCTCGTCGTCACCGCTGATGGTGCCAATGGTATCGTCGAGGGAGTTGGTCCCATCCTTGGATGATTCCAGTGTTGACCGGTATTTGTCGAAATCCCGGTAGTGCTCCGCCCCGCGAATATATTTGAGAATGTCCACACCCTCTATCAACTCCATGGTAAAAAACCACAGACCCTCATGGGCTACCAATTCATGCAAATCCACCAAATTAGGATGAGACAGATGCGCCCGGGCTCGAAATTCATTCTTGAATAGGAGAAACGACGCCGGGTCGATGGTGCGCATGACCTTAAGGGCCACCTCCATGTCGCGTTCCCGATCATGGGCCCGCAGCACCAACCCCATCCCGCCCTCGCCAATAGGATCTTTCAGAACATACCGACCCAACTCCGTCCCCGCCACCAACGACACTTCGGTGCCGCCAACGACGACTCCATCGGTGGAGATAGTCGAGTAGCTACTCACGACCCCACTGTCATCTTTAATTCGCCCTGACACTTACACACCCAGCGAAGTTTAGAATTCATCCCCAGTTTTACTTACTATTTGAATGATTTTATCAGGTATTTCAGAAACTTGTCAATTTTACCATCACCAGGGAAGCACCGGAACCTGGCACCAGGAAAAATCAGGCAGGCAGCGATCGGATTCTACTCGGAAGGCATCGATTTGGTAACCGGTATCCAGATCATGCAATACCGCCGACTGTCCATCTTCGGCCAGCGTTACATTGAATGCCGCCACCCAACCC
>JAUVBB010000451.1 GCA_030591445.1 Deltaproteobacteria bacterium | reverse complement strand
GAAGACCTGCTCGCCGATGGTACCCACATCATGGGCCGCCACCACGTTTGGATGCGACAACTGCGCCAAGGACTGGGCCTCACGCATGAGTCGGTCCCGTGCCCGATCTATTTCTTCTTCGCCATCCGATTTCAGGGTCAAGATCTTCAAGGCGATCCGTCGATCAAGCTGCGGATCATAGGCCTTGTATACCACGCCCATCCCGCCCTTGCCGATTCGGTCCAGAATCAGGTAACGGCCGGCATAGCTACCGGATCCTAGCTCCTTGCCTTCCTCGTCCGGATCCAGTCCGACCGGCGGCGCGGGTAACTCTTCATTGCTCCGGAATCTCTGCCCTTCCATCCTCGCAATACCTTTTGCTGTCATTCCTAAGGAACTTATATGGTACCGCAATTACTGACAAAGTAACAGTTTTCCTAAAAAAAGACCGGGCGCTGAATCACAAAGCGGTTAGGGTCAGCACGGTGGTGACTTCAGCTAATTCACAGCTGGCACCCAAGGTGTCGCCGGTATGGCCACCTAGTTGGCGGTATAGATAGATCGAAAATAGCAACACCATGGCCAAGGCGCTGCCGGCCGACAGCAATCCACGCAAAGACGCGGCCACAAAGGCCGTGAGGGCAAGTACCCCCAGCGCCGTCAAGCCGGCCAACTCTTTTCGTTTCTGATAGAAGACCCGAGCCAAGCCCTCTGGTCGAGCATAGGGCAACAAAATCATGGAGAAAACCAGAGCCGATCTGCCGGCCACCGGCATCAGTAGAGCCGCGCGCCAAAATTCGCTGGCCGGCAGGGAGGCCAGACAGGCGAACTTCAGCAAGAGCACCGCCGTAAGCGCAAACACACCCATGGGGCCAGTGCGGCTATCATGCATAATGGCCATTTTTTGCAGGCGGGGCCGGGCACTGAGCAGACCGTCGGCGCTATCGGCCACGCCGTCAAGATGCAGTCCTCCGGAGACCACCGCCAGTGCGATTACCAGCAAAGCGGCTGCGGGCAGCACCGGAAACAAGCAGGCAAATCCATAAGCCAGGGCAGCGGCCAGGCCGCCGATGAGCAAGCCCACCAGCGGAAAATACAAGAGGCTACCGGGCAAATCGGTCGGCATGGTGCCCCAGGCGCCGGGCAAGGGGCAGATGGTCAAGAAACGGAGAGCGGCTCCGAATTTGTTCATGCATGGGCCTTGGAAACGTCGGCTTGCTCGAAGGTACTGACCTCGGTCAAGACCCGAACTGCCGCATCGACCAAATTCATGGCCAGCGCGGCACCGGTCCCTTCGCCCAAGCGCAGGTCGAGGTCTAGCAAGGCCTGCTTGCCCAACTTATCGAGCATGGCCTGGTGGCCGTACTCTGCGCTACGGTGGGAGGCAATCATGTAATCCGTCGCCGCGGGGCATAGCAATTGCGCAATCAGGGCGCCAGCACCGGAGATGAAGCCGTCGATCAGCACCGGTTTGTGTTGCGCTGCCGCGCCCAAGATCAAGCCGGCAATGCCGCCGATTTCAAAGCCGCCTATCTTGCTTAGAACATCCAATCCCGACAATGGATCGGGCTGGTTGATGGCCAGGGCCTGATCCACCACCTTGATTTTATGAGCCAACTGCTTATCGTCGATGCCGGTTCCCGGACCGGTAACTTTTTCGGCCGGCACCCCAGTGACGGCGGCCACAATAGCCGCGCTGGGCGTGGTGTTGCCGATGCCCATATCTCCAGTGCCAAACACATCGGTGGCAGCACCCAAATCCTTAGCGATGGCAATACCTGCCTCCAGGGAAGCTATCGCCTGATCTTGGCTCATGGCCGGCCCTCGGGCAATGTTAGCGGTGCCGGCCGCAATGCGGTGATGCAAGATTTTTTCTTCGCCAGCCGAAGCCGTTAAATCGGCGGCCACCCCCATGTCAACAATGACTACCAGGGCACCGCATTGGCCGGCCAGGGCGTTGATTCCCGCTCCGCCGGCGACAAAATTGAGTACCATCTGCTCGGTGACTTCCTGGGGGTACTTTGAAATACCTTCCGCGCACACGCCGTGATCGGCGGCCATGGTCACGACCGCTTTTCGACCGACCGGTGGTTGCAAGGATCGAGTCATGCCCGCTAGATCCTGGGCCAAATCCAGCAAACGGCCCAGGGCCCAGTAGGGCATGGTTAGCGCTCCCAGGTGCTGGTGGGCTTTTTCCTGCCAGCCCTTATCCAAGGCTTCGATATGGGCGATGGTTTGCGCGAGAGAGTTCATGCCTTTATCCTTTCACAGTCAATGGATATCCGCAGCAAAGAAGGGTCACGGTGTCGGCACCGGCTGCCACTACCTGATTGCATCGGCCCGCCAAATCACGAAACTTTCTTCCCAAGGGAGAGGCCGGCACCACGCCTTGGCCTACTTCATTGGTGACCATGATAACCATTCCCGTTCTCTTCTTGGCCGCAGCCAGCAAGGCGCTCGCTTCGATTTCCATCTGTTCTTCCGTGAGCGGTGCGTTCTTGTCCTCAGTCCGATAGATCAAATTGTTGACCCACAGGGTGAGACAGTCGACCAGGAGAGTCTGGTTAGGTGCATCGGCCAGCGCCCTGACAAGATCAAGGGGCTCTTCCACTGTCTGCCAACACGAAGGATCCCGGTGTTGTTGATGACGCCGAATGCGCAGGTGGGTCTCGTCGTCAATGTCCGGACAGGTTGCTACAAATGTACAGCGAGAACCAGAAGCTTCTGCAAGTGATTGGGCGTATCGACTCTTGCCACTGCGACTGCCCCCGGTGACCAGTATGATTTGTGCCATTGCTATTCCTCGTTGCTTGGCTTCCCTGATCTTAGGGCAACAGCAGCGCTTGGGGACCGTCACCTACCACATAGCTTTCCAAGGACTCTTGCCCATCGCAGGCAAAGCGATGAACCGTGTCCGTGGCAAAACAGGCAGCGTAGGCATGGCCCTGTTGGTCACCGGCGACATCGGCGATAAAATCATAGACACTGTTCTCGTAGTCCGCCGGACAGAGCATAATGGGATCGAGCACCTGTCCGTTTTCGGCGGCAAAGCGCATCACCCGGCCATCGAGTTGGTCGCCGACCAGAACCGTGCCGTCCGAGCATAGGTTCATTCGCCCGGGAGCACCGCCAATCTCGATGGTATCTACGATAGTGTCGGTGGCAGTATCGATGATGTCCACCACCCCGCTACCATCATAATTGCCCGAGCAAGGCACATACAGCTTATCTCCGTTTGCCGGCAAGGCATGAACACTGGCCGGATTGGTCTTGCTAAGCTCGATGATCTTGTCTTTGGTCCAGGCGGCTACATCCACCACCACCACCAAACCAGGACCGGCGGACATCCAAGAGTCGTCTAAATTTGACAAGGTCACATAGGCCTTGTTGGCATGCACGGCCACACCTTGAGGTCGAGCATAACCGGTAACATTGGCATCAAAAGGTTTCAGGTCCGCGCCGGCCGGCATGCTTAGCCGGTCTAGCACCGGATCGTCGGCCATATCGGCATCCAGATCCACTTTCAGCAATTCATTCGAGGCAAAGCAGCTAAGCAGTAAATGACCACTGTCACTGAGTGCGCCCAGGTAAGGGTTGCAGCCATCACCAACGCTGTACTCCCGGACAACCGTCCATTCGGCAACATCGATCACCTGTACGCTATTGGTGGTGGAACTGATGACTACCGCTTCTTGGCCGCGAAATAGCACTTGATTGGGGGCGCTACCCACCGACACCGCACTGGTGGTCACGCTGCCATCGTGGTGAACCAAGCTCAGGTCTTCACCCAAACTGTTGACCACCATAAGCCGAACGTCGCCCAACAATTCGGTGCCTGACTGGCCGCAGGCATGAAGACCAAGAGAGAGAACCGCGGTCAGGATAATGGATTTGCTTGTCTGTTTCATCGTTTCAGATCCTTTCTACTAAAACCAACAGTGAGAAATAATGAGAGCCCCGGCAAGGGCATACCGCGAACATCCTGAATTTGTCGGTCCAAGAGATTCTGCGCCTGTATCATTACCGTAACTCCCTCGTTTGTACGCAAACCCAGCCCCGCGCCCACAAGCATCCGGCCGGCAATTTCCTTATCCGGCGTATTGGCTTCGGTGGTGAAATTGCTCGATAGATAGTGAATGTCCGCCTCGGCCAAAAAACGGCCCCAATGACCTTGCAAGCGGATTCCGGCCGTGTGCTGGGGCCGACCGGGCAACTGGTTGCCATCTCGGTTGGCCTCTCCGCAACGATTGACCGTCCACAGATAGGTATAGTGGCCTACCGCGTCCAAATTCTGGTGCAATCGGCCGCTGAACTCCAACTCAAGGCCGGCCATCTTGGCCGCTCCCACATTCAGGGGCATGAAGCGATAATTCGACACCGCGCGAAACACGATTAGATTCTGATACGATCCGAAGAAACCGGCCATGCTGAGCTTCCACTTCTTCCGCGGCCGCCAGCTAATGCCGGTATCGGCCGACCAGGCAGTCTCGGCCGAAAGCTCGGGATTGCCCACTGCCTGTCCGGCATTCAGATACAATTCATTGAATCCGGGCACGCGATAGGCCCGGGTGAGATTGGCGCGCAAGGTCAGGGAGGGATCGATTCGCCATCTGGCGCCCAATGCCGGTGCCCACTGTAGACTTTCCCCGCTAAACATCCCCAGACCCAGCCAAGGGGCAAAAGTAAGCTGCCCATCAAACACGGTCCATTCCGCACCGATTCGCGCGCGGGCTTCTTGTCTTCGGGGCTCGCCGAATTTGTCCGAGCGTAGTTCATCTTGGCGAAGGTTCAAGCCCGCCTGGATTAACAAATTCTGCCCCAGGGACTTGATGCCGGTGGCAAAAGCCTCCACCACCCTTTCCTCCTGATGATTGTCGATGGGCACCCCGGTAAGCTCGCCCAGCGGATCGGAAAAGCCGCGGCCGGTGGCCAGGAGATTGGCTCCGATTTCCAGGCTCCCTTGCCCAAACAGCCATCGGTTGCGCAGATCCAACAATCCGGACCAGTTTGACTCACGTGCCTGCCGGGCCGTGAACCCCAGCAGGCCCGCTACCCCACGCTCAAAAACCACTCCTTGGTGGGTAAAACGCAGCTGGGAATCACCAAGACGGCTGGTGGTTTTGACCAGCCAGGCCCCGCGCAACACATCGTTGTTATGCCGGCGCAAGACCTGATCATCGTAGGGGTTGTAGGGAGTG
Organism: Deltaproteobacteria bacterium; assembly: GCA_030591445.1. Lineage (GTDB taxonomy): Bacteria > Myxococcota > B64-G9 > B64-G9 > B64-G9 > JAUVBB01. The sequence continues at coordinate 565 of JAUVBB010000451.1, read as the reverse complement.
TTGTTGTTGGAGGCAAAGGAAAAATCACCGGTCGAACGCAAGCCGGAGGCCAACAAAAGCACCTGGCTCTGACCGGCGGAAAATGACGTCCCCAGATTACCCTTCCAGGTTCCGTGGGATCCCGCGCTCAGGCGGCCGTGAAAACCGGAGCCCAGGTCTACCGGGGTGAGCAGATTGATCACGCCGCCCAGCGCGCCCGAGCCAGACTGCATGGATGCGGCCCCGCGCAATACCTCCACCTTGCCAAACAGATCCGCCGGCAAAGCGGCCAAGTCGACTCCCATGCCAGTGGCATCGGGGATAGGCACGCCATCAATCTGTACCAAGGTTTGATGAGCCGCCGCCCCGCGCAGACCGATGGTGACCATCTGACCGGGCCCGCCAAACTCCCGCAAACGTACCGATGGAGCCGCCCTGGCAATGGTTGCGGTGGTTACCAGGCCGGGACCCAGGTCTTCGATATCGATTACCGTGACCAATGACGACGGCAAAGGCGAAGCCTGACTCAGACGTTCGGCCCTTATCTCAACGACTTCGGCCAACTCTGGTTCTTCACTGGTGGCAT
>JAUVBB010000006.1 GCA_030591445.1 Deltaproteobacteria bacterium | reverse complement strand
CTGGGTTCCCGACAGAAACGTTTCGGGAATGACTTGTTTGTTTAGAACGTTTTTGCAGAATAATGAGTTGCTTCTCACGAATCCATTAAGCACGTTTGGAAAGAAGATTCCGTTCTTTCCATCTAGAAGCCGTAACCAAAGCTCAGTCCAAAATGGGGATCTACGGTAGTGAGAGATTCTATGGCTTCACTGCACAGGGTGTTGTGTCGCAAACCAATGCCCGCAACCAGGGAAGCGCCAATGCCCCAAGGGCTGTGATAGACGGCACCGATTTCTGTCCCTACTTGGAAGGAAAGGCCCATGCAATCTCCGTTGTATTTTATTTTGGCATCGAAGAGGTCCACGCTTCCGTGTACTTGCAAGTAAATACCGGATAAGTTCGTATTTTCAGTGAGAAAATAGCGGCCGCCGACCAATATCCCATAACCGGTTCCGTCGTAGTCTTCATAGATGTTCGTATCTGGGATCTCTGAAACTTTCACGCTATTGCCGAGTAATGTGTAGTACTGAGGGTTTACCACCAAGGCTATGTCATTTTTCAGCAGGTGGACGTACTCGAGTCCAAACACTACTGTATTGGTGTCTATCTTGGGCTTCAGGTGAAAAGATTTATGGTACTGCGGCTGGGGTTCTTCGGGACCAGCAAGGGCTTCATTGAGATCGGTAAAAGAGCTGCAGATTAAAATGACGGCCAGAAGCAGAACTCTCATTTTGCTACCTGCAAGCGGATGGCTTGGGGCAGGATGCCGATGCGGAGGGGGAGGCGGCCGGGTTGTTCGCCGTCCATGTCGATAAGGACTTCTTGGTCGGAGTCGGCTTCGATGCGGCTGCCGCGTAGCGAGCTGACCTTGGGGATTTCCAGGTGTTTGCCTTTGTAGATCTTTTGCATTTTGAAGATTACATCGGACTTGCTCAGGTCGCCCATGATGATGACGTCAAACAGGCCGTCGTCGATTTTGGCTTTGGGGGCGACCCACATGCCGCCGCCGAAATATTGGCCGTTGGCAACGGCTACGTTGGAAATGGCCAGGGATTGGTCTAGCACCAGAGAATCGTCGGCTTGGTAGACCCGAAGGCGGATGGGCTGATTGCGGTAGCGGGCCAGGGCTTTGAGCGTGCCGATGATGAAGGAGACTTTTCCGCCTAAGATTTTGGTGGATTGATTTACTTTTTGATCGACCAGGCCGCCCAGACCGAAGCTGGTGATGTTGAGGAATTTCGATTCTTGGCTGCTGCCGTCGGCGGCTTGGTATTGTAGAATGCCGACATCTACCGGGATACTGTGCTCTTGGGCCAAAACTTCTTGCCAGGTTTTCTTGCCGGAGGCTATTCCTAAAGTGCGGCGGAAGTCACCGCCGGTTCCGGAGGGCACAATTCCCAAGATGGCGTCTGGTTTACAGGGTGCCGAGCCGTCGAAGAAGCCGTTGACGATTTCATTGTGGGTGCCATCGCCGCCTACGGACAGCACCCGATCCACTCCGGAAAGCAGGGCTTGGCGGGCCAGTTCGGTGGCGTGTCCGCGGCCTTCGGTATGGACTTCCTGGCAGAGGCCGACGATGCCTAGCAACTCACGTCGAATGGATTGCCATTGCTTGCCGGTTCGGCCGTTGGAACTACGTGGGTTGACGATAGCCAGTGTTTCCACGGCGCTTGCCCCCGGGTCTTAGCGTTGAAGACCTTCGATGGTCCACTGTTGATTTTTCTTCACGAAAGAGACTTGAAAAGTTTCCTGATCATTAAAGTCGCTGATAACTCTGAAGGCTTGGATGGCCCTTTCGCCGTTGTGGGTAATGCGGGGCGGGAGAAAGCGGATGCGGGGAAAGCCGCCACCGCTGGATTTCCAAAGGGAGCGCACCTGCTCGGCATCGAGGTGCAAGACCAAGCCGGGAAAGGTGGGTAGTTCGGGTGGGGGACGTTGGTCGGCAACGCGCATGACCACCAGCAGGCGCAGGTCGCGGGGTAATATTTCGGCGACCAGGGTGGCATAGGAGAAGGCCAAGAGGGGCAGAATATCAATATTGCGTTGCTTGGCGGCGGGCTTGGCTAGCGGATTCTTGTCTTTGCCGTCATCGAGGCCGTCTCGATCTGTGTCTGCGTAGCCCACCCGGGTAAATATCGATTCTTCTTCAAAATCATTCAGGCCATCTGAGTCTCGATCTTTGAAGAAGTCTTTCAGCTTGAATCGGTGTACTCGTTGCACGTTTTTGAATCGAGGCGCTTTGGCGTTGACCGAGCGGGCGAAGGTGCGCGTAAGGGCAATGGTGAAGGCTCGTTCGCGAACCTTCAGTGAAAAAGTAGGCGGGGCGATTGTGCCGTCCAGGCTGGCAAAGCTGGTCAAGCCGGTATATATCGGCTCTTTCCAGATGCGGCCGTCAACAGACCAGGTGAGGAATAAGTCCATGGGTCGACCTAGCCGGTTGTCGGCAAAGACAACCCAGACGCGATCGCCGTCCACCTCTTTGCTGAAAGGATGGGCGGCCGAGGGCTCCGCGTCCCAAAAGGCTTTCAATGGCAGGGGATTTCGGTTGCGGAGACTGGTCCGGGAAATGTTCGAAAGGAAACTGCTGATAGCATCGGGGTCGGCGGAGGCCAGCAAGGCGCGGGCGGCGAAGTAGGCGGTCTGGGGCCCTTGATTCATGAGATTGCTAAGCTCGTTTACGATACCGGGAATGTCCACATCGACGGATACCGCGGCCGCCAGTTTTTGCAGATAGGGATCTTCGTTTCGCAATCCCCAGGAAATACCGCGCGCATAATGTGATTTGCCCATGCCAAAAAGCGCGCGGGCCAGAATGATGCGAATCCACATGGCACTTTCTGATTGGATCAATCTTTCCAATTCGTCTGCCATATTGGCATCGAGGGAACTAAAGAAACGGACTTCCGGACCATCTGCTTCCGGTGGTGCCTCACGGAGCCGGTCCAGAAAAAATTCCATGCCTTGACGACTGCCAGAGTGAGCCAGGATCTCCATGAAAATTTTTCGTTGTTCGTCATTGGCAGACGGCAGCATACGCAATGTTTTTTCTGCTGCATCTTCTCCACTGGCGCCGATGGCCCGGACACATAAGTTGATTTCTTCTTTTATTTTGGTGCCTTGATGGTTCTTGCCGATCAACTGACGCAAACGAGCGAACAGGGGAGCTGCCGAGTCAGGGGCGCCGATGGCGGCCAAAGAACGATAGATACTGCGAATAACCCCGCGATGAGTCTCGTGCGTCAAATGCAAGATGAGGGGAGGGGCCGTTTTGGCTAGTGCCAAATGGCCCAAGGCCTCGGCGGCTGCCCGGCGGGTATCCGGGTCTGGTTGCTTCATGGTTTGCAACAAGCGCCCGGCCAGTGATGACAAATCAAGCGCGGCGATAGCCCGAGCGCAGGCCTGTCTGACCAGACCGGCATCATCGGCCAAACAGGCGCCCAGTGTTTTTTTGAGCGTATTTTGCGCGGCCTCCCCAGGGCTACGCAGGCGGGCTATGGTCTCGGCACTGCCGAGACGCACCATGGTCGAATCGTCTTGCAGGCCGGCAGACAGAGCGCGCGCAGCTGCCGGCCCGTGCCGGCGGAGAAGATTTCTGGGTCCATTTCTCTCATCGGCAAGTGCCAAGTCGCCAGTGGCCTGGACCAGTAGCTTCAGAGCTGGATCGGAGCCAATTCGGGACAAAGCCAAAGCGGCCTGCTGTCGCATGGAAGCCCCCGGGCTTGCCAATTTGGCCGCTCGATCCAAGTTCTTTTCGCTAGGATTTCCATTGGTGATGCGGTGGTAGGCGGCGGGGAGAGAAAGCAGCTTCTCTGACAGAAAAGTAAGTTGGGCGGTTGGCTGTTCTTGGAGTTGATGCAAAGCATAGGCGTTCCAAATTCGGTCGATGACTTTGCGGGCCGGCCGCTGTTTCATCAGCATGGCCAGGGCGCGTTCTCCTTTGATTTTTGAAAGTGCCCGATAGGCCCGCACCCGCACGACAGTCTGTTGGTCGGAAAGTGCCGTTTGAATTACATCCAGGTAGGCGTCGTATTTCATCAAGCACAAGGACTTGGCGGCTTCCACCCGGACTTCCGCTTCAGGGTTCTGGGTCAGGGCCACCAAGCGTTGGCGAACTTCCTTGTTGTCATATATCCATAAGACACCGGCCGTCTCGGCCAGCAGTTGGACCCTATCTTGCTCCGTCATTTTTAGCAGGAAAGGAAGAACCCTGGGATCGGATTGCTTGACGAACTGACCCAAGGCCAACTCGTAATTGCGGATATTTTCACCCTGCAGCAGTTTTGTGGCCATCCACTGGACGCGGTCTTGTTGCCCCCAAGCCGGCGCTGCCGAAGCAAAGGTAAACGAAATGGAAAATACAATCAGAATACGAGCCATCATGATTCCCCCCAAATTCCGGAGGTGGTAGGGTGCAAGCAAATATGACCTTCGCTCATATCGGCAAAAAGCAATGGATGGAGAATCGGTAGCTTTTCGGTAGCGTGCTCCCCCCAACCGATGACCCAAGGCGGATCATCGTCCTGGCCGGGGGTACAAATGATTCGCACTGGCGTACTAATATTGGTGGCCGCCAGCAGACCTTGCCACTGACCCACGGAAAAGACAATCCCGCCGGTATGGGTGGCCTGATCGGTGACCCGCCGCGCGGTTGAAACCATAGGCAGTTCATGATTCGGGACTTGGCCTTCGCCATAAACCTCGGCCACAGTGTCGATCGGAATCAGGACGGGGCCACTGGCAGCTTCGGCTGGAATGACCTCGAGAGAATTACGCCAGGTGGGAAACTGCAGCATGGTGAGTTGGCCGCTGCTTGGCGGCGGCATTTGAACCAGTCGACCGCGCAAGCCGGAAAGGGCTTGGCGAATGGAGTTGGGCACCGGCAGTGAGTCGCGGCCACTCTCACCATCGTCTTCCATGTACAGTTCGGTCAAGCCTTGCGAGGATTTGCCCGTAATCCGTAGGCTGCCCACCATCGTCTTACCGGCGCTGCGTCGCTGTTGCGGATCTTCGATTCCGTCGAGCAGAGCCTGGTCAACCAGATAAAGCAACACGCGGGTTACCAGGTCGGTTTGGTGGGCGGAAAGTCTGATTTCCGCGCAGCGATGAATCAGGGAAACCGGTTTGCCTTCGTTGCGGCTCAGTCGGCGGACATGACTTTGTATCCCGCCCAAGGCTGGCGAAAGAGAAAGGGTATGCAGGCCGGCGAGCTCGCGGGCCAAGTGGCTCATCGAGTCATCGAGATGGGAACGGCAGCTGGTGGTTTGCTGCCAGCAATTTTGTTGACGCTCGAACTCTTCGCTGATTTCCCGTTCGAGTTGGGCCAGGAGGGTAACGCGTTCAAGCACAGAAGCGGCCGAGGAGCAGTCGTCGATCAGTTGCCGTTTTTTGTCCAGACGGGCCATGGAAGAAGACAAAGTCGTGGAAATCTGATCCAAACCTTGCTCTATGTTTTTGAGGGAATGAAAACAACCCAGCTCTTTTTCTTCCAGGCAACTCGCCAACAGGCTGTTCATGCCCAGTAGTTGACCGAGGATATTGCTGGCGTCTTGGGATGTGTCGTCAGGCCCCAAACCGCCGGAAAGCGCCAGGCTGCGGTCGAGTTTGTCCAGGGCTGCTTCGACTGAACTTAGGCCCGCGACAGTGGCTGCCTCGCGTAAAGTGCGGATGCGATCGCGGATTTGCTTCTGTGCGGGCGTGGCTTCTGATTCGGCTAGCCAGGAAATAGTTTGGGATATTTCCTCGGTCAGTGATTGTAGAATGCGAGTGTCGCAGGCGGTTGTGGGCATCATGCACGTGGCTCCGCCGGAGGATGCTGACGCTGGTTTTTCCTTTGCACGGCAGCCAATACCCGTTCCTTGGCTTCGGTTGCCTCCTGGCGGATTTGTTCCAGAATCGCGCTGGCATCGTCGGATAGAATTTCTATCCCATCATCGCTGGCCAGGTCGACGAGATTGCGCAAGGAACTCTCAAGTGCCAGTTGGGTTTCAGCCAGACCTCGCGTTGGCGCCGGTGGGATGGAATCACTGGCCCCGACGATTTTCAAAACGCGAAGGATTTCCTCCGTGCTTGCGGACATGGCGCTTGCCGATTCGCCCAATGCCTGAACCGTCTCTTGTTTGCTCAATAGCGTTTGGCGCGCCTGGTCTAATTCTGAAATCAAGCGTCGAACATCGTTGCCCAAGGAAAGAGTTGCCGGGCGTATTCTTTGCATTTGGTTGGTCAGAGCGGAACGGTTTTGTTCGAGACCGAGACGAAGTTCTTCCCAGGTAGTCAAAGCAGACAAGCAACGTTTGCCGCTGTCGGCGGCCGTATGCGTTGTGTTTTGCAATTGCTCACCGGATTGACCGATTCGCTCCAGATCGTCCCTGGTGGATTGGGCCAATCGGGTGATGGTTTGGGAAAGAGTACGGGATTCGTGTACCAGGCGATCGAGGCTGATTTGCGATCGTGCCTCAGCGGCAATTGCCAGATTGGTACTAAAAACCTCGGCGTCGCGGTGCAAAGCGGAAAAGCGTTCGGCGGTCTTGTGTAGTTGGTTTGTTCGCTGAGAAAGTAAAAGAAGGGACGCCTCAATGGTTTCAAGGCTGGCCAACATCTGTTCGCCATCATGGGCGGTCCAACTGGGTAATGCATTGGGCTCAAAGCCGGCAGCCATTTCCATGGATTGATTACAGAGTTGATCGATTTCAGAGCCTAAAAAATCACCCAGGACACTGTAGTCGGCAGGTTTCTCGGTAACGGAGCCATGCAAAGCGCCAGCGGTTTTTTGGGCCAGAACCTGGAGCCGTTTTGAGGCGGCCTGCAACTGATGGCCGGCCTGGTGCAAGGCTTGAAATCGTTCGCCGTGCTGATCCAGAAAACGATTAAATGACAGTGCCAGTTCCTCGCACTCGCCGTGTTTTGTCTCTGCCCGAACGCTTAGATCGCCGGTGGCCGTGCGTGACAATACCTGAAGCAAGTCGCTGATTTGGAAATGCCTCTCAATGGTGGCTTTGTCTTGCTCATGCATGCGCTGCATGCGCGTGTTTAGCCGCGCCAAGGATGCGGATAGGTCTTCGAGCAGGCCTGCGGCCGCGAGGTCGTCAGGGTTCGTGCGGTTGGGATCATCCAAGACCTGGCGAGCGAAGCCGGTTACTTGCGCCAGCGGGTGGAGCAATTTTTTCCGAAAGAAAGAAAAGGCGATAAAGGACAGAATCAAGACCAACAGTGGCAATACGATCGATAGCAGGACTAGGCGGTCGGAAAATGAATTGCTGGTCGCGTTGTTTGGCGCCCCATCTTTCGCGCTTATGGCCGGGCCAAGATCTTGCTGGCTCTTGCTTGCGCTCTGTTCCCACGCGGGTGCCCGAAAGGCGGCATAAAGACTGCTTCCCGGCAATTTGACCCAACTCCAACTGTCGGCGCTGACCGCCGTGGCGGATTTCATGCTGGTGAACTTTGTCTTGAGTTCGGCGATGAGTTGTTTGTGGTTTGCGGGGGCTTTTTTGGTTTTGCTGCGAACAATGGATTTGGCGGCGGGATCAACCAAGGCCGCCAATAAAAAACCACCTGGAGTCCTAAGCAGCTTTTTTATTTCCGCGCTGGCAGCTATTTCCTCGGCAGGCTTGTCTCTGACCAAACCGGCGAGACCACCAACCAGTTTTTCGCGATCGCGCAACCAGGAACGTTCTTTGTGCAGCAGATCTTTTTCTGCCGTAAATTGCGCTTGTTGCTCGCCACTTGTTTTGAGGGCTGTCTCCAAGCCGGTGACCTGGGTCTGGAGCTGCTGGTAGGCCCTGGTCCAATCTTCGTGGGACTGCCGAGAGTGTTCCAACTGCGGCCAAATCAGCAACAGCGCCAGCAGCTTGGGCAAAAGGCCCACCGCCAGCAGACCCAGAAACAGTTTTCCCGCCATGGCTTTGAGGCCGGGACGGATTCTATTCTCCCCGGCGGATGGGAAGGAATCGGCCGAGCCTGATTCTGCCTGGCTCTCTGTGGCCGGTGTGCTTTCAGGATCCACGTTGTCAGCTTCGTTCATGGACCAGTTCCTTTATGGTTCGGGATGAATGCAAATCTTCACGCGGACTCCACCGAAGTTGTGTTTTGCAAAGAACGTTTCCGGATAAACCTGCTTGACAGCAAACGATAGAGTACTTTACACACATCGAACGAACTCCTCCGGCTGGTCTGAATGATTTCCTTGATGCTGCGAAGGCCATTGACCAATAAAAGAATGCGCTCTTCATCGGGCTTGAGTGAGATTTGCTTTCTCACTCCCGTGCTGTCACGACTGGGGGCCAACACCATGTCGAAATCATGGATCTCTTTCTCAATCATGCCCCACACGTCGACCCGGCGAAAACCCTCCATCAGGATGGAATCAATGGGGAGCCGTAAATTTGCCTCCCGGGCCTCGGGGGGAGGATTTTCGGTCACATAGAATGCGAAGGCGCCCTCGCCCCAGCGCAATACCTCAAAGAGTAGCGCCTCGGTCTGGTGCTTGAGGGCGACCCCGAGCTGCTCGGCGGTGACGTGGCCCAATTTTCTGAGTTGCTCGCCCAGGAGTTTGTTGCCGCCGCGGCGGCTCTGCAGGAACAACTCTAGATCATGGACAGAAATGGCGTCTGATTCGACCAGGAACCGACCCAGCAAGAATTCCTCTTCCATGCGCCGGGCCCAGGCGAAGGTGATGAGGCCTTCGCGGATGTAAACCTCCAAATGAGCTTGGCCGCGAGCCAGGTGGAGAATGCCCGTGTGATCTTTGAATTTGAGCAGTTGAAACAGCTCGCCCGCTGGAATCATGCCCAGATTCCCTCGAATGGCCGGCCGGCCACGTGGATCGGAGAGGTCGGCCGAAGTTGGGGCGTCCTCGGGTGCGCGCTCGCCAACCGGCATGAGCGGTTCCCCTTCGGCTGGCTGGTCGGATTTTCCTTGCCCGTACTTTTCCAGGACGTGCTGGGTAAGGGTGGCGAGTGCGTCGGGAGAGAAGGGTTTGGTGATGAAATCCACGATGCCCATGGTCTTGACCAACTTCTCCCCAATCATCTCTCCCTTGGCCGACATCAAGACGATGGGGATGCCCGCGAGCGATTCATCTTGACCCATGGCTTTGCTGACTTGGTAACCGTTCATGCCTGGCATCATGAAGTCCAACAACACCAGATCGGGAAGATTCTCCTTGGCTTTGGAGAGACCCAGCTTGCCATCCAACACATATTCCACTTCGTAGCCAAGCGGTTTTAGCGTGTGGGCAATGACCTTGTGAATCGTTGGACTGTCGTCGATGACCAGCACCTTGCGTGTGGTCATGGTTTCCCTCTTGGATACGCAGTTACAACTGCTGAACTTTGAGTTCCAAATCTTTCGAAATGTGCAATAGGCTGCCGTCGGCCACTTCCCGCCACTGATGACCGGGATTTGACATAGCGGCACCTACCATCACGCCTTTGAATCGACCGTGAATGTGCTTTTGTTGGTCACTTTTTTCGCAGCGCGGGCATTCCAGGATGCCCTCGCGCAGGGAGTAGTGCATGGCGATTCCCTGGCTGGCCGCCGACATGACCTCGCCGTTGGTCACCAGTATGGCTAACTCGGGGCGTTTGGCTTCTTCGTGCTGTTGATTGATGATCGCCACGGTTTCGCGCAAGTACTCGTCGAGCAGGCCAACCTCCATGGAGAGATCGTTGATTTTGCCATGCTTGAAGATCACGTTTAGGAAGACGTGGAAGGCCAACTCACTGTCGGTATCACCCTTGATATCGCGGGCCAGGAAAGGAGGCATATCAGCCAGAAGGGCCTCCTTGTTTTTTTCCAACTGCGGCAAGTGGCCCACGTGGGCGAAAAGCCATTTGCGGAACCGGAAGGGATGGGTGTTGATGTCTTTCCAAACCCCTACCGTGGCCTTGCGGATATGCACCATGAGTACATTGGATACGATGCCCTCGACCAGACTGACGAAATCAATTTCGGCAACCTTGGCGCTGGGTTTTTTGGTTAGCAGGGCATCATCTTGACTATAAAACCCGACGCCGATGCCGTCGTGGGTCTCGCCATCTTCGCAGCGGAGAGAATCTTTGACTTCCTCAATGGCGCAGGAAAGCAGATCTTCGTCGTTGCAAATAGCTCCCAACATCCTGCACATGTCGGCCTCCCAATTGGTTGTTTTCTGCCCGAAAACGCTACTCTATAACCGCCCATCTTTCAAGTGAAACCGAGATGACTGTCCGCATGGTTTATCTTGAAACGGCTGCGATTCTCGGCTAGAAGAGAGTGCCATGAGTGAAAAATTACAAAAAACTTTCGTCGGCTTGTTTATTTGTTCTATGTTCTTGGTGCTGGTTGGCGCTAAGGCACAAGCCAATTCGCTTTCGGTGGGCCAAGAGGCTCCTAACTTTAAGCTCAGGGATATCGAAGGCAAGTTTGTCTCTCTGGCCATGGTTCTGGCCGAGAATAAACGCAAAACAGAAGAGCCTTCGAAGGTGTTGATTACCTTCTTCTCCATGCAATGCAAACCATGCATGGCGGAGCTTCGCTTGCTAAAAAAATTGCAGGATCAGTACCCGGACAATCGGACAACCGTGATTCTGATTGTGCTGGCCGACGATCGGCAAGAGGAATTGGCTTCCAGGGCTCACGTGGCTGACCTGGGCCTGAAGGCAGTGATGGTGCTGGACATGTACCAAATTGCGGCCAAGCGCTACGGGGTCAAAGACAAAGAGGGTTTTCGGCTACCGGCTACCTTTATTGTGAGCAGCGAGCAGAAAATCATGCATGTGTGGTCTGGATTCCAAAAAGAACACGTTACCGCACTATTCAAGCCGGTAGATTAAGCGTCTAGCACCTTGCGTACCGTTTCGGCCAATTCCTTCGGCGTAAGCGGTTTTTGAATATAATCGGACACCAAGGCCCGGGCTTGCTGGATGGATTCGTGATCCTTGGGATAACCGGACATGAGGACGATAGAGATCTCGGGTTGGCGGGATCGCAAGGCTTCGACCAGTTGACTGCCTTTTAGCCCGGGCATGATTACATCAGAGAGAATCAAGTCGACGGCCCGGTCGGTGACCGCCAGAGATTCTAATGCTTCTTGACCCGAAGCGGCCTCGGAGACCTGGTATCCAAGCGGGGACAGGATATCGGCGGCTAAGCGGCGCAAGAGCAGGCTGTCATCTACCAGCAAGATTGATTCGTTGCCGCGGGGTAGCGCAACCCGGTCGGGTGCCTCGGGTATCTGGGCAGAGCCGTTGGTGACGGGGAAATAGATGCGGAAGGTCGTTCCGTGGCCGGGTTCACTGGTGAAATCGATCTGTGCCTTATGTTGTTGCACGATGCCATAGACAGTGGACAGGCCGAGACCCGTTCCTTCTTCTTGGCGCTTGGTGGTAAAGAAGGGTTCAAGTGCCTTTTCTTGTACTTCCCGACTCATTCCAGTGCCGGTGTCGGAGACGCGTAGTTCGACAAAAGATCCGGAAGAATCCGTGATTTCAGTTTGCGCGGGTTCCGTTTTGCCTTTGACATTATCGATTGCGATCTGGAGTTGCCCACCATCGGGCATGGCATCACGCGCGTTTACCGCCAGGTTCATCAGGATTTGTTCCAGCTGACCTTTGTCGGCCAGGATGGCTGCCGTGGGGGTGTCGGTATCAATGACCAACTCGATATCTTCGCCGATGATCCGGCTGAGCATGCCGGCCATATGCTCGACGATGCTGTCTAGTTGCAAGGGTTCCATGCGCATGACTTGCTTGCGACTGAAGGCCAGGAGTTGGCGGGTGAGCGCGGCTGCTTTTTGGGCAGAATCAAGAATGAACTCAGCCTTCTTTCTCATGGCGTGTCCCGGCGGTAATTCTAGCAAGATGAGATCACTGTAACCGATAATGCCCGAGAGAAAATTGTTAAAGTCATGGGCAACCCCGCCGGCCAGCCTGCCAATAGATTCCATTTTTTGGGCCTGCAAGAGCTGGTCTTCCAGAAATACCCGTTCGCTTAGATCTTGTATGTTGACCGCGAAAAACGGGCGGGGAAAATCTTCTTCTTCGATTAAGGTCACCGACATCAGGGCCGGGAAAGTACTATTGTCTTTGCGCTTCAGCTGCGTCTGCAAAGAACACTGACCGGTTTGTTCCGCGGTGAGCAGATGCCGCTCTAGCTCGGCGCGCTGTGGCTCCGCGCAAAGTTGTAGGAGTAGGGTCCCGGTGATATCGGCCTCGGCCAGGCCCAGCATTTTGACCAAAGCCGGGTTGGCTTGCATGATTTGCCTGCCGGCGATACTGCAAGCCGCTACGCCCCATTCCGCGTTCTTGAAGATGTGGGCGCAAAGGTGTTCGGCTTCTTCTGCTCTTTTCCGGTTGGCGATTTCAGCCAGCAGCTCCCGATTCAAGTCGGTCAGTTCTCGGGTGCGCCGGGCAACTTTTTGATCCTGAGAAATATTCACTTCTTTTAATTCGTCGAGCAAGGCCAGGTTGTCGAGTCGAGAAGTGACCATCTCTACCAAACGTTGCAAGGTCAAAGATAACGCGGGCAGACGGTACGATGCATGGGTGTCCCCAAATAAAAACAAGCCGCGACGTATCTTACGAGTTTCAAACGGCAGGGTTAATATGGCAGTGAACTGATAAGCCGAAGGCCAGAAATGACCGGCCACTGTGGCTGCGTCCTCTTTGAGCGACACACATGCGCCCGCGGTGAGCTTGTCGAAAATGACATCGGGCGGATGAATCTCTTTGCTAAAAGAAGTTTCTTCCACCCCGGAGTCGAACGAGTGCAACAGTTGTATTTCTTCGTCGCGCACGAAGCCGCAGGCGGCAACAGGCAGCGTTTTGATGATGGACACCCGCTTCAAAGTCGATTCCAAGATGTCGGCTTCGCTTTCCAACCCCTGTATCAACTCAGAGACCAGCCCCAGCAGCATGAGATCTTCGGAACGCTCGGCCAGACGCTCGTTTTCCCGTTCGAGTTCGCGGACTTTTCTTACCAGATCTTTAGATTCGCCCATCTTCCATACCCCCCTTGCTACGGCCAGCAACGATCAAGCTACCAATTGGCGTCGAAAACCGCAAGTGTCTTTGATTGTAATCCCGGGTTTAGCGTTGGCTGTGGAGAACGATTCCCTTTTCGCCCACGGCCCAGACATGGTCTTCGATGCCCCAGACATCCAGAAGGCCAGGCCGCACCAGGGCATCGGCATCTTTCTCGACGGGCGAGTCGAATAGCCACCAGGAGTCGCCGGTACGATTGATGATGGTTTGATCAACGCCCACGGCCCAAATGCCTTCGTCAACAGCTGCCCAGGCACCCAGCAGCGGGGGCACTACTCCGTCGGTGAGCTGCCGCGTCCAGTGGGAGCCGTTATAATGAATAACGGTTCCCCAGAGACAGTAGCCTTTATCGTCGGCTACGCAGCCCACGCTCCATAAATCGTCGCCGGCGGTTCCCCAGAGGCCGGTGAGCAAGCTATGCGAATCAGGGGCGGGCAAGGTGGTCCAACCCTCGGCGGTCAAGCGCAGCAAAACACCCGAAGTACAAAAGCCGTCGGGGGCGATATTACAGCCGATGGCCCAGGCATCATCGGCGCTTGCGCCCCAGGCATTAAGAATGCTGACGCAAGAAGGAATCGACCAGGCTTCGGTCCAGTCGGCACCGTCCCAGTGAAATCCGGAGTGGGTACAAGGAAGCCCCTTGTCCAAATTGGCGGGGAAGATGGGGAAGCTCCAGACATCGTTATGGGTGGTGCCCCAGATCGAGCGAAAGGTGCCGTTGGTGTCGTTGCGCGCCGAGGTCCAGGAGACTCCATCGTAGTGGATTATGGTGCCCCAGCGGCCCACCGCCCACACATCGTTGGCGGCCGCGCCCCAAATGTCCCATAGCCTGGCCCCGGTACCACTGTTTTGAACAGTCCAAGTATTGCCATTCCAGTGAATGATGGGTCCTTCGTCGCCGACTGCCCAGACATTGCTCGCCGACGAACCCCAGAGGGCGCGCAGAGTCTGGGTTACTCCCTCGACCGGCTGCACACACCAGCCGTCTTCAGAACAGATTTCCGGGATGGGCTCGGTGTCAACAATACATTCGATGTCGTTTTCCTGATGGTAGCCATCCTCACATTCGCAGATGGCGGTATCGACTACCGACAATTTGCAGGTACCGTGACCTGAGCAAAGCACGCCCGCGCAAGCTCCGTCGTCCGGATCGTCATCGACCAGAGGTCTGAGCTCTCCGTTGCAGCCAAGGGCCGAAAAAACGAAAAAGGCACATAGCCAAAAAACAGCGGGGGTGCCTGGCTTCTTCATGGCAATCTCACTTCCAAATGGGCAAAGCCCTCAAACAAAGGCCGACCAACGCGCGCAACCTTGTGATCGCCGAACCATATTTCAGCCTCGGGCAGCAGGATGCCGGTCTTGGCCACCAGGCGCAATCCCAGATACCGGGAAAACACAAAACCAAGCTGCGCGTTGGCACCCAGGTAAGCAAGCAAGTTGCGATCAGATTGATTTTGCAGGTCTGGGGATCGAATGCCGCGCGTCCAGGGCACAACAACGCCCCCGCCCACGCCAATAGCCGGCCGCAGCAGGCCCTGCGGTCTTATCTCCCAAAGAACCCAGGCGCGTGCCGCGGCCAAATGAAAGGTGGCGGCGTTCTGGGCATCTTCGATATCCTTACCTCGCATGGTCAAGGCGCTGTCGAGTTCAAAGGTGATATGAGAGAGCGCTTCCCAACGAACGCCCATATGAAAGCCCAACAAGCTGCCATCTAGGCCCGGCGATGCCAGCAATCCGGTGCCGAGTTGCAGACCCCATACCCGTGATGGCGATGGCAGTGGTGGAGTGGGGGGCGTGACCGGCGGCGGGGGCGCCTCGACTAGGACCGGGCGGGCAAGGCCCAGCCCCAGCGTGCCGAAGCGGTGCGCTTCGACGGTGCGTAAGGCGGCCACGGCTGCGGTCTCTTGCGGGTCGGAGCTTTTCTCCAGATGCAATTGCCAGAAATCAGTTTGACCGGAACTACGGTCAGCGATCCAGATTTCGACCAGCCCTCCTTGCGTCTGGGCGGTTCGGATGATGCGAATCGCGCAAGCGGCTTGACGCTGCCGGGCCAGATCGGCGAGCTCGTCTCGACGCTCAACTGGGTCAATCTTACGGCCTTGGATAAGATCGACCGGGACCGACAAAGCATCGAACTCGGCGCGAACGGCCTCCTCCACTTCTGGCCAAGCGCTTTCGGCAAAGCTCTCCTGCATACTGACCAACAAGACGGATCGGAGCCGGGTCACCTCGGGCGTGGCTCCTTCGGCCAATAAGAAATGCGCAGCCGCGATTATCCAGACCAACTGAAACAAAGTAGTTCCCGTCCAAAAAGCATCGATTTCCACAAAAACAGAAATTTTTGCCAGCGAAAAACATTAAGCCAAATCCCGGTCTCCATACCAAAACGAAGTTTTGGGACGGAGACAAATATGCAACCCTCCGCGCCATCGTCTTTTTGCACGATGGCTGGGGCAGTCGCTGCCCAGAGCTACAGTCTACTGATCTAGGACCGATCGGGCAAGAGTGCTGAAGAGTCCGTCCGGATAAAGGCGCAAATATTTCTGGGCGGATTGGCTGGCTTCGTGGGCGCGGTTGGCTTTTTGACAGGCATCAATCAGGCGGCCCAGCGCCTCTTCGGCAAGGGAACCGCTTGGATCTTCGCGAAGATAGGTTTTGAACCAGTCGGCGGCGGCAATGGCATCCTGCGCGAATTCGATGGCCACTCGACCCAACAAGAAAGCCGCTACTTTTGATCGCCAAGAGCCGCCGAAGCGTTTGCGGATAGAGAGCAAGGCTTGCCGGGCCACCGGTCCGCGGCGGGCGAAGCGGGCCGCATCGGCTAGTTGCCACAAATCTGTGCTATCGGCTTCGTTCAAAATGGCGGTCAAGCCGTATTGTTCGGCTGCCTGGACGGCGGCCAGGTATTGACCGCTGTGGTAATATTCTTGCCACTTACTAAGTTGATTGCCGCGGGGAGCCAGGCTGGCAACGGGCGCCCGGTGTTTTCGTCTAATCTTTCTGGCCGGCGCTGTTTTGGTTGCCGGTGGCTGGTTTTGATTTGCCTCGCTATCGATGGTGATGTCTTGATCCTGGGTGTTGAGATGCCGGTGCACTTGATTGCATTGCTGGTCGATTCGCAAGCGATCATGTTTGGCGATGCGAACGCCTTGTGGTTCCAAATCCGGGCCTTGCACCAAGACCACCCCGGAGCTGACTTCGACCTCAAAGATTCCCAGTTCTGCTATCCAATGAACAGAAAACTCGGTACCCAAGGCGGTGACGCTGTAGGGCCCGGCCTCGACAGTCCAGCGTCTTTTCTTGCCGCTTTGAATGCGGGCCTTGACTGTTCCTTGACCCAGGGCGATTCGTACGTTCTTGCTGTCGGTGGCAAAGATTCGCCCGTCACTTTGTTCGAGAAACTCAAGTTGTGAACCGTCTTCAAAACGAACCGGTAGGTTCTCCTGGGCCGAGGCTCGTAACCAACCTCCGTAGTCGCCCGTGCCGGCATTTTGTCCCACCCAGAAGGACAAGGGTGCGTCGGCTCTGGGCAAGTATTTTAATGTGGCCAGACTTGCGACTAGAATTAAAATCAAGGCGGCAAAGGCCGGAACCAGAAGTTTCCGGCGCCGGGGTGCAAACACGCTGAAGGCCACCGATCGCATGGATCGGCTCATGGCCTCGCGGCGAGCGGCATCCGGGCCGGTACCTAAGGAGCCGGCGACTTCACGCCCCAGCTGTTCTAATGTTTTGGTCAGGTCTTGCATGAATCCCCCGATTCGATCCACGAGGCCAGAATCTGATCATTCTGGGCATGTTTCAAGAAGATCTTTTTTGCACGGCTCAAGCGACGTTTGACTGTGGTCAAGGAACAGTCACAGGCGCAGGCCACCTCTCCCAGTGCATAGCCTTCTACGAAACGCAGGGTGAAGGAGATTTGATCCACGGGTCGCATGCGCTCGACAACAGCGTACAGACGGCTGGTCAGTAGCTGACGATCGGGATCGTGTTTGTTGAAAGTCGGGCCAGGCCGATCTTTGCGCTGTCCAAAGGCACGGCGAAGTTTTCTGGCCCGCAGAAGTTTTCTTACGGTGTTGAGAGTGATACCCACCAGCCAAGAATCCAGGGCGTTGGGATCACGTAAACGGTCGATCGAACCCAGCGCATGAACGAAGACTTGCTGCACCACGTCGTCGTGCTCATCGTCAGCGCCCAAAACGCGCCAGACCAGCCGGTGGATTCGATCGGAGGATCTTTCATAGAGAGCGATGGCTGCCTCGGGGTCTTTTCTCCGCAAACCGCTGACGATTTGGAGATTGCCAAAACCTCGTCCGCTGTCCATCAATTTGAGGACCGGCGCTTTGTTGTGCTCACTGGAGTTCAACCCTGCTCCTTAGTGTCAATACCTTTCACGAAGGTATTATCTAAGATTATAGTACCTTGAGGAAGGAGTTTCGGGCCAAAAAAGATAATCAGAGAAAAATGTGTGTAAATGTAGGTATTTGTGGTGAGAGGGGCAGAATTCGGTTGATCTCCGAGCTGGGTGTTCCTACTATGGGCCAGCCAAATAGGAGGCAAATCATGAGACCAATGAATCCAGCTATCATTCTGTTCTTGCTTGTAGCTTTGTTGACATTAGCGCCAGGATGCGCCAGCGAGCCCGAATTTGAGGGCAAGCTCGTCAGCGAGTGGGTCAATGTGCTTAGGCACGATGATTGGACGGTTCGTGAGCACGCCCAAACAACTCTGTCTCGTATTGGGAAACCGGCGATACCTTATATGAAAAGAGGACTTAGGGGGAAAGATCCGACCCTGAGGCGAGGCATCGTGGTCACCCTGGGCATGATGGCAGAGACGGCGCGAGAAATGATTCCTTGGCTACTGCGGCAAATCGCAGTGGAGCAAGTGGCGAATATCAGGGCAGAAATTCTGAAGTCTTTGGCCAAAATCGATGCCAAGGCCAGCGGCGTGCCCGAGGAGTTCAAGAAACGTTTGCGCGATCAGGATGCCGAGGTTCAAGATGCCGCCAAAGCGGGTTTGGCAAAGCTGGTTGCTCCCAAGCCAGAGAAAGCTAAAAAGAAAGTTGAAAAAGATCGGCGAAAAGGACTGGCGCAGCAAAAATTTGCCCTGCGCGACGTTTTAGCCGAGCTAATGAAAGGCACTTCATTTGGTATTGCCGCCGAGTTGGAGCGTGAGGATCGGCGGGCCGCCATTGTTTGGCAGCTGGGCAATACCGAGAAAACTGCCCCCAAAATGATGGCCTTTGTCTTTGAAAAACAGAGAGAAAAATGGGTTGCCGATGGGGAGGGGTTTGACATGCTTGACCCAGATGCGGCGGGCAAGTTGGCCCTGGCTCTTGGTGGTTCAGACAAGCAACAGGTGATTCGACCCTGTGGAGTCAGCAAGGAAAAGTTATCTTCTTATCTTGGGACTCGTGCGCAGGCCTTCTCTAAAGCTAGCGAGGAGAAAAAAGACGCGGAAGCGGTTCTGGCATACGAGGAACTGACTCACGCTTTTTCCTTCCGAACGGTTGCTTTTTCTGATCTATTGCCAAAAATGTTGGCTGCGGGAACCCTTGCTGGCTCTCCGTGGAGCTTCGAAGCAGTGAAAGATGACAAGAATTCCTGGCAGGGCAAGCAAGCAGAGGGCAAAATCACGGTAAAATTCGAGTTGCGCCCCTGCAACCAGGGATTCGTGATTGCCAACTGGCAAGAAAAGACGGCACCCTGACCATAAATACCCAAAGATTGGTAGAATTGTTGGCCGGTGATGAGCGCGATCCGGCGGAACGAGATCGACTGGCAAAGCTAATGAATTTGTTTGCCGGCTTGCCGCCCCCTCCGGATCCATTTGGTTTGTTTCCTCAGTACGAAAAACTCAAAGATGCCTTCCTGCAGTCGGCAAATGGGGATAACGGCGATCGTCTAGAAGAGACTTTTCTGAATTTATACTGCCATTTACATGGATATGAAGCTCCCTATACCGTGGCCGAACGCCAGCGTGTTGATGAGACCGGGGGCTATTGGTGTCATGCCGGTGGCATCTCTCCGATTCTAAAAGCGGCCCCCTATATTCAGCCCGAGACAGTGTCCGGCGATTTTGGTGCCGGCAATGGTTTACAGGGATTGTTGCTGCAGAAGCTCTATCCTCACCAACGCTGTGTGCAAGTCGAAATCTCCCATCAAATGGTAGAGGCCGGTAAGCACTTGCAAGAGTGGTTGGGAATCGACCAAGACCGTGTCCAATGGCAAGTTGCCGATGTGATGGAATCCTCGGGCAAGGGAATGAACTTTGTTTACCTCTATCGCCCGGTTAGGCCCGAGGGTCGGGGTGTCCAATTTTACCGAAATCTTAGCCGGGACTTGGAATCCACGCCGGGACCGGTAGTAGTATTCAGCATTGCCGATTGCTTGCGTTCGTATTTGTCGGCGCGCTTTCAAGTGATTTACTCAGATGGCCACCTGACCTGCTACCGTGGTTGATTGAGTAAAAAAGTTTCTTTGCGCCGCTAAAAATACTACAATTATTCTCAGATACCGAAATAATACGGAGGGTTTTGCGCTTGACCGACAAGGGAAAACCCGGCACCAGTGCGGCTGCGGGACCTAAAAAAGTTCTTCTGCGCACGCCTTGTGCAAGTTTGCCGGAGTTCGTTAAACGATACGGCAAAACGCTTGGTGCCCAGATTTTCATGGTGCCAAAGCCGGATCTGTATGCTCCTGGCACATTGGTAGACCTTGAGGTTCGCCTTAAAGATGGCCAGGTTGCTTTTCGCGCTGATGGCCGGGTCGAGGCCGGCCAAGCGGGCGCGGCCGAGACACCGGTTCGCTTGCTCTCCATGGATCAGGAATCACTGGACCGATTTCGGCAAATGGCCAAGGGGAGACCGGCCAAGAAGCAAGCTGCTCCAAGCGAAGCTAGGCGCGCGGATACACTGCTCGATAGCCTGAAAAAGATCAAACTGGTCTCTGAAACCACTTCAGAGTCAATAAACAAAGATCCTGACAACACGGCATCGGTCAAAGGCGTGGTGCTGGGTATCGATTTGGGCACCACCAATTCATGTTGTTCCCTGGTCAAAAATGGCAAACCCTTTATCGTTCCCTCGCGCAAAGGTCATAATACCATTCCGTCGATCGTGGCCTTAGACCCTATGGGTGAATTGTTGGTCGGAGATGCAGCCAGGGCTCAGATGGAGATCAACCCCAGCCGCACGGTGTATGGATCGAAGCGCCTGGTGGGGCGACCTTTTGAATCGCCCATCGTAAATCAGGTTCGTGACCGCTTTCACTATGAAATCGTTGCCGGCAAGGGCGGGCAGGCAGCCGTCAAAATCGACGAAAAAGTGATTAGCTTGGAGCAGGTCTCAAGTTACATATTGACCGAGATTCGGGACGTGGCCCAAGATTACTTGGGCAAGGTCATCATGCGCGCGGTGATCACCGTGCCGGCTTTCTATAACGAAAATCAGCGCTCCGCCGTGCGCAGGGCCGGCCAGTTGGCCGGCTTGCGCGTAGAGCGGATCCTCAACGAACCTACGGCCGCGGCCTTGTCTTATGGCTATCGGAAAGAGAAAAAACGTCTGGTGCTGGTCTACGATTTGGGTGGTGGCACCTTTGATGCTTCCCTCATGCGCTTGGAGGGCAATTCCTTTCAAGTGCTGGCCACCGGTGGCGATACTTTCTTGGGCGGGGTGGATTTCGATACCCAGTTGACCGATCATGTTCTCATTGAGTTTCAGCTGCAGCTGGGCAAGATGCCCAAAATGGAGAGGGTTGCTCTGCTACGCACTTTGCAGGGGGCTGAAAATGCCAAACGACAGTTGAGCGCCCGGCAAGAAACTGAGATTCGCTTGCCCTTTATTGGCTTCGTGGATGATAAGCCAGTCGATTTACAGGTCAAAGTAACGCGCGATACGCTCGATAAGTTGGGCATCCCCATGATCGAACGCACGCTTAATGTCTGCGATGAAGTCTTGGCCCAAGCGGGCAAGCGCCCGGCCGATATAGATGATATCTTGTTGGTTGGCGGCCAGACTCGCATGCCGCTGATTTGGATGATGTTGGAAGATCATTTCGGCAAGACTCCGCTCAAGGGCGTACACCCAGACGAATCGGTGGCGGTAGGGGCGGCGCTGTTGGCTGCCTCACTGGATTCCGACGAGGACCTGGTTCTTTCCGACGTATTGCCGATGTCCATCGGCCTTGGGGTTCCCGGCAGCGATTTCATTCCTTTGCTGAAGGCTGGAACCGCCGTACCGATTTCGCGCATCTTCGCATTGCCAACGCATAGCGAAGGCCAGACGAAAATGTTGGTGCCGGTGTATCAAGGCGACAGTGCCCAGGTAGACGAGAACGAGTATCTCGGAACCATCATCATAAGAGGCATTCCTCCTGGTCCGGTTGGCAGTCGAAGCATCGAAATTGCTTTTTCCTTGAACTCGGAATGTTCGTTGAGTGTCTCTGCTAGCGACTCGGAAGCTGGCCCGCTTAGCGAAGTCATCATGACCACCCAGGATACGCCGGCCACCGTGCGCAAGAAATTGGGTCTGGGCCCGGCCCCGGCAAGACCCGTAAAAAAGCCACCGAAGCCGGCAGTACCGAAGCCTGCAGCAGCAAAGCCGGCAGAAGCAAAGCCGGCAGAAGCAGCCCCTTCGCCTGCCGCTGACCAACCACCGCCTGCCGCCAAACGAGGTTTATGGGGCTTTATTAAGCGATTGTTTGGTGGCTAGTGGTTCCAACCACGCAGTAATCCAGCCCGCAGTTTGTCGGCGTCGTGAGTCGGGGCTTGGCAAGAGCCTTGCTGGCAAAGATAAGCAGTTGCTTCTTTGCCGAGGGCTTTCTTCCCTGCTGTTGGCGGGAGCAAGGCCTTTAGCTGCGAGCCGGGTCCGGCGGCGGGAACGACAAGCAAATCCGCGTGGGGCGGAACCAAGTTGACCACTGCCTGGCGCAAGGCCTTGGTGTCGGCGCCCTCGGCCGACCCGGAAATGACCACCTCGTAATACGGCCCCCCCAGGCGCAAGGCGGCGTCATACCACCAGGCCATGCCCAGACCATAACGCTTGAGCGTGCCGGCATGGGCCTCGATCGCGTCGATCGCTTCTTGCCGGTAAACCTGCTTTCCGGTCAGGGCGGCCAATCGCAGCAAACATTGCAACATGGCAGCATTGCCTGAAGGTCGTACGTGATCGGCCAGTTCCACTTGGCGCCCCAGCGGGGTTTCGAGATGTTTGGGAGTGAAATAAAAGGCCGCCTGTGGGTGCTTGAAGTGACGACGCACATAATCGACCAAGGACTGGGATTTTTCGATCCACTTGCTGTCACCGGTTGCAGTAGAAAGGTCGAGTAAACCGTTGCTAAGGAAAGCGTAGTCATCAAGCACGGCTTCGTTTTTAGCCAATCCGCCATTGGAGGCACGCAACAGGCTGCCATCTTGCTGGCGATGATGCGCCCAAAGAAAGGCTGCCGCTTTTTCGGCAGCCTCGCGATAGCGCGGGTCGCCAAAGAGACCAAAGCCGCGGGCAAAGGCGGAAATGGCCAGGCCATTCCAAGCAGTGATGATCTTATGGTCCAGTGAGGGAGGGCTACGTTTGGCGCGATAGTTCTGTAAATCCGGGCGAACTTTCTGGAACAAGTTATCGACAATGCCCGGTGCCAAGTCGAAACGCTTGGCGACCTCGGAAGGCGCAACCCGTCGCGTCAGCACGTTGCTGCCCTCGAAGTTTCCAGCCGGGCTTACGCCAAGCAACATGGCCAAAGGTGGTCCGTCCAGCGGACCGGCCACGGTCTCGATCTCATCAGCCCGCCAAACATAAAAGTCGCCCTCTCGGCCCCCGCTATCGGCATCGAAGCTGGCGTAGAATCCGCCACCGTCCGATTGCATATGGTCGAGAAGAAAATCGAGAGTGTCGATGGCGACTTGGGAAAAGCGTGGTTCGCCCAGGACCGCTGACGCTTCGATGTACAAGTTGGCCAGTAAGGCATTGTCGTAGAGCATCTTTTCGAAGTGTGGGATCAGCCAGGTCGGCTCCACGGTATAGCGGTGAAAACCTCCATCCACGTGGTCGTAAATCCCGCCCGAGCTCATTTGCGAGAGGGTTTTGCGCACCATGCTGGCCAGTTTTTCGTCACCAGTCTTGCGATATAAGTGCAGCAAGAAGGTCCAGCGTAGCGGAGTGGGGAACTTCATATGACCTTTGCTGCCACCCCAGGTGCTATCGAATTCTTGCTGGGCGGTGTCGGCGGCTTGCTGAAAATCAGCCAGACCGGGCAATTTCCCTTCGGTAGCTTTGATTTCCTGGGCCAGGTGCCGGGCCAATAGCGTGGCTTGCTGTTGCACGCGCTGACGATCGGATGCGTAAAGACTCGTGATTCGCGCCAACAAGGCCAGAAAATTTTCGCGCGGAATGTAAGTGCCGCCAAAGAAAGGTTCACGCTCCGGGGTCAGGAAAACAGACATGGGCCAACCGCCGCCGCCGGTCAAGGCCTGGACTGCCTGCATGTAGACCGCGTCTATGTCTGGTCGTTCTTCGCGGTCTACTTTGATGGCGATAAAACCTTTGTTGAGCGCGGCCGCCACTTCGAGGTTTTCGAACACCTCGTTTTCCATGACGTGACACCAGTGGCAGGAGGCATAGCCGATGGATAGGAAAATTGGTTTGTCCTCGGCGCGCGCGAGAGAGAGCGCTTCTTCCGTCCATGGGTACCAGTTTACTGGATTGTGGGCGTGTTGTTGTAGATACAGTGAAGTTTGGTTCTTGAGATGGTTGCCGTGTTGACGAATCCATTCAGGACTCTTTATTTCTTGGCTGTCGTTAGCATGAGCCATGGACGCACCTCCTGAGAGCCAGATTAATCCCGCCCATAGCAATACCGCGGTGAGTAGGCTTGGAGATCGACTTTGTTTAGCCTGTGGGCATAGGAAAACGGCACCTCTTAGATAATCTCTAAGAGGAAATTAAGCAGAAAATGAAAAAAGGAAAGGTCTTGGCTTAATCGGCTGGCGTTGCGGCCTGAAGTTTCTTCTTGGAGCCGTTGCCGTTACCGTTACCGTTGCTAAGCTCATAGAAACTCACCCCACCAAGAGTTTCGCGGAGTTGGTCTCGAGCGTTCTTCCATACCGGATGCACGGTGCAAATTGGATTTCTATGGCAAGATTCGGGGCGATCTACGCAATCGTTAAGGCAAATCTTACCCATAATCGCCTCAACCACCTCCAACAGCGATATTTTCCGAGGGTCGGTTGCCAGTCGGTATCCGCCCCGAGCGCCCTGCACCACGTCGAGAATGCCGGCCAAGGTGAGCTGTTTGGTGATTTTCCCGAGAAAGGGTTCCGGAATGTCCATTGCGCGGGCGACTTCCTTGCGACTGACGACTTTTCCTTTTTCGATGGTCGCCAAGTGCACCACACAGCGCACGGCATACTCGCCTGCTCTTGTAAGTCTCATCGGTTCTCCTGTGGACACATACTAAACACTACGTAATTGGTTTTATTGAAGCACGCAGGTGCTTGCTTGTCAAGCTGAGGATTTTCTCAGGTGGGCGATTTGACGTTAAAAAAGCAGAAGACGACCCCGGCGTAGAAAATTGTTTTCGGCGGAGCTCTTGGGGCCGCCTTCCTTCATCTCAATCCCATCAAATCGAACGACTCTATCTGGCCCCCCAGGACCGAGGAGCGGGCATATACGACTTCTCCATCAGCATCCTATCGCTTATCGATTATCAGCATTTCATTGTGTTATCTTTGGGTATGCATAGAGCAAAGGACGTGCCAAGCGGGTGGCGCCGCCGGCGTAAATTGTAAGCTACTAATTTAGAGGGCAAAAAAGTGAAGCCCCGAGCGGAGATGATTTTATGGTGTTGACAAAAGTGTCAATTCAAGGCTACACCCTAGACCGGGAAATGTAGGATATTGTAAAAATATTAGTAGTTTATGAGTGTATACAGAAAATTGACAGAATTATCAAAAAGCAACACAGTGCGTCGGGATGGATTGATCAGCTGGGCTCAGGTTTTTCTTTTCCGCTGATTCTATCCATGAGCTGGTCGTACAATTTGGGTCCGAAGCACTCTCTGGCGGCGGAGCACCACTGCAAGCAATTGGGAGCTTGTTCTTTATATACCTTGGTACCGCAGTTCTGGCATCTAACCCTGGCCTCGTCGGAAAACATTTCTACCGGTTGGTGGCAGTTCGGACAAGGATGGTAAGACACGGTGAGGTTGCGCATATCTTTGCCTGGGCATTGGGCCATCACGAAGCTCCTTGGGCTTTGTTGTCTTGAGCAGCTTGCGCTACCTCACGACGGTCGCCGCCACGGATGTCCATGGTATGAATGACAATCGGCATATGCGGTAAGGAGGCGTCGCGAGCTTTGAGTACCGCGTCAACGATTCCACCACAGCAAGGAACCTCCATGCGCAAAACCGTGATGCTGGTCGGTCGGGCCACAGCAAACATCTCTTTCAGTTTTTCCCGATACAAGTCCAGGTTGTCCAACTTGGGGCAAGCCACCACCACCGAACGCCCGGTCAAGAAGCGAGAATGGAAATCGGGGACCGTAAAAGGAACACAATCCGCGCAAATCAGCAGATCCGATTCCGCCAAAAAAGGAGCTTGGGGCGGAACCAACATTAACTGAACCGGCCAATGAGTCAGCGAGGAAAGTTGAGGGCCGGGAACGCTGCTTGCCGCGGGCGCTACCGGTGCCGCCATGGTGCGCAAGGCTGAACCTGGGCAGCCGTGGGGGACACCAGTCGCCAACAAAGGGGAAGGCGATTTCGGTGCACCTTTCTCGCTTTGCAGAAACTCGTCTACTGCTTTCTCGTCAAACTCGGCGGCTTCCCGTTCCTCTATGGTTAGTGCTCCCTGTGGGCACTCGCCCAGACAGGCGCCGAGTCCATCACAGTAGATATCTTTGACCAATTTGGCTTTGCCATCGATAATTTGCAGGGCACCTTCCTCACAGGAAGGAACACACTCCCCACATCCATCACAGAGATCCTCGTCTATCTTGATGATTTTTCTCATGCCCATGTGTTTTTCCTTCCTTGCGTCGCTTGGTCAAGTTTAGACTATCTATAAGCAGATCTCATGCCAAAAGACGGATCCAATAAATAAATCGCTAACATTTTGTTTAATAGAGAAAATAACTTATGGGAAGCCAAAGTGTCTTGACTGTATCACAGTGCTCATGTTGCAAGAAACTGTATCATGAGACATATTGCATTTGGCTTCTAGCCGGACCCGGAAAACTGGGCGTCGCTGAAAAATAGGGACGGAACTCGCCAACTAGAATAGGGGTGAGGGTCCGCGCCGGTGGCGACCAATCGGTTCCAGATCTTCAAATGGTTGCCGGCGAGGTTCATTTCGGCAATGGCCTGCCTTGGTACTCCATTTTCAATCCAATGGCCACGGATGCCAATAGAGAAATCCCCCGTGGCTTCATTGGAGTTGCCCCCGGTAAAGCCGGTAATCAAAATGCCTTTGTCCATTGTTTTCTGCAATTCGGCGAGGGTCTCCAAACCCGTGGCGAATACCAGATTGGTGCTGGCACCGCTGGTCGGGGTTAGGCCAAGTTTACTGCCGTAGTAGGTGTTTAGGTACAAGTTTTGCAGCACGCCTTGGCCGATGATGGTTCGTTTCGCGGTAGCCATTCCCTCGTCGTCGTAGGCGCGGGACGCTAGCCCCCCGAGGATATGCGGATCGTCGACAATGGACAGGGTCTTGGCCGCGATTTGTTTTTTCAATTTATCCTTGAGAAAAGATCTTTTTTGTTGAATGGCCGAACCGCTCAGGGCCGCTAGCAGGCCGCCCAGGAAACGAGATGCGGCCATATTTTCGATCAGCACTGGATAGCGGCCGCTGGGGATCGGTTTTTCTCCCAGGGCCTGCATGGCCCTCGCGGTGGCAGTGGACCCAACATCTGCCCCGGGAGGCAGATTGGCCAGGGTGCGGCTGGTTGCGCTCCAAACGCCTTGCGGCTTACGGTTGTTCTCATCTCGAATGGTGACTTGGGCACGCAGACTGAAGCGGCTGGATTGGCGCTTGCCCTCCATTCCGTTGGAGGTGACCATTGCCGATTCGGTCTCGTTGTCAAAACAGGAAGTTTCTACCGAAATGATTCTTTCGGCGCCGGGAGCCGACCGCGCGGCTTCTTCCAGTTGGCGGGCCTTTCGCCGCCGTTCGATTGCAGTTTGCGCGAGTGCTCCTTTGGGATCATGAATGAGTAAGTCTTGCCTTGGGCGATTTTCGAATCGCTTGGGGCTGGGCAGTTTCCGGTGAGAATCCGGCGACAGAACTTTGGTCATGGCCAGGGTCTCGTCCAGGAAACGATGCAAGGCATCCGGGCGTAAATCACTGGTGGAATTTGCCGTGAATCTTCCGTCCAGGTAAAGACTGATTTCCGCGCCCATGGAAGTGGATTCACGCAGTTGGTCAATTTTTCCGTCGCGCCATTTTACCTCACTGTTGCGCGCGCGATAGGTAGAGACCCGGGCATGGTCGGCGCCGTGCTGCAAGGTCATGGCCAGGATAGCTTTGGCCCGATCGAGTTGGCTGGGATTCATGACTGCCTCCCGCCGACAGAAACAGCGCTGACCCGGACGGTTGGTATGCCGTAGCCCACGGGAACGCTCTGACCGAATTTGCCGCAAATCGAATAGCCACTGTACATGTCCAGGTCGTCTCCCACCATGTCCATGCATTCGAGCACTTTTGGCCCGTTACCAATTAAGTTGGCGTCCTTGACCACCCGGGTCAACTTTCCATTTTCGATCAGGCGACCGCTTTTCAGGTAGAAAGTGAAATCGCCGGCGCCGATATTCACTTCGCCGTTGGTGAAGGACTCGGCATAAAGGCCCTTTTTGACCGAGGCAATGATTTCATCGGGATGGTGGGGACCGTTGAGCATGAAGGTGTTGCGCATGCGCGGCAGGGGCGGGAAGCGAAAAGACTGGCGGCGCCCGGAGCCCGTGCTTTGAGTGCCATAGTGCCGGGCGGAAATGTGGTCGTGCAAATAGGAACGCAGGACCCCATTTTCGACCAAAAGTGTTTTCTGGGGCAGGGCGCCTTCGTCGTCGACGTTGATGCTTCCGCGCTGGCGGCCCATGACCCCCTGGTCAACGATGGTCACATGTTTTGGTGCGACCCGTTCGCCGATGCGCCCGGCGTAGGTAGAGGTTTGCTTGCGATTGAAGTCGGCTTCCATGCCATGACCGATGGCCTCGTGGAGCAGCATACCCGAACCGGCCGGGGCCAAAACAACCGGTAGCTCGCCGATGGGGGCATTGACGGCGTCGAACATTTTGGTGGTTCGATCCGCGGCCTCATGGGCGGCTCGTTCGATATTCGCGGCAGAGAAAAATCCGATACCGTCGCGCGCGGAAATGGTTCGCTGGCCCATTTCGGTTCGCTGGCCCTGTTGGGCAACGCAGAAGATCATCAAGGCGGCCATGGGCTGAGTGTCTTCGCAAAGCAAACCCTCTGAGTTGGCGATGAGAATATGGGAGGCGATATCGCCCAAATTGACAATCACCTTGACGATACGTTGATCGCGAGCGCGGACCTTGGCATCAGTGGTGCGCATGATAGGTATTTTCTTTTCCGCGCCGACTTGGGTCCAGGGGACGGATATCGGATAGTGATCGCGTACGCTGATGGCCGCCAGCGGCGCCGGGCGCAATTTTACCGGACCATCGGCCACGGTGGCGGCCGTCGCGGCTGCTGCCAGCAGTGTCGGTTCGCTCAAATCCTCGCAGTAGGCAAAGCCGGTGCTGTCTCCCTTCAAGACCCGAATGCCCGCGCCTAGCTCGACCGAGGTAAATGCCCGGTTGACTTCACCATCCAACAGCGCCAGCCAATGACTGATTTCGTGTTGTAAAAAGATATCGCAGAACTGGCCCCCCCGTGACAGACCCCGCTGAATGGTCCTAGCGAGCATGCCCTGATCAACGCCGAAGGAATCAAAGTATGTGTTGTGAGCGCCGTCAGACAAGCTTTTGCCTAGCAACTGGTTTTTCGACCCGGCGGCACAGGCTGGCAGCCAGACTGGTATGCCTGCCGCCAGCGATCCGGTCGCGGCTAGCTTAAAAAACTCTCTTCGGTTGAAATCACGCTTCATTGCTTCTCCTGGGTACCAAAATGGGCTACATTAGTTTAGATCAGAGTTGTCAGGACGAAAAGTCCTTGCTAACCTGACTTACCATATTTTTTGGAGTGGGAGGCATAGGTGGCTTCGGTCGAATCCGAAAATCAGCTCGCGTTGCTCCAGAAGAAGATAGCGCAACTCGAAGCCGAACTGGTTGACTTGCGGGAAATCAAGCAGCGCTACCTCGCTATGACTGACAATGCGCCTTTCTCGGTCATCATCCATAGCGCTGGAATTATTCGTTATGCAAACAAGGCGGGGGTGGATGCCATCGGCGCTTCTTGCCAGGAGGAATTACTGGGCAAGCAGGTGTTGCCATTTATTCACCCAGATTCGAGAGAAGTTGCCCTCAAGCAGATAGCCTTGATGTATGGTGAACAAAGATCCGGTGGGCCCGCAGACGAAAAATTCATTCGACTGGACGGGAAGGTTCTTGATGTGGTGGCGGTTGGGGCTCCCTGCACCTACGATGGTGATGTGGCAATCCAGTCTATGTTTTTCGATGTCACCGAGCAGAAGCGGGTAGAACGGGAACGGGTAGACCTGGAAGCCAAGATACAACAAGCCCAAAAACTGGAGAGCCTGGGTGTACTAGCTGGTGGTATCGCGCACGATTTCAACAACCTGCTGGTGGGCGTCTTGGGCAATGCCGATTTGGCCTTGCATGACATGGCGCCTGAATCGCCCGCCCGCGAAAGAGTCGAAGGCATCGTGATTTCGGCCGAATGTGCCACTGATTTGGTCGGCCAGATGTTGGCCTATGCCGGCAAAGGTCCCCTCAAGATCGAGAGATTGGATATTAACGCCTTGGTAGAGGAGATGGTGCATTTGTTGAAAGTGTCCATCTCAAAAAGGGCGGTGATGAATATCGAATTGGCTCATCCCATGCCAGCCATTACCGCCGATGCCGCCCAAGTGCGGCAAGTTGTGATGAACCTGATCACCAACGCTTCAGATGCCGTTGGCGAACAAAGCGGGACCATTTCGATTCATACCGGGGTCATGGATTGTGATGCTGACTATCTGCGCGAGACTTACCTCGACGACGAGTTGGCCGAAGGCCAGTACGTTTTTCTGCATGTGGGTGACACCGGCGTCGGCATGGATCGGGAGACCCAGAAACGGGTTTTTGACCCGTTTTTTTCCACCAAATTTGCCGGTCGTGGCCTGGGATTGGCCGCGGTTCTCGGTATTGTGCGCGGGCACAAAGGTGCCATCAAAATTTACAGTGAACCAGGAAAAGGCACTACTTTCCGGGTACTGTTTCCGGTCAGCGCGCAAGCAGGTGAGTTGCGTTCTGTCTCGGTGCGTAAACCAGCCCTGGCCGATTTCGACCAAACCATCCTCTTGGTTGACGATGAGGAGATGGTTCGCGCGGTGGCCGGAAGCATGCTTGAGTCGCTGGGATGCAATGTGGTCCTTGCTGGTGACGGCGCGGAAGCTTTGGCCTTGTACACAGAACGTCCGACCCAGTTCGATCTGGTGTTGTTAGACTTGACCATGCCGCACATGGATGGCGAGACTTGCTATCGGCGTTTGCAAAGAATTCGAGAAGATGTACGGGTCTTGCTTACCAGTGGCTACAACGAACATGATTTGATGGCCCGTTTCGCCGGCAAGGGACTGGCCGGCTTCCTGCAAAAACCCTACCGGATAGAAATCCTGGCCGAAAAGCTAAAAGCGGCATTGGGCAATAAAAAAGAATCATCTTAAAAGTTCTAATTAGTGCCCATCCCAAAACCCAAAGAACTCTCGTCTAGTCGATTCTAAAATGCGTTAAAAATTTTCCGTCATCCCCAAATCGTTTCTGTTGGGGATCTCGTGAATAACCTGTTAATACACGATGTTAGAGGAACATGGGTTCCCGACAGAAACGTTTCGGGAATGACTTTTTTTTTGGACATAAAAAAGTTTAGACGGAAAACTGTGCTGAAATGAAAAAACCGGGCTTTTGGGACGGGAACTAATTAAAGGTTCTAAATGGCCCCCTGGTTGCCTTGGGCGAAGTTGCTCAGGTTTTTATGGTCGGTGTGCCTTTGGTGGGCTTCTTGGGTTTTGATCCGATCATTCTCGTTGCCCGCCAGCGCGTTGGCCTCGGCGGCGAAAAGTATCCGGACATTGTCGCCAAACAGCGAAACTACACCGATGGCCGCAATGGCGATCAGGGCCACAATGATGATGTACTCGGTCATGCCTTGGCCCCGGCTTGATTTTGTCTTTTGGTTTTTCATAGCGATAACACCCTGTCCCTGTTCTAAGGAATGCAGACCCAGGCGGAACCAGCCAGGCCGAATCTTAATTCTCTCTGAATGCTGGTGCCGGTGATGTTGCCGCAGAAATCGTTGCGTGATTCGGCTTTGGATACACACATCCCCCGGTTGGCCTGCAGCCGGTCTTCAATGCAGAAAGTAATGGCCCGGCCGGATTTGTCGGGGCAATATCCTCGGCAGGGCAGGGAACAGAAGTTGGCCCCGCCTTCGCGATAGCAAAAGCCTTTTCGGTCGGAACGCCGCGGGTCTACAAAACCACAATCCGAGTTGTCGATACAGGCATCTCCCACCCAGGGGGCGGCGTTGCTGTCGGTTTGGCACTCTAACTTGAGCTCAAAAGGGCCCTCTTCTGCATCGTAGCCGTCGACTACGATAAAGTATTCCTGACCGGCGCGGAAATCGAAAATCGAAGTGCTATTGCCGTAATCTACGCAGGCATCGGCGTCACATAGTTCGCGGAGCACAAATACGTCCACGTCCACATTGGGATAGCGGTCACTGAGGTTGGATAAGCTGAGCGTGGCTCGTCCGCTCTGGCGGGTAGGCCGAAAAGCGTAGACCCGTTCCGGTCCGTCCGCGTTCCAGTTTCCGCATTGGGCACCGTAGTTTTCGATCTTACTGGCGCCTCCGTCGGTATCACCGTTTATGGTCTGGCCGCATTGAATCGAACCGTCGGCGGCACAGTCAACCGCGGCCGAGATGCATTTGGGGTAGTTGATAAAGCCGAGGGCACAGCGCTCGCAGTTGGCACCGTCATATCCCTGGTAGCAATTGCACGACCCGTCGGATTGCCGTACTCCGTGTTCGTTGCAGGTGTTAGCGCCGGGCAGCGTTTCCTCGATATTGTCCCGTCGAATGGCCTTATAGGCAGAGCCAAAAGTACGCTGGTTATAGATGCAGCCATAGGCACAGCCTCGACATTCGTACACCCAGTATTTGCCGGCGCTGCCGCGCTTGTCGAAAATAACGATATGCCCGCCGGTGTTTCTGCTGTTGCGGTAGACCAGGGCATCTCCTTTTTCCAAATCGGAACGGCTGATGAACTTCCAGTGGGTACCCGAGTAACGAAAGTTTCTGGTGCTGTAAGGATGGGAATTGGTCTCGGTGGGGCTATCGCTGGGTACCTGCCACACTTTGGCGGCCAGGCCCGAACAGTCGGCTCCGTAACAGCCTTCCTGGCTGCTGCTGGTGCAGGTGCGTTCCTGACCCGCGCTGTCTTTGCCATAAAAGCTGCTGGATGGGCAGTTGCCCGAACAGCGACCCTGGGCGGGCCCGCCAGACAGCCAACGGCCGTGGCCCCACCAGTAGCCGTTTCCCCTGCCTGATTGGCAATAATCAATAATTTCCTGGCGAGTCATGGTGCGCGGTGCTGATCTTGCCGCACCGGTCCATCCCATGGTCAATAGCGCCGCCAACAACACCGTATGCCTCAAGTTTAGGGAGGTCATGATCCGTACCTCCTTACGCTGACGCCGGTATCATCAAAAGCCAGCAGGTAAATATCTCCGTTCGCGGCCACCCGCAGCGAGCGGAATAGCTCCAGGTCAGTGGTGGCCACCGGCAGGCTGATTCGATTTTGTTCCGTGACTAGATCATTGCCCAGTACCACAATTTCAATGCGTTCTTCCAGAACATCAAAGGGCTCTTGCACGTCTTCGCGTATCAAGTGCGCGCCCAGAAAGACCCGGTCCAACTCGTCCGATGCCAGCAAGCTGAGATTCACCACCGGCAGTTCGAACAAGACCTCGGTGCTAATTCCGCCGGTGGCCGAGGCCACGGGCAGGGATTGCAGGTTAAAGGTGAACTCGCCCATCAGACTTGCCGACAGCAAAGTACTGCCATCACGGGAAAAGCGGCCACTGACCACCGGCCGCTCCAGGTCGGGCTTGCCATCCGGGCCGGCTACCCGAACCAGGTAGCGAGAGTCATACTCGACCCAAGCGCCGTCCGCATGGAAGAACACTGCACTTACTCCCCCGGTCTCCGGGATACCAGATCCGGCCAAGCCCGCTTCTCCCTGCAGGCTGCCGTCGGCATTGAGCAAGACCACCTTCTTGCCCACCAATCGGTCAAGCAGCAAAATCCGCCCCGAGCCGTCGACATCGATATCATCGAAAGTGCTGCCCGGTATGGCAATGCTGGCCACCAGATTGTGATCGGCAAAAACCAGAACCCGTTCGTTGCTCTGGTCGAGGAGATAGACCTTTGCGTCTGCCCCCAGCGCAAACGACATGGGCCCTTCACTGTTTCCTTCTTCGCGCTCTACCCGACCGGCCTGACCGCTGCCGGAGCCCCAGTCGGCTTGCACAATCTCTTCCCCTTCGACGGTGGTCTGCTCTTCATCGGCCGGAGTCTGGAACTCGTCGCTGTTGGTCTCGCCCCCGTCTTCTTTTTCACTGGTGCCGGCGTCCACTTCTTCCTGCTTGCCGGAAAAACACTGGTCGTTGAGACAGGCCTCACCCAATGGGCAATCGGAGTCGGTTTGGCACTCCGATTGGTTCTTCTGCTCACAAGCGACACTCAAAAAGAGAGAGGTCGCCCACAGAATCAAAGCCGCACGAAGTGCCGTTCCTTGCCATGCTCCCGTTTTCATCCGGTCGCATCCTTTCCGGCGCAAACCCTCGGGGTATGTCAATGCTGGGAAATAATTTTTGCTAGATTCATCGCCATGGGTTCATCCGCCAATCCGAGTTCATGAGCCTGCCAATATAAGTTTCATCACATGATGCGGTGTACATTGTACGAGGCGGGCGCAAATTAGGCATCCGTAAGATGACCGACTGCGGCAAAAAAGATTCTTATCGACAGGAGACGAAGCGGATGGCGCTCATGGTGTCGCGAACAATGGCATCTAGGCTCTGGATGGTGTGATCAATGTCTGCTTCGGAAGTAGCGCTGCCCAAAGAAAAGCGGACAGTGCAGTGGGCTTGCGCTTCGCTCAGCCCCATGGCCAGCAAGGCCGGAGATGGGTCCGGGTGGCCGGCTTTGCAGGCGGATCCGGAAGAACAGTATACGCCGTAACGGTCTAAGAAAAGAACCAGGGACTCGCCGCGAATATCGGGCAGGCTCAGGCTGGTGGTGTTGGCGACCCGGCCGGCAGCGGCGCCATTGCGTTGGGCCCCGGGTACCAGCGCGCAGACGGCCTGCTCCAGGCGATCGCGCAAGACGGCAATTCGGTCCGGTTCGCCATCCAGCAGTCGCTGTTGCAGCAGTTGGCAGGCTTTGCCAAAGCCGACGATGCCGGCCACGTTTTCGGTGC
This sequence comes from Deltaproteobacteria bacterium, assembly GCA_030591445.1. Taxonomy (GTDB): domain Bacteria; phylum Myxococcota; class B64-G9; order B64-G9; family B64-G9; genus JAUVBB01. The sequence continues at coordinate 6,630 of JAUVBB010000006.1, read as the reverse complement.
CGGCCCGCAAACCTTGTTCCTGGTCGCCGCCGTAAATGAGCGCTTGCAGAGTAAGATCCCGGCGCCGGTAAAGGGCGCCAACGCCTTTGGGCCCATGTGCCTTGTGGGCCGAGACCGACAATAGATCGACCCCGAGCTGGTCGACATCGACGGCGATTTTGCCCAGGGCTTGTACCGCGTCGCAATGAAAAACGATGCCTTTTTGCCGGGCCAGGGCGGCTAGCTCGGCCACTGGTTGAATGACGCCGGTCTCGTTGTTGACCAGCATCACGCTGGCCAAAATGGTATCCGGCCGCAGACATTCTGCGAATTCGGCTGGGTCGATCACGCCGCTGCTGCTTACTCCCACCACAGTCAGATCGAATCCTTGCGCTTGTAGCGCCCGGCAGGTTTGAACGATGGCCGGGTGCTCAATGGCGCTGGTGACGATGTGCCGGCCTTTTTTACGCAGCAAGGGGACTGTTCCTTGCAGGGCCAGGTTGTTGGCCTCGGAGCCGGAACCGGTAAATAGAATTCGCCGGGCAGTGCAATTGAGGGTCTGGGCCAGCAGGCGCCGGGCGGATTCGACCGGAACCCGCGCCTGGTTGCCGCGACTATGGATACTGGACGGATTGCCGCATTCCGGGCCCAAGAAGGGCAACATGGCCTTTCGTACTTCGGCGGCAACCGGCGTGGTAGCGTTGTGATCGAGGTAAACCTGGCGAACAGTTTTGTGCTGGGTGATGCGGTTTTCAGCGCTAGCCGCCGATGCATCGCCCGCCTCCAGATGGCTGCCGTCATTGGTGTCGCCATCGACCCGAGTGACCTGACAAAGGAGCGTTTTGTAAATGGGAAATCCGGAGATGGGATCGCAGTGATCCAGGTTGGTCAGGTCGTTGACATTGGCCGCCTGCCAGCTTGCACTCCCCAGGGGACCACCACCGCCCATGGCGGCATCCACCGACCCGGCTACTATGTCGTCGGTGACCCGGGCTCTGAATTTGACCTGTCCGCGCGGAGATTTTACCCAAACCCAATCACCGTTGCCAATGCCGCGGGAGGCTGCGTCTGAACGATTAAGAGTGACTACCGGGTCCCGCGCCGCTTTCGATAAATCTTTGACCCCGTGGTGCTGGGAGCGGAAGTCATAGACCGTGCGCGCCCCGGTGTTGAGTATCAAGGGGAAATCCCGGGCCAGGTCAGGACGGGCGAGCGGTCCTTCGGCCGGTTCGGTATAGACCGGCAAGGCATCGTAGCCGTGTTCGGTCAGGGTGCTGGCGGCAATTTCGAATTTGCCCGAAGGGGTGTTGAAGCCCGGTTGGCCATCGGCCCGCAACAGACCCTTTTCCCATTTTTTATATTGAATCATAACGGAGGGGACTTGTGCCCATCCGCCGGCAGCGCGTACTTGTTCCAGTGAAAAGGGAGAGGGAGCCAGCGCGTGTTGCAGGATTTCTTCTTCGGACTGAGGATACAAATGGCCGTAACCGAGTCGCTGGGCCAGTTCACTCAAGATCAGAAAATCGCTACGGGCTTCGCCCAGGGGTTCGATGATTTTCTCGCGGATGCGAAAAAGGGAACCGTAACGCATAAACGAAGTGATTTCGTAACCGGTGGTAGCGGGCAAGACGATATCGGCATAGGCGGAATCGGCCGTGTGGTAGCGGTCGATGGTGACCAAAAAATCCAAGGCACCAAGGGTTTCTCGCCACAATTGCGGGTTGGGCCAGGAGGTGATGATAGACCCGCCCAGTACCATTAGGGACCGGATCCGGTAGGGATCGCCCTGTAAGATCGAGCGGGGCAGGGCGATGGCGTGCGACTCGCCGCGGTACTGGCTGTAGATCGGGAAACGATCCCGACCCAATGCTTTGCCCATGTCCGGATTGGCGATCAGGCCGGAGCGGTTCTGGGGGAACAAGTTTTGCTTCATGCGCACCAGCAAGCCGCCGGGCACATCGAGTTGGCCGGCCAGCGCCCACAGGGTAAAGACCGCGCGAATGGCCTGGACCCCGCTATCGGAATATTCGAGACCGGTATACATGACCGGGCAGGCCCCGCGGGCCGAAGCAATGCGGCGAGCCAAGGAGCGGATGGTCTCTGCCGGCACCCCAGTGATGCCGGCCACTAGCTCTGGCCGGTAGTGTTGGGTCAATTGGGCCAGTTCGTCAAAACCGACGGTCCAGTCCTTGGCAAAGCTCTCGTCATGCAGTTCTTCTTCAAGCATGACCTGAATCAGCCCCAGGGCCAGCGCGCCATCCGTGCCCGGCCGCAGGGGAATCCACTCGGCCTCGCACTCTCGGGCCGTGCCATTGCGGCGCGGGTCGATCACCACCACTTCGGCTCCGCGCCGGCGGGCCGCCAGGATCTGTTCGTGAATCAGTGGCGGTGAGTCGGTGGCCGGATTGGCGCCCCAGACCACGATCAGTTGTGCTTGCTCGATGTCGGTGTCCAAACTGATGAGCATTTCCCCCATGGTGACATGGGGCGCAATCATGGCGAAGGAGACGTAACAAAGGGCGCCCACGCCCAGCGTGTTTGGTGAGCCGAAGGGGAACAGCACACTGGAGGCCGAAGAGACCGCTACTCCCTTGGGCTGAAAGAAGTCGCACAGCGCCATGTCGAAGCTACCCCGGCCGGTATAAATCGCGGTGGCTTCGGCGCCGAAATCTGTTTTGATTTGGGTAAGTTTGGAGACGATGGTGGAAAATGCCTCGTCCCAAGAGACGCGCTCGAATTCGTGGCTGCCCTTGGGCCCCACCCGGCGCAAGGGGTGCATTAAGCGATCAGGGTCGTGGACAATTTGCGGGGAGTGACGACCGATGGTGCAAATGGAGCCCAGGGGGTGATCCGGGTGGGCTTCGACCTGGTGAATTTTGCCATCACGCAATTCGACCCGCACCCAGCATCCGGCCGGACAAATACCGCAGAGGCCGTCGCGAAATTCAGTTGCCGGAGTCGCCATCGATATTGTCACGCTGGAGCAGCAACAAGGCAAACCAGTCGCGCTCGTCGGTCATCACTTTTCTGGACCTAAATCCAAAAGACTTCAGCTTGGGCAACAAAGTGTTCAGACGGTATTTGCGGCTGATCTCGGTTTGTATTCTCTCGCCGGCCTCGATTTCGATTTCGGTGTGCAATGGTTCAATACGGATGGTTTGTCGTTTTTGGAAGCGGGCGTAGATCTCGATGCGGTCCAGTTTCTCATGGTAAGAGGCTTCGTGACCAATTTGTTCGAGATTCAATTTGGCGCCCAACTCGCGGTTCATGCGCCCGAAGAGGTTGTTGGTAAACTGGGCCGTGACCCCGGCGGCATCATTGTAGGCGGCTTGCAGCAGGTCTTTGTCTTTGACCAGGTCGACTCCCAGCAGGAAGAAGCTGCCGGCAGGAAGCTGCCGAGTCATGCGGGCAAAAAAAGCGTCTGATTCTTGGGCGCTGAAATTTCCCAGGCTGCTGCCTAAAAAAAGCACCATGACCGGCGCGGCACAGTTTGAAAGCGCGGCGGCATCGTCGTAGGTGCCGTTGATGCCGATGAATTGGGCATCCGGATGTTTTCGGGAAATGGATTGACTGGCTCCCCGCAAAGCTGATTCGCTTACATCCACCGGCACGTAGCGTAGCTTGGCTCGTGTGCTCTGGTAGGCCGAAAGCAAATGGGATGTTTTTGTCGAGTTGCCCGAACCCAGCTCAACTAGATTGACCGGCCCGGTAATCGCCGGCAAGTCTTGGGCATAGCGCGCCAGAATGGCCGCCTCGGTTCGGGTAGGGTAGTACTCGGGCTGGGCACAAATTTGCTCGTAAAGTTCACTGCCGCGCCGGTCGTAGAGGAATTTGCATTCCAGGCTACGCGGCCGTTGGCGAAGGCTCTGTTCGACCGACTGGGCGAAATGCCTAACTGCATCCTGGTTTCGGTCGTATTTTTTGAGGATGATAGACTTGTCCTCGCCCAGACAAAGCCGAAATTCACTGAGCAAATCAGAACGACATTCTCTAACAGATGCAAGCAAGCCTGAGCCCCCCTGTCTCGCGAATATGGTTTATGCTGCGTAACTTTCAGCTGGATTGTATCTTGATCCCTTTCGAAAATGCTACATGGTCTTTGATATTGAGAAGCCAGGCTAGAACAAATAAGAGACCAAGACAACCAAAACCTACTTACAAGGTCGGAAATGTTGTTGTTGTCAGGAGAGGATGAGAAGAACGGACTGCTAGCGTTTTGGGGGCGCCAGAATCACTCTTGTTAAGCGCATCTCTTTCAAAATATCGATAACCGCGGCCACGTTTTTGTAGGGAAGCACAAGAGTGGGTTGGAGCCGAACTATTAGCTTGGAGGCCTTGCCCTTGATCGCTTTTTTGAAGGCTTTTGATTTTTTTAGTTCAGAGATGGGGGAAAAAGACAGATGTAGTCCCAGCCCCTCGACAACTAGGTCTTGCGTGCCAAGGTACAGGTGGAGATCGGCCGGAATTTTTTTGTCGTTTATGGGGTTCGCCTTTTGGGGTGGAGAAACTTTGGCGGCTTGGACCGCGTTCTGCATGGTGTTGAGTGCCACATAGATATTCAAGGCCAATTTCGGACCCAGATCCCGGGAGAGAATCCGCCAGTGGAGTTCTTTCCATAACTTGGCTAATTTCGTGGGATTGTTGGGTAGTTTTTTTTGCGCACACAGTTTGGGCAGGGGTTTTGCTAAAAGCGGGCAATAGGCGTCACGGCAGGACCTGGCAAGATGGGCTGATCGCTGATCGGGACTCAACTGCCCCAAATTGACAAATGACTGTCGACATTTTCTCTCTACATAAAGCTCACTGCAAGTTGTCGCCAGCTGAAGCGTGACTAAGTCCAGGTCTTTCCCGGTTTTGGCCTTTATTATTGTGGCTACGACTTGTTTGCGGCAGGCATCGATAGCCGCTTCCGGTTTCGGATGCAAAGCCTGGGCATTGCCCTCGATGCCCCAAATCAATACTGCCAATCCCGCCATGGTACCAAGAATAAGTTTGTTCATCTTGCTCCTCGCTCATACTACTTAACTTACTTAACTTAAATTTCGAACCTATAAAAAATCGAAACCCGGTGACTGTCTCTGACTTTCAGCTGGATTGTATCTTGATCCCTTTCCAAAAAGCCACATGGTCTTTGATTTGGAGTGCCTTCTCTTTTGGATTCGAGTAGGTCCAAGCCGCGTCGGGGAGTGGACTTTCTTCGTGGATGATGCTTTTGTAATGGGCCAGTCGTACTCTTGCAACGGCATCGAATTTACCGATCCGAATGTCTGTGGCGGGCGGGGGATTTGCGTGGCTCAAGATGTTTGTGCTTGCGACCTGGGTTATGGGGGTGCCGATTGTGAAGACTGTGCTCCCGACTATTATGACGGCCTTTCGGGCTGTGTCTATTGTTTGGCGAGCACCACCTGCAACGCAGTGGGCAGCTGTGCCCCGGACGGATCTTGCAACTGCGATGTGGGCCATTGGGGTGATGGCCGCCAGTTTTCGGATGCGGCTAGCTGTAACGACCACGGGATGGTTCAGGCCGATGGCAGCTGTGTCTGTGACATCGGATACGTGGGTGTTCACTGTGAGCTTTGTGATGCTGGTTACGAAGGCTACCCGAATTGTGCCGTGAGTGATGCTGACGGGGATGGCGTCCCTGATTCCTTGGACAACTGCCCTGCGGTGGCCAATCCGGACCAAGCAGACCAGAACCAAGATGGCCTGGGCGACCGCTGTGACCTAAGCACGCTCAACGATCGCGTCGCCGAGCTGGAGGCTGAGCTCGACTCGTTGACTCAGACCATGGCCGGTCTGGTAGATGATTTGGCCACATGTCAGGATCAGGCCCAGACCGATGCCGATACCATCCTTGCTCTGCAGACCGAGCTTGGTAATCTTCAGGCAGATTTGTCTGCCTGTGGCCTAGAGAATACCCAATTGAGCGATCGGTTGGCAGAGGCGCAAACGCTCCTGGCCGCTGCCGAGGCAGAGCTGAGCACCTGTCAGGACACCAGTGCCCAACACCTCGCTCGCATCGCCGTCCTCGAGCAAGAATTGGCTGAATGCGATGGAAATCTGGCCAGCTGCCAAGCCACCAGCGATGCCCAGGCAGCGGATATCAACCGTTTGACCCAAGAAGTGACCGACCTGACCGCGGGCATGGCAGCCCTCGAAGCCCAACTTGCCGGCTATGCGGATACCAGCCCGCCTTTCGGTGTTGTGCATGCCTATCACAACTATCTTTCTCCCCCGAACAACAAGCTCGTGGATGTAGAGATGACCGGCAGGGTGTTTGATGCTTTGTCGGCGGCCCATGACGGCGGCGGCAACGGCGTGGCAGCAGCCTGGCTGATCATCGACGGCGATTGGGCGGCTGATCTGGTTCTGGGTAACCAGGGTGAGTATTCCGTGGTTCTCCCACTCAAGGCCAAAAGAGGTGCCCACTACCTGATCGAGCTTCATGCCACTGATACCAAGTCCACCGAGCAAGGTGGTCCCAACACCGGCCTGGTTGATACCACCACGGTAGTTGTCCATGGCTACCAGGAATGATCACCTCTGACCCACGATCTCCACGTAACTGAAGTTCGAGCCTTAACGGCAGCCGGACAGTAGGTGTACTTGGCCCATTCCTAGTTCATCATGATAGTAGAAAGTGATGAAGTG
>JAUVBB010000357.1 GCA_030591445.1 Deltaproteobacteria bacterium | reverse complement strand
GTGGGCCTGTCACCCAAAAAAACAGAGCGGGAAACGGGTCTCGAACCCGCGACACTCAGCTTGGAAGGCTGATGCTCTACCAACTGAGCTATTCCCGCAAAAAAACCATGGAGAGGGGAGGATTCGAACCTCCGAAGGCTTCGCCGTCAGATTTACAGTCTGATCCCTTTGGCCACTCGGGAACCTCTCCCGGTCCAAACTCAACAGGACCAGGCATATTGCCTGCACCCCGATTCCTTACAGCTGGCGAGGGGAATCGAACCCGCGACCTGCTGATTACAAATCAGCTGCTCTACCAACTGAGCTACGCCAGCAATTATTTCCATCAAGAGTCAAAGAACGATGTTTCTACAACTCCGCCATGCAAGAACCATGCAGTTCATAAAGCACGTCTCGACGAAGCACGTTCATATACGTGATTTGATATTTCTTGTCAAGGAAATTTTATATTGAGTTTGTCATAAGTTTTCTTACTATTTTCACGATCTTACCAAGAGAAAAAGGCCCCCGGAGGCCGGCAAACGCTTTATTTTCTTCCCAGCCACTCATATAGGAGCAAAGCCCCCGCTACTGAAACATTCAGAGACTCGATTGATCCGGCCATGGGAATGCTAACCCGGTGGTCAAGTTCGCTTTCAATTCGCCTTCTTATGCCGCCACCCTCACTGCCCAGCACCAAGGCCACTTTCTCCCCCGGGTTTATGGACCATGGTTCTTGACCTCCTTCGGCAACGGCCCCGCTTATCCAAAAACCGGCTTTTTTCATTTTCTGCAAAGACTGGGCCATGTTTTTCACCCGCGCCACCGGCAAACGCGATAGGGCACCGGCCGATGTTTTGACCGCGGCAGAGGTTATGCCAACCGCCCGGCGAGCCGGAATGAGCAACCCGGTCGCCCCAAAAGCCAGTGCGGATCGAGCCAAGGCGCCCAAATTCCTTGGGTCTTGAATCTCATCCAGACAAAGGATCAAGGTACGGGGCTTGACTTCCAAGGCGATCAATTCGGAAAAATCCAGATAGCGGGTCTGGATACAGACTGCCACCACCCCCTGGTGGGTACCACCCGCGCACATACCGTCTAGTTCAGGCCGCGGTGCCTGCAGTAAGCGCAAACCTCGCTTACGCACTGCCTGCTCAATATCACGCCGCATGTTCGAGCGCATGCCGACCGCTACATAGACCTCCTTGACATCAACATTACTTTCCAACGCTTCCATCACTGGGTTGACACCATAAATAATTTCTCTGGCCAGGGCTTAGTTCCCGTCCAGTTCCTGGGCAATAGCGGTAGCGGCGGCGGCCGGATCGGCCGCGCCGGTAATCGGCCGGCCGATTACCAGAAAATCGGCACCGGCAGCCAAAGCCTTTGCCGGCGTAGCCACGCGGGCCTGATCGTGGGACTCGGCACCGACCGGGCGAATGCCGGGCGTCACTAAAAAGGGCTCGGAACCAAATCGCTGGCGAAGTTTACCGACCTCTAAGGGCGAACAAACCAGACCATCGACACCGGCATCAAGGGCCAATGCGGCCAGTCGTTCCACCTGCTGGGCCGGATCATCGGTCAGACCCAACTCGGTCAGATCGGGTCCGGACAGGCTGGTCAGTACGGTTACGGCAATCACGGCGGGGCTGGGATCGCTTTGCCGAGCCGCGGCCACGGCGGCGGCCAGCATTGCCCGCCCACCCTGGGCATGAACCGTGAGCATGGAGACTCCCAATTTGGCGGCGGCGCGCACGGCCCCGGCCACGGTATTGGGAATGTCGTGGTACTTCAGGTCCAAAAATACTTCCAACCCGCTTTCCCGGACGGCAGCAACAGCTCGGGGACCCAGGGCAGTAAACAACTCCTTGCCCACCTTGGCCAGTCCCACCCGCCCGTCAAGCTGCTCGATCAAGGCCTGTAGTTTTTCTTCTTGGGCCAAATCCAGGGGCACAATGATGCGGCCCTTGCCCGTGCGTGGTCGCTTTAGCGCAAGCGTCATGGCTGTTTCTACTCCTTGATCCGAGAGCGGATTTTTCTCAATTTGCTGACCATCTGGTCACAAGCATCATCTTCAAGCACATCCATGGCTTGGAATTGCGCGTAGTCATAGAAACTGCGCAGGGCAGCCAAGGCCAACTCTCGGGGACTATCCGCTTGAGCGGCCCGGGCATTGCGATACAAAGTATCCATGTCCAACATGCCCGAATCATCGAAACCAACATTGGCAAATACGCGTTCGTATTCTGGGCCCGGGCTGCCCAAGAAGGCCTCGACCCGGGCCACGCTCTCGGGCACTTCGGCTGCCAGCGTCTGATGAATCTGGCGCAGCAAAAGACGGTAAGCTTTGAGCACGTCAGGCAATGGTCCAAGATCGCTCTCGTCCTCGACGGCATGTTCGCGCACATCGAGAAATCCGATCCGCCGGAGCTTGGCCAGGGCCTTGAGGGCATCGAGCTCTCCCAGATGACTGGCTTCGATAATTTGACTCACCGAACGTCGACCGTCGATCAGCCCGAACATGACCCGGCCGGGTTCATCCAAATCCACTTCTACCTGCAAAGGCCGCTTAAGCAAAATGCTTCCGCGATCGGGGAAGAGCTCATCGAGGCGGGTCATCTCCTCCATGCGTTGGATGCCCTCCATCATGACTTCCTGGGTGCTCATGTCTAAGCGCACCGTCCCCTTGAGCCGAACCTTTCCTTCGGCGAAGAGGAATTCGCCCCGGCGAAAATGAAAGGTGCTATAGACGATCTCCAGCACCTGGGACTTGATGCCCTCATAGAGCTGGCGCGGCGTGATCATTTCTTTTTCCATCAGCAGCGAGCCCAGCTTGCGACCCGGGCCGACCAAGTCATGCACCGTGGAGAGTTGGTCCAAGCTCAGGTAGCCCTGACGCCATAAGACTTCACCCAGGCGATCATCCTCGACGTTGGAGGAAGCATAGACAATCTTACCCCCCGAGAAAATCATGGTCTTGCGCGCGTGGGGAACCAGCAAGGTCAGGGATCCGTCTTTGTGCATGGAAGAAATCAAAGCCATGAGCTCGCCCACGTTGAACAAGCGCAAGTCGCCAAACAGCAAGGGTTTGGCGCGCTGGCCGGGTTGGGCGTGGGCGGTTAACAGCAAATCATCATAGAGTCTGGTCACCCCCATTTCGGCGGGGTCCTTGCCCTTGAGTTTTCCCAACATGTTTTTGGGGATAAGCAAATCACCCTTCGGCGTCACGCTTAAATTCCCGCTCATGTTCCTACTCCCTTGGCTACGGTTTGTAGCCGGGCCATCAAGGCCTGCTCAAGTTCGGCGTTGGCGTGTTTGGCCACAACTTTTCCGGCAGCAAATAACAATCCCTCACCGCGGGGACCAAAAGCCACGCCCATATCGGCCTGGCGCGCCTCGCCCGGTCCATTGACTTCGCAGCCCATGACCGCCACTGTCAAATTCAGGTCCAACTCCTCCAAGACTTCTTCCATTCTTTCGGCCAGGCTCACGACATCGGCGTTGGTGCGACCGCAGGTGGGACAAGAAACCACTACCCCGCCCGGGCGCAGCCCCAGGGAACGCAATAGGCTGCGCGCGGCCCGGATTTCCAGGACGGGCTCGCCACTGAGGGAAATCCGAACCGTATCGCCAATGCCTTCGTTCAACAAAATACCCAAGGCCACCGCGCTGCGCACGGCCCCGGGCAGAGGCGGGCCGGCTTCGGTCACGCCCAGGTGCAAGGGCAAATCACACTGCGCCGAAAATCGTCGGTTGGCGGCCACCGTGGTTCTGACATCGAACGCCTTGAGCGAGACCTTCAGGTCCTGGAAGCCAGTCTCACGCACCTCGGCCACCATGGCTAACGCCGCATCTACCATGGCATCGGCGGTGGGTTCGGCCGGCATGCCCCGGACCTTGGGCAAGGAGCCGGCGTTGACCCCCACCCGAATGGGAATCTGCGCCTGTCCCGCCGCCTCGACCACCGCCAGTAGCGCCGCGCGACCGCCCAAATTACCGGGATTAACTCGGAGCCCATCGGCACCCGCCTCCGCGGCCGCCACCGCCAGCCGGTAATCGAAATGCACATCGGCCACCACCGGCAAACCGCAACGCTCTCGAATCAGCGGCAAACTTTTCACCGCGTCCATGTCCGGCACCGCAATCCGGCCGATATCACAACCGGCCCGTTTGGCCCGCAGAAATTGGCCGACAATGGTGTCGATGTCATGGGGCGCAGCCTTGGCCATGGTCTGGATCGAGACGGGAGCATCCCCCCCCACCAGTACCTTGCCCAACCGGATTTGTCTTGTCGTTCTTCGCACTTTGGGCATACTACCCGCCGCGCCCGGCTTAAATCAACCTCGTTGACTCAATTTCTACTTTGTGTGACAGTCAGTGCGTTCGCTCGAAATGAAAATTGCTTTGCAGGAGGTTGGGCATGAGACGCCAGCGATGCTTGCTCTGGATTGCCGCTTTGTTGGTCATGACCGCTGCCGGCTGCCGTAACGAAAAGGCTTACGACATGGCCTTTTCCCTGCGCGTACCAGCAACCAGCGCGATCGAGAAACTCAAGGCCGATGATGAGAAAACGCTTTCGGGCTACGCGCCTTCGGGTCCGGCCACCGAACTAATCAAGGCTTTTACCGCTTTCAACCAGCTAACCGTGGCCGGCGAAATCGGTCCCGTTAAGATGGAAACCGCGATTCGCAAACTGCAAGAGACCGCCGAAAAGATGCTAGCCCAGGATGGCAAAGAAGGGGTTGGCAAACTCTGTCTGCAGCTGATCCAGCGCTTTCAGAAGCAGCTCAAAAACCTGGCCCATGCCAGCAAATCGGTGCCGGGCTCGGCCGAAGCCATATTGCGCCAGCGCCCATTGGCCGAACCGGTCAAGTCCGCCTACCAGGCTTTCAGCGCGGTCGGCGGTGACTTTCTCCAACATGCTTTCCTGGCCGGCCTGATCGTACCCGCCAAAACCGGTCTCCAGCAGACCCCGGGCGCAACTTTCTTCATGCGGCTAGCCTTCAAGGTGCGCTTCGCCAATCTCTTCGCCACCGAAGATAGTCCTGAATCCTGGCTCTTGACCGATTTCGAACGACAGTGGTACGCCATCTGGGTAGTCGAGCGCTCCGAGACCGCCGCCTTGCCCAGAAAGTTGATGGCCATCCGTGAGTTACAGAGCCTCGACCCAGACTACCCTCACCAGCTGGCCCGGGGCATCGTTTACTTTCAGAACCGACGCTTTCCCCAAGCCCTGGCTGCCTTCGAAAAAGCAAAAAATGCCGGCACCAAAGACCCGCGACTACCTTCCTTTATCGCCCAACTGAAGAAACTGAACCTGCACCTGCCCGGCCCCATCGAAGCCAAAAAGACCCGCAATCCCGAGCAAAAATCAAACTAATCCGGGAGCGCAAGTGTAAACTTTTTTCATGCCCTGTCGCCTTTTCGCTACAGTTTCCACGGTTACCGCAATACCGCCGACGGCGATTTTTGATTTTTTTTCAAGCATATCCGTAATTTCCATATCCAGGCATGAAAATTGCTTTACAATATAAGTGAAGGGGTATGGAAAGGAACTGAAATTATATGATGACGAACACGATTTTGCAGGTCTTTGCCTTTCGGCAGGGCGTACTTGATGGATCCCATCATTTCACTAAGAACCGGATCAATATCGGCCGCTCGCCCAAGTCCGATTTAAGATTCGACTCGCGCGCCGTCTCTCGTGAACATGCTACCTTGGTCATCCGCCACGGAATCTTGCTGCTCGAAGACCAGGCCAGCGCCAACGGCACCTACGTCAACGACTTGCCCATCGATCGCGTCAGCATCGACGACAACGACGAAATCCGCATCGGCGAGTTCACCCTCAAATTCCGAATCCTAAACCAATCCAAAAGCGACCACCCCCTCTACGAAACCTCCATGGAAATCACCGAACCCGAAGGAATACGCCTTTCCCGATCCTACTGACCTCAGAGTTTGCCCAGTCTCGTTAGAAGGAATTCATCCCAGCTCAACACCTGGATACCATCGTCGAGAACTCTGTTGGTCTGGTCGATACCCAGTACGTATGCGGGGAGATCAGGATAGTGTTTTTGAAAACTTCTCAAGCCTTCGAGTTTGTCTCCCGCAATAGTGGTGGAGGACTTAATCTCGATCGCGGCCAGGATTTGTTGTCCTTGACAAATAAGCAGGTCAACTTCGGCCCCGTGGTTGGTGCGCCAATAGCTTAGTTGAAAATCTCTCCGATGATAGTCTATCCAGGCCAGAATTTGAGTAATCAAAAACTGTTCAAAACGCCGGCCGCGCACTTTTGCATTCAACCTGCCCCCGAGGGTATGGCAAAGCGCATTGGTAATGCCGGTGTCGAAAAGATAGTAACGGGGATGGGCCACCAGGCGAGTTCTTACGCTCTTTGTCCACGCCGGAATCTTGAAGGCCAGGAAAGTGTCTTCGAGAATCTGATAATACTGCTGAACGGTCTTGACCGACACTGAACACTCGCGGGCAATATTGCTATAATTGACGGTCTCTCCACCATTTGCCGCCATGATGTCTAAAAAAAGTGCAAAGGGTCCAATACTACGCACCAGTCCTTCGGCGGCCACTTCCTCCCGGAGGTAAGTGTCGGTGTAGCTGCGCAAGAATTCCCGCGAATCCTCCCGTGAACCACCCCACAGAACCGGCAGACAACCCACCCTAAGTACTCGTTCGAGGTCAAATTGGTCGCCGAGTTCCTCAAATGTCAATGGATACAAATGGTAGGTATAAGCTCTACCGGCAAGCAAATTAGCGCCCCCCCGGCGAATCTTGCGCGCGCTGGATCCGGTCAACATAAAACGAATCCCATCGGACTCGATCAGGCTGTGCACCTCGTCAAGCAGCGCTGGAATTTTCTGAATCTCATCAATCACGCAAGAAAATCGTTTCACCTTCTTCTGGTGCGCCCGAATTTCCTCCCGAATTCTTCCCGGGCTCTTAGAGTACTCCAGAAAACGACGCTGAGGCAGGAGATCAATGTACATGTCCCCCGCCGACATAATCGACCGCACAAAAGTACTTTTCCCCGTCTGTCTTGGCCCAAAAAGGAAAAAACTTTTATTCTTTACAGGTGTTATCGTTCTAGCAAACATCACTCCAAAAATGTACGGTATTTTTGGAGTGATGTCAACTTAGGCAGAAGATCCGTATTTGATGACATGGCGGCACATGGTAGGAAGAAATGAGAAACTAGCTGAGTTGTGACATAAACAAATGTCACAACTCTTGGCATATCGATCAAGAGAATGTGGTATATATCACTATTATCATTATATTTTAAGAAGTAACAAGCGCCCATGTTTTAGTATTTGATTGTCTGTCACAACTGCTGGATACTTCACCTCGACGGCCGGTTTGCTGACATGGTCAGTATGCGACCTAAGTATGTGCTCAGCTGTAGATCTCTTTCTACAGGGGACGACCGTTCTTTTCTGTTTTTCCAGGCGTACTCCCAGGTTTCAATCCGCGCCCCCGCGTGGGGGGCGACAGTGTATCTGTGTTGAGTTACTCCTGCCTTTTCAGTTTCAATCCGCGCCCCCGCGTGGGGGGCGACACGGGGCGAACAGCGGAAAGATTACGCTCACGGGTTTCAATCCGCGCCCCCGCGTGGGGGGCGACCGTGTTTACTTTCTCGCACAGCGGTGCCATCGACGGGTTTCAATCCGCGCCCCCGCGTGGGGGGCGACG
>JAUVBB010000551.1 GCA_030591445.1 Deltaproteobacteria bacterium | reverse complement strand
GGGAGGCATAGATCTCGTCGCCCGGGGCCAACTCCTCGATCCGGGCGGCGACATTTACCGAGTCGCCGTGAACATCGTCAGCTTCAACAATGGCCGGGCCCTGGTGGACGCCGATGCGGATACTCATCCTGTCGGCCGGCGGCGCCTTTTCGTTGTAAGCGGCCATGGCTCGCTGCATGGACATGGCACAGCCAATTGCCAACTTCGCCAGAGGGAAAGTAACCATCAGCGAGTCGCCGATGGTTTTGATTAGCGTTCCGTCGAACTTTTCCAACTGCTCGGCAAGCAGGGCCTGGTGCCGGGATACCAGGACCCGGGCCGTAGAGTCACCCCGGTCGTGGTAGAGCCTTGACGAACCGACCAGGTCGGTAAACATGATAGCGAGCGTTTTTTGCACTCATCCCTCTTGTCTACCGTACGTCGTTCAACTTTCTCTTATTGAGTCAACAGTATAGCAAAGCCTGTCAGGAACGGCCAAACTCAGTATCGGTTAAAAACATCCTTTTTCCAGGGTGATTGACCGTTTGGGTGACTTTGTGTAGGGTGTCGACGTGAACAGCGAGGGAAAAAACACCGCTGATCTTCATGGGGGAAGACGGCAGGAGGATTTCCATGAGGCATGGTGTGCTGGCTTTGCTGGCGTTGTTCTTGTTTGCTGCTCCCGTTCATAGTGAACCGTTCGAACCGAGCTTAACTACAGAGGCGCCTGGGCTTTTTCAGCTGCAGTTCGAGGGGCCAATCGATGCGGCTCTGCGCGAGTCCCTGTACGAGAAAGGCTTGCGGGTGGTGCAGATGATGCCTCCGGACGGGCTGCTGGTCGAGGCGACAACAGGGACCCTGCCTAAGCTGCCGACCGGAATAAGACCGCGGGCTTGGACTTTGGGCGAAAAGCTCGGGGAAAGACTTGTAGATATTGTCTCGGGCCAGTCGGCGCCGGGTGGACCTATCAGCTTGCAAGTTGCCACCTTACGAGGGCGTAGCACGCAGGGCATTGCCGGCATGGTGCGGCCTTTGCTGCCACCCCTGGGGACCTTGCACACCGCCGAAGGCGGGTCGGGCCGCGGCACGCTCTGGATGCGGGTGCCAGAACCAGACTTGAAAGCGGTCATTCTTTCGCTGGCACAACACCCCGACGTACTGCGGGTGGAACGCTTTGTGCTGCCGGTTTTGCTGAACAACGATTCGACTTGGCTCTTGCAATCGGGCTCGGTCGACCTGGGCCGTACCGTTTGGCAGCAAGGCTTGACGGGTATCGGTCAAATCGTCGGCGTGGCCGATAGCGGCCTCGACGCCGATGCTTGCCAGTTTCGTTATGGCGCCTCTCGTGATCAGGTCACCTTAGCGATAAGCGACCCGCAGCCGCCGGAAGCCATTGAAAGCAATCCCGAGAACAAGGTTATCACCTACTACGTGATCGGCGCGGCAGAGGCCTACGATGACGCTACCGGCGGCTTTCACGGCACCCACACCGTGGGCGACATGGCCGGCGACAACTACGCCACCCCTACCACCGCCGCCGGGGTGGGTCATGATGACCACGACGGCATGGCCCCTGGCGCCCAGGTGGTCTTCCAGGACCTTGGCGCCAACGAAGGCACCCTGATCGGCTTGAATGGCGTGACCATGTACGACCTGCTCGACCAGGCCTATCGAACCGGCGCGCGTATCCACAACAACAGCTACGGCAGCCCGCTTGTCAATATCAACTACGATATCAGCTCCCAGGGCATCGACGCCTTCACTTGGAAGAACAATGACATGTTGGTGGTTTTCGCCGCTGGCAACTCCGGTTCGGATTACAACGGCAACATCAAGCCGGCCAGCCTCTCCGGTGGCGGCTCTACCGCCAAAAACACGCTGGTTGTGGGCGCCTCCGGGCCAGTCGAACTTGACTTGTTCGGCACCCACTATGAGTTGGAAAACGACTTGCTCTTTTTCTCCTCGCAGGGCCCGACCAAAGACAACCGCATCAAGCCCGAGGTATTGGCACCGGGGCTGGTTTTTTCGGCCACTACCGATTCCGGCACCTTGATCAACCTGGGCTGTTGTGATGCCACCGGCCAAGATCGGGACATCATGACCACCAACAACGACGATAACAATTGCAACGTCGACTCGGACTGGCCCACCATGGGCACCAGCTTTTCCTCCCCGCTTACCGCCGGGGCCGCGGCCCTGGTACGACAATACTACACCGATGGCTACTGGGCCCGCGGCAAAGCCGAGGCCGAAGCCGGCTTCAACCCCACCAACGCCTTGCTCAAAGCCACCATTATCAATGGCGCCCAGGCATTGTCCGGCGTCATCATGGGCATGGGCACTACCACGCCATTGACCCCGCCACCCTCCTTTGAACAAGGCTGGGGCCGGGTCAACCTGGAAGAATGTCTAAGTTTCGAGGGTGAACGACGCCACACCCTGATACTAGCCGACGTGCCCAATCCGGTTCCGGGCAATCCCATGCTTTTACCGGAGGCCGAACTGGCTCCCTTCAGTGGCGACAGCGAAGCGTTGCTTACCGCCGATCAAGTCTCCTGGATGTTACCGGCCATGCGTCCGGACGGCCTGTTGAAAATCACCTTGGTCTGGTCGGATCCGCCCGCCGGTTTCGGCGTCAAATTTGCTCTGATCAACAACCTTGATCTGGAAGTCATTTCCCCCAAGGGCGAGCTTTATTTGGGCAACATGGAAACCGACGACTCCGGCTTATCGCAACCCTCGGACACCGGTCAACGTGACGCCCTAAACAATGTAGAGCATGTCAGCATCGCTAATCCGGGTACCGGCTCCTATCGGGTACGGGTAAGCGCAGCCAAAGTGGATGGTAACGGAGAAGAAGGTTCTACCAGCCAAGGTTACGGCCTGGTTGTCAGCGGCGAGTTCCTGGCGCCAACCGCACTCAATATCTCTCCCAACCGGGGAGCCCCTGGTGCCACTCTGACCAACGTGGTGGTTGTCGGCGAGCATTTCGCCGAAGGCATGGACCTTGACTTAGGCGAGGGTATCACCGTCTCGGGCATTGAAGTCATTGATGCCGGCAGCGCCCGCATCGACAGCCTGAAGATCCAGGCCAACGCCAAACTAGGACCGCGTGCCGGCGTCACCACCCTGCTGCAGTCTTTGTCTGCTACTAGCCCTGATCTTTTCGTGGTGGACAATGCCTCGGACGGCGGCGGCTGCTCTTGCGGCACCTCCCAAAGCGGAGGCTTCCTGATCTTCTTGCTGATGCCTCTGCTGCTGATTCGTCGCCGACGCGGGCGAGATTAAGACCGTTCAGCGGGTTCGACCGCTTGCCACAATTTCGCGTACTTGCTTGCCGTCGGCAGCTTTGGGCGCCAAACGCAGGTAGGTTTCATAGGCCGTCAAAGACAGCTGTAGTTTACCCAAGGCGGCGTACATCACTCCCATGGCCCGGTGTGGATGTGGGTATGCCGGATCGAGACGGGTCGCCTGTTTGTATTCGAGAATAGCATCTTCAAATCGCCCCTTGTGAGCCAGAAGATTGCCGCGGCCATAGTGTTCCAGGGCATCCGACTGGGCATCGTATAGCGAAGGGCCAGGGGCCTCGACCAACTCTGCTTCTAGCTTGGTATGCGGAAAAACCCGATCGGCGATGTTCGAATCACCGCCCGCAAACACCCAGTACAGTGCAACAATTATCACCAATGCCAAACCCCCGGCCAGCATCAGCCGTGAAGGGGAAGCCGGTCTCTTCGCACTTTGCGCAGCCGGTCTTTCGATTTTTTCCGTGGGCGTCCTTGCC
>JAUVBB010000153.1 GCA_030591445.1 Deltaproteobacteria bacterium | reverse complement strand
TATCCATCAAGACCAGGCTGACCTGCACCTCTCCGGTAGCCCGCAGCCATATCTTGGCCCGGTAGGAAGTCTCGCGCCGGTCGGGAAGCGCCACGGTCTGGACCACGCCGCCTATTCCTTCGGTCTTCAGTTTGATTCGTTGCGAATTGGGCTCATTGTAAAAAACTGTCGTTGGGACCAAGTAAATTGCATTGTTGTCATTGGCCAAGCGTTCCCAGGGGAAAGCCACGTTCGGTGTCGGTTCTTGATCAGGATAAAGCAGACGCGTTTTTTGTTCCCCATCTTTTACGTACCAGGTTTTCACGAAGGACGGGTTGATCAGGTACTGTTCATATATTCCAGGAGAAATATCGCCCCAATGCTCCTCCTGAAACGAACCGAAAATCTCTTCGGCGACCGGTTCAGAGAAGGCCGGCAAACTGCCCACCGTCAGGACCGCGGCGGCACCGCTCTCCTGACAACAAGAGGAGGGTGCCTCAAAAAACAGAGACACCGTTTGCTCGAGGCCATTGTAGATAGTCTCTGCGTGAATCACATTCCGCGGATCGGAGAAATTCGCATCCAAGGCGCAATTGAGCCTAAAACCGGTGATATCTCCAATCGGGTAGCTTTGGCCATTGCGAGTACAGTAGCCATCATAGTGATACTGGTAGGTGTAGCCAACGGAGGCGCTTAGCGTGCAGTCAATCCACTGACCGCCGATCTCGATGTCCATCGAGCAGCGCCGGTGATCGTGGTAACCACTCCAGCTAAGATCAACCGATGTCGGCGGAAAATGAATTTCAACCATTGATTCGTGGCCGTTGTAGCCGGTCTCTGCGTGAATCACATTCCGCGGATCGGAGAAATCCGCATCCAGGGCGCAATTGAGCCTAAAACCGGTGATATCTCCGATGGGGTAGCTTTGGCCATTGCGGGTGCAGTGACCATCATAGAGATACTGGTAGGTGTACCCAACGGAGGCGCTTAGCGTGCAGTCAATCCACTGACCGCCGATCTCGATGTCCATCGAGCAGCGCCGGTGATCGTTATATCCGCCCCAGCTGAGAGCGACAGTCTCGAGAGCGCGTGCATCTGTTACGGGCAGCAGGAAGCCGGTTATGGTTATCAAGAACAAGCCCAGTAGTTTGTTTGATCTTCGCATTTCAAGTTCCCCTTGGAATGAATTAGTTGCCCAATAAATACTCGCTAACACCTTATTGCAGCGCCAGTCACATTAAACTTTTCAATTTTCATATTAGAGAAGGAGAATTCTCGTTTTGTTGCGCAAAAATGAGAAAATTTTTCAAAAGTGATTTTTTTGGTTCAGTTCCCGGTTGGCGGGCACTTGTATAGGCAGAAAAACGAAATGCTGCCAGTACCGGAGGCACACCATGGTAAATGTACTCAAAAAATTCAGAACTCGTCTCATTGATGCAAAGATCCGTACCCGGGCAGCGTTGCATGAAACCCGCCTAGACAAATTCAGGGTAAAGATAGCTACCAATATTGATGAATACGAGGACGCTTTTCGGCTCTTGCATATGGCTTATGTCTATCAGGGAATTCAGGATATCAAAAGTGGCTACATGAGGATTACGCCTCAGCATGTTCTGCCTGAAACCACGGTATTTGTGGTCTATGAGGGCGATACCATAGCCGGAACCATGACCGTCACCTTGGATTCCCCGGCCGGTCTCCCCCTTGATTTTGATTATCCGGACGAAGTCAGACAACTCAGATCTCAGGGCGCGCGTATGGTTGAGTTTGGTTCCTTGGCGATTCGGCAATCGTTTAAAGGCGGCGGGGTCACCAACTTGTTGACTATGGCTACCTTTCACTGGGCCATCAACATCTTGCATGCCACTGATCTTGTGATCGGGATCAACCCTGCGGCCGAGGCCTGGTACCGGGCCGTTTACAATTTTGAGCTACTGGGATCATCCAAGACCCACGCCAGTCTCAGCGCACCGGTGTTGGGCATGCACTGCCGGCTGGATGAACTGGTTGATTTTCTGAACGCCAAACACAAAAAGCCTCTGGCGTCCGGAATACTTTTTGGCCATCACATCGCCAACCAGATGCCGGATTGCATTGCGATTCCGCAACAGGTATCCCCCCAGGACTTGGTTCGCTGGAAACTGTCCCGCGAAGTGTTCAGAGATATCTTTATTAGCAAATCCGATCATATCAAGAACCTCGATGATCGGACCCGGGCGTACCTTAGCAGATGGCGCAGCGAAGCGACCACCGAGTGCGATTGCTTCCGGCCCCCGCAATTGGTGGTGTCACGGGAGGACGAGAGAAAATCATCTCAGAATGAAAATAAATTAAAGATGGGACACAAATGTCAATGAGAACCACCAGAACAATCTCTACCCGTCTAAGCAATCTCTTGCTGGCCCGGCCCAAAACCGTGTTTGCGATCCTGTTGCTTATCTTGGGCAGCTCTTTTGCCATCCTGCCCGGGCTGGAATTGGCCAGCGGTCTGGATCCCTTCCTGCCCAAAAACTCGGACCTGAAGCAGATCAACGATGAAATCGCTGAACATTTCGTAAACGACAAACTTGTTTTTGCGATCTACCGATGCGACCAGGTGTTTTCCCATCGCAATTTGCGCGTCGTCCGCGAGCTGGAACAGCAACTGGAGCAACTAAAACTTTCCAACAAGACCGAAGACCTGTTTGCAGTCGAGAAAGTCACCAGTCTGACCAATATCAAGAATTTGATTGGATCGAATCAGAGTTTTCAGACCCTTGATCTGGTGCCCGATCCGATTCCGACCGACAAAACCGCCCTGCAAGTGATCAAGCGGCAAGCCGAAAACAATCCCATCATCCACGATACCTTGTTGGACAATTCGGGCACCATCGCCAGTTTGGTCATCCGCCTGCCCGACGAATTCAGCGCAGTCGAAACCGCGGAAGCGATCTCCCTAATTCGCGCTCTGCTGGCAGATGTGCAAAGGAGCCATCCGCGCTTCGAGTTCTTCCTCACCGGAGAACCCATCGTCTCGGCCGATGTGGCCTCCTACCAGGCCGCCGATCTGGCCTGGTTCATGCCTTTGGGCTACTTGATCATGATCATCGTTTTGTTTGTTTTTCTGAAGAAAGTGCGTGGGGTGCTGTTTTCGCTGGTGATCGTTAGCTTCTGTGTCAGCGTAAGTATGGCCTTGTTGGCGGCGATCGGATCCAATCTTAACAACTGTTCGTCCATGTTGCCCCTGATGATGATGTCCATGTCGGTAGCGGTGGTTCTTCATTTCCTGTCCGAACACGGCAAAAACTCACTCCAGAATTCATCGAAGAATCCCACCCGCCAAACCATCCGCGAGCTGCTGGCCCCGGCCGGCATGGCGGCCCTGACCACGGGTATCGGATTTGGCGCGCTGGCCATCAGCCCCTTGCCCGCGGTGCATGATTTTGGCATCGCCGCCGGCCTCGGCGTGATCTTGACCTTTGTGATAACGACTTTGATCATGAGCCTGCTGCTGCCAAAAGTCTCGGCCCAGTCCCTCATTTCCCCCAGTGGAGTGACTTTGGCGCCGGTTTTAGACCGGCTTTCTCGGCTGGTGGTGGAGCGTCGAGGCATCCTGCTGAGTTTCAGCTTGGTCCTCATTGTCTTTCTTGGGTTCGGAGCCCTGCGTATCACCGTGGACATGAATCAGATGGAGATGTTCCACCCCGAAGCCCCCGTTCGCCAAGCGGGCGCCATCCTGGACCAGCACCTGCGCGGCAGCGAAATATACAATTTGTCCATCAAAACCAAGACCGAAGATCATTTTACCGACCCGGCCGAACTGAAAAAAGTGGAGCAGCTAAACCACTTCCTGCGCCATGAGCTTGGCCTGCACAGCGTTCTTTCGATCAATGACTTCATCAAGCTGATGCATCGCGAGTATGCCGGTGGCGATCCTGCAAACTGGCGCATACCCGAATCTCAAGAACAAATTGCGCAACTGTTATTGCTGGCCGGAGATCCCATGCTGGATGAGTATATTGACGAGACCCGCCAATGGATCCGCATCGTGGCTCGTCACTCGGATCACAGTAGCGCGGCCATCAAGCAAAATTTCGAACGCATCGAAGCCTATTTAGCCAAGCACTTCCCGGCAGCGCAGGGCTACCAAACCACCGGGGCAGGAATGAGCAAGATGGCTTCGATCTTGTCTACCGGGCTCATCCATAGCCAAGTCTATAGCCTGCTCATTTCCTTCGTCTTGATCTTCGGACTGATCCTGCTTTTATTTCGATCGCTGAAAGATGGCCTCTTGAGCATGCCCCCTAACCTTTTTCCCATTTTCACCAACCTGGGATTAATGGGCTGGCTGGGCATTCGCTTAGACGCCGCCACCGTGATGATCTCTACCGTGGCCCTAGGCATCGCCGTGGACGACACCATCCACTTCATGCAGTATTTCAGAACCCGGCTCTCTCGCCATCAAAATGCCGAACGGGCCATCCGAGAGACCATGAGACACAAGGGTCCGGCCATTATCGCCACTTCTTTGGTTATCAGCTTAGGCTTTGTGGTCTCAGTGGTCTCGAATTTCCAACCAACCCGCCATTTTGGCCTGTTGATTTGTACCGCCATGCTCGCTGCCCTATTTGGCGATCTAATTGTCTTGCCGGCCTTGTTGGCCGGAAAAAACAAAAAAACAGCTGAAGTTCTCCCAGAAAACTCGGTACAGAATCGAAAAGCAGCCTGAGTTTATGGGGCAGAAATAAAAAGCGAAAGATCCTTGAATTCTTCGGGTGTTAGCCGTTCCAGCAACCAGTCTGAGGAGACCGGCGGATGGTCGCGGAGCGGACTTTCCGCGGGCACGTCTGCTTGTGGCCATGCGGGTATTTCCTTGTTTTCCCACTGGCTGCCGCCGATACAGACAAAGGCCCGCACGATGTCGTCTTGCTTGGCAATGAGCAGACTTTCCCCATGGCCCCGGCCAAATCTTTTTCTCAGCTCGGTCTGGCTTTGGCGATCGATGGTCAACTGAAGTTTGGCTCCGCTCTGGTATAGTTTCTGGCCCAGTTTGGCTTCCAGGTAGCTTACCAGAACGCTTTTTTCGCAATCCTGGTCTTTGTTTTTCTGCTGGGCGAGTTGCATACGGTTTGGTTCCGCGGAAAGATGCCAGGGGGCAGCTTGGGCTGCCTGGTATTCTTGTTGGGTGATAACGCCATTGTTATGCATCAGCCGCAACACTCGCAACTGCTTTTGCCGCACTTTCTCCCGGCGCTCGAAAGGATTGTAGTATCTTGGGTTGCTGAGCATACCAGCCAAGATGCTGGCCTCGACCAAACTCAGATGAGCCGCCGATTTTCCGAAATAACGTTTGGCGGCTGTTTGCACGCCGTAAATTCCTTGGCCCCACTCGATTTCGTTGAGATACAACTCCAGGATGCGCCACTTGGGCAGGGCTTGCTCGATACGCCCGGCCACGAAGAACTCCTTGGCCTTGCGGACCAGGGTTTTTTCCCGGCTAAGAAAGATGTTTTTGGCCAATTGCTGGGTGATGGTGCTCGCCCCTACGGCATAGCGCCCCTTTTCAAGGTTTTTGAAAAAAGCCTTGCGAATTTGCTCCACCCGAATGCCGCTGTGCTTGAAAAAAGTATCGTCTTCACTGGTGACCACGGCCTTGACCAGCCAGGGTGATATCGATTTGAGCGGTAACCAGATCCGATTGCGATACCGGCCCAGATACAGCAAGACTTGGCCGTTGACATCTCTGACTTGGGTGGATACCCGCGGCCGGTAACGTTTGATAGTATCGATATCCGGCAAGTCCTGGATCAAAACCAATACCCAAATTGCCAACACTGCTCCGCCCAGGGCCAAGATCTCGGCAGCCCAGACAAGCCCAAGCCAAAATCGTCGATACTTTTTGTTTTTTTCTGAAATAGGAGCCTCCTGAACCAAAACCCTATCTCGTGCCCAACCCAAAATCTACCCGAAAAAAACAGAAAATCATCGGTTCAGGATTGAATGCTTGGGCACTTGTACTAACAGCGAGCTTGTGGATGACAAATCTTTTGCGGAAATGAGAATGACATGGCTAAGATCTGGTTTTTCAATTCAATCTCCAAGCGTCGGCGCAGCGCCAGTGACACCTTTCTGGAAAACGGCTTGGCGGTATTACGCGGGCACCTTGAAAGCAAAGGCCACCAGATCAAAGTGATTGATTGGGCCACCGAACTTCAATACCGCAAGCTGTCACCGAATTCCTTAGCCCGGCTCAATCGAGCGATTCTCAAAAAGCTCATTGCCTGGAAGGCGGCCGGTCGAAATGACCTAGCCTGTAGACTGCTTTTCAAACTATCCCTCAAGACCCAACAGGCCGAAGACAAGGCATTGGCAGCTCGGATGAACAAGAATTTGCGCACTTTGGCGCGCGAGGTGGCCAAAGCCAAGCTGCCCCTGTTTGGGATTAAGGTATGGTATGGCGAGGCCTTTGAGTGGGCCGAGCGACTGTGTAAGATGATTCATCAAGAAAGCCCCCAGACCATCGTTATTGCCGGGGGACACCATCCGACTCTTTATGAAGATGAACTTGCCAAACGCAGCTCTTTCGATCTGGTGGTAAAAGGCCAGGGCGAACATCCCATGGAAGTGCTGGCCGAATTGAGCGATCAGCTTCAAGCTGATGGAAATTTCAGCAAGGCGGCATTTCTGGCCCAAGTGGTCGAACTGGCCCAGGCCGATCAAATCCGCAATCTTATTTACTGGCACCAGGACCAGATCAAGACTAGCAAAGATTACCCTCGTATCGTCGACGACAGTCATTTGCCGGTGTATGACCCCGACCCCAACAAGATCGGCGTGCACGTGGTTGTGGAGGGCTTGGGCTGTCCCTGGGGAAAATGTAATTTCTGCGTGCACAAGAATATCTATGACGGCTTCAAAGCCCGGTCGGTGGACCGGATCGTGGATGAAATCGAATATATGCGCAAACAGGGCGTAGGCCTCTTTCGACTGGCCGGCTCGGACACCACGCCCCATTTTGGCCGCAAGATTGGCCAGGCCATCCTGGATCGCAACTTGACCATTGAGTTTGGCATGGGCAGCCGGGCGGTGGCCGGGATTCACAAAGCCGGCGTTTTCGAAAAAGTTGTCGAGGCTTACAAGGTAATGATCCGGGCCGGGCTGCGGTCTGTGTTCATGGGCGGAGAATGCGGGGATGCTAAAATCAATGACGCGGTCATGAACAAGGGGCTGCATCCCGACGAAGTGGTAGAGACCGCCCGGGCTTTGCGCGAGGCCCAAAGACAATGCGGCCAACACGTGGATCTAGGCTTGGCGCTCATTTTTCCCGCCCCCACCATGGGGCTGACCACTCACGAAGAACTAATAGAAGCCAATGTTGCCTTTATTAAAAGGGTCCATCCCAATGCGGTCATGGTCACCCCCCCCGGCCCCTTCCGCAAAACCGCCTGGAATACCGAAGCAGATAAGTTCAGCTTTGAATTGGCCCCGGACTTCATCGACCGCATTATTGGCTATGAATATGTTTTGTATAAACCGGCCTTCTTGTGGGACGAAATGCCGGTTCGATTCGAAGGGCAGAACTACACCCGGGTCTTGGACTTGTGCAATCAAATGCGCAACCAGGTCGAGAAATTAGGGGTTCCCACCGATCTCTCCGATGAACACTTTCTCATGCTGCGCGCGGCCGGCTATCAGGGCCAAGCGGGCGCACAAGAGTTCAAAAAAACCACCATGCTGGACGTAGTGTCGGGAGATTACCGAAACATTGCTAAGATTGCCCAGAAAGTCAGCCAGCACAGCCGGAACCTGGCGCGCAGAAACAATGAGCAGCCCAGAAACAAGACCAAGCATGAGCGATCGATTTTAGAAAAAGCGAGTCTCCAAGGCACCTAAGCTCGCCCAAGGGCGGTGCAGGCCCTATCCAGAGCGTCGCGGAAATCATTCAAGGTGGCGGGTTTGGCCAGGTAGTCGTCCATGCCGGCATCGAGACAGCGCTGCCGGTCTTCGGCCAGGGCATGGGCGGTTACGGCCACGATCCGAATCTTGGTGGCTGGATCATCTTGCTCCTGGCGTCGAATCATGGCGGTGGCTTCGAATCCGTCCAGACCAGGCATCTGACAGTCCATCAGCACCAGGTCGAAAGACTTACTTTCACACAGGCGCACTGCCTGCCAACCATCGATGGCTAAGGTCACCGTACAGCCAAGTTTCTCCAGAATGGTGCAGGCAACTTCCTGACTGACGACATTGTCTTCCACCACCAGCACCTTGAGCGCAAACTGGGGAATGCCGAGGGCCTGAGTCTTTGCTGCCGGCGGTGGCAGCTGCGGCTCCGCGTCTGCGGGCAGCACCAATTCCAGGGCAAAGGCAAACGAGGAACCCTCACCCAAACGGCTATCGACCTGCATGGAGCCACCCATCAACTCTACCAATTGCCGGCTGATGGCCAAACCCAGGCCGGTGCCGGTAAAGGAACGCGATGGCGACATGTCTACCTGGGTAAACTTGTCGAAAATCCGGCTCAGCTCTTCTTCCGCAACTCCGATGCCGGTATCTTCTACCGCAAATCGAATCCGCGCCTTGCCGGCAGCTTGTTCCTCACAACCGATCCGAATCGTCACCTTCCCCTGGGCCGGAGTGAACTTCAGCGCATTGTCCAGCAAATTGATCAAAACCTGCCGAATCCTGCCCGCATCTCCCTCCAACTGCCGCGGTGTTTGCGGATCCAAGTTCGTGACCAGGCGAATATTCTTTTCCAAGGCGCGGGGGGAAAGTAGCTCTACAACCGCATCGAGAATTTGAGTCAAATCAAAGGGGGCCGAGTTGATCGTAAGCCGCCCGGTCTCGATTTTCGATACATCGAGCAGATCGTTGATAATGGTCAGCAAAGCCTCGGCCGAATTCTGCATGGTGTACAAGTACTGCTCCTGTTGGTCGCTGGGCTCGGTATCCAAGAGCATCGAGACCATGCCCATGATGCCAAAAAGCGGGGTGCGTAATTCGTGGCTCATATTGGCCAGGAAGTCACTCTTGGCTCGATTGGCCGATTCGTCCATTTCCTTCGCCAGCTTTATCTCCCGCAGGCGCAGCAGTTCGGCTGCCCGCCCTATGACCGAGAGCAACACGCCTTGGTTGAAGGGCTTTTGCAAGTACTGAAAAGCGCCCCGCTCCAATGCCAGCAGCACCGAGTCCAAATCGGTGTGCCCAGTCATAACAATGCAGATACAGTCGGGATGTCTTTCTTTCAAATCCCCCAACAAGTCGGTACCGGTTCCGTCCGGCAAACGCAAGTCGAGCAAAGCAGCCTGCGGATGGAACTCCTCGGCCAGCTTTTGCGCTTCGCCAATGCTAGTGGCATAGGCGGTCTGGTATCCAGCCTTGCCCAGCACCGTCATTAACATCCGGCAAAATTCACCGTCGTCGTCTACGATGAGTACCCTAACCCCAGCCATGGACTTCTCCGATTGCGAACCTCTATTTTGTATATAAGAAATGACGACCGGCTACAACCGCGTTCTGCAACCTCATTTTGGCAGTGCACTTGAAGGTGTCGTTGACAAGCGGCCCCCAAGCACGGTAGATGAGCTTGTCGTAGGCTACCGAACAAGGAGAAAAACATGGACTGGGGAATGAAAAACCGCATTTCGCGAATGATCAAGCCCGACTCGGGGCACATTGTCATGCTGGCAGTCGATCACGGTTATTTTCAAGGGCCCACCACGGGCTTGCGTAATTTCAATGAAACCGTCGATCCCTTGCTTCCCTATGCCGACACCTTGATGGTCACCCGGGGCATGTTGCGCAATTGCATCGATCCGACCACCAGCACCCCGATCATGCTGCGCGTCTCGGCCGGCACCAGTGTGTTGACCGAGCTATCGAACGAGGGTCTTTCGGTCGACATCGAAGACGCCATTCGACACAATGTCGCCGGCATCACCCTATCGATATTCGTCGGCGGCCCGGGCGAAAGAGAAACCCTGCTGAACCTGGGCAAGCTGGTCAGCATGGGCAACAAGTACGGCATCCCGGTCATGGCCGTCACCGCCGTGGGCCGAGAGATGGGTCGCGATGCCCGCTATTTGGGGCTGTGCTCCCGGATCGCCGCCGAGATTGGCGCCCACATGGTCAAAACTTATTTCTGCGACGACTTCAAGAGCGTAATCCAGGCCACCCCGGTACCAGTGGTCATCGCCGGCGGTAAGAAGATTCCGGAAGCAGATGCTTTGAAAATGGCAGCCGCCGCCATCGACTGTGGCGCGGCCGGCGTGGACATGGGCCGAAACATTTTCCAAGCCGAGTCCCCGGTAGCCATGATTCAGGCCGTACGCGCCGTGGTCCATAAGGGCGAGTCACCAGACAAAGCCTTCGAGATGTACAATGATCTAAAGGCCTCGGCCAGCTAGTACCCGTCCCAAAAGATCTATTTTCGAGGACGGGTACTACGAAATCATTGTATTTTTTTGGTGTTCGGCGAGGTTTTGAGATGGGATCTAGCTAGTGTCCGTGATGAAAGTCGCGGTCTACCGCAACAACCTGGATGTGCGCATAGAAGAGCGCCCGGTACCCGTGATCGCCGATGACGAGTTGCTGGTGCGGGTGCAAGCCTCCGGCATCTGCGGCAGCGACGTCATGGAATGGTACCGGCGCAAAAAAGCGCCGCTGGTCCTGGGCCATGAGATTGCCGGCGTAATCGAAAAGACCGGCACGGCCATTACCCGTTTTCAGCCCGGGGATCGCGTCTTCGTTAGCCATCATGTCCCCTGCAATGTCTGCCGCTATTGTCTGCGCGGTCAGCACACAGTCTGCGAGACCCTGCAAAGCACCAACTTCGATCCCGGCGGCTTTGCCGAATTCATCCGGGTACCGGCCATCCAAAGCGACCGCGGCACCTTTGTCTTGCCCGACTCCGTCTCTCTGGAAGCCGGCACATTCATCGAACCCTTGGCCTGTGTCCTGCGCGGCCAACGCCTGGCCGGTATCGCTCCCGGGGCCACGGTAGCCGTATTGGGCAGCGGCATCTCGGGCATCTTGCACATTGCCCTGGCCCGCGCCATGGGTGCAGGCTCGATCATCGCCACCGACATCAGCGAGCACCGCCTGCAATTGGCCAAAAAATTCGGCGCCACCGAAGTTCTCGACGGCGCCGGCGATGTTCCGGCCCAAATCCGGGCCGCCAACCAGGGCCGCGGCGCCGATGTAGTCATCGTCTGCGCCGGCGTCCTGCCGGTCCTCACCCAAGCCCTGGCCTCCGTAGATCGCGGCGGTACGGTTTTGTTTTTCGCCACCCCGGCCCCCGGCCAAGATCTCCCCGTACCAGTCAACGAGTTCTGGCGCCAAAGCATCACCCTACTACCCTCCTATGCCGGCGCCCCCACCGACTGTGCCCAAGCCATCGATCTACTGGCCCACAACATCGTCCCGGTCACCGACATGATCAGCCACCGCCTCCCCCTCGACCAAACCCAAGAAGGCTTTCGCCTGGTAGCCGAAAGCGACCAATCCCTAAAAGTATTAATCCTTCCCTAGGCGCTAAAACGAGTCAGGTAAGTCAGCTACGTCCCCTGAGGATTAGGCGAAGGGCGTGGAGGATCACTTTCCCGTTTTGGGGCAAGGCGGTGTAGAGGAATCTTCCGCCGACGTAGGTCTCATGGCCGTTGGTCTTATCGGCAAAGACGAAGAAGAGTCCCGGGGCCATCTTCAAGTGGACCTGGTGGTCTTGCCGAGTGATGGTGCCCAAGTTTGGCAAGGCGTTGGCTCCTCCACACATCGATTTCGTGATCGTGTCCCTGACAAGTACCGCAGATAGGCACTGGAGCCGGCCGGCAGGCCGTCAATCCGGCCAGGAGGATCCACGCCAGTAGTACCAGGACCAATCTTCGTCTCTGACCCAGCACCATTATTTCCCTTCTATAAACGGAGAGGCCTGTTCAAGGCCGGCAGGGAGTCAACTTACCTGGCAGTCCCTTTTGCTCGCGCAATTGCATCAAGCGTTCGACGGCGGCTTGGTCCAGCGTGCTCAACTTTCCCATCGACAAGGCCAAATGGGTCACCCGCGCCGTGGTTTCCAGGATCTCCATCTTGTCGATGGCTGCCGCCAGGCTCTGGCCCCAAGTCATGGCGCCGTGGTTGGCCAGCAATACCGCGTCACATTTCGACAAATGGGGCCGCAAGGCTTTGGGCACTTCGTCGGTCCAGGGAGTGGCGTAGGGAACCAAGGGGACTGCGCCCAGCACCACCACGGCCTCGGGCAAAACGCATTGGTCCAGGGCCAAGCCCGCCACCGCACAAGCGGTAGCATAGGGCGGATGAGCATGCACCACGGCCTCGACATCGGCCCGCTGCCGATAGACCTCGAGATGTCCGGCCAGTTCCGCGCTTGCCTCGGCCTTGCCTTCGATCGGCTTGCCGTCGAGATCGACCAGGACCAGATCCTCAGGCGCCAGCGTGCCCAAACAAGCGCCGGTGCGGGTGACCAGAACGCGATCCTCACCCAATCGAATCGAGAGGTTTCCCTCTGAAGCCGCCACATATTCTCTTTGCCAGAGACGGCGACCAAATTCGATCAGTTCAGCCCGCGCCCTTTCGTCACCGGCCGGCTTGGCCGACTGGTCTTCTTCGCTAACCATGCTTACCGAGGAGGAAGTGCCAATGCGACTGGCGCCGGCCGCCAGCATGGCCAAAGCATCTTGGCGACTGCGAATGCCACCGGAGGCCTTTACTCCCATCTCGACACCCACGGTTGCTCGCATCAAAGCCACGTCTTCGACGGTGGCGCCGCTACCGGCAAAACCAGTTGAGGTCTTGACGAAGTCCGCCCCCGCCTGCTTGGCCAAGGATGCCGCCTGCACGACTTCGGCAGAATCCAAAGAACCGGTCTCGAGAATCACCTTGACCGTTGCCCGCCCGGAGGCGGCCGCCACCACTTGCTCGATATCAGTCTGTACCTGGGCAAGGTCGCCGGATTTGAAAGCTCCCAGGTTTATGACCATGTCGATTTCCTGGGCACCATCGTCGAGGGCTTGCTGGGTCTCGGCTCGCTTGGCCGCGGTGGGAATGGCTCCCAGCGGAAAACCCACCACCGTGCAAACTTTGACCGCGGTATCCGCCAACACTTGCGCGCAAAGTTTCACCCAATAGGGATTGACGCAAACCGCGGCAAAGCCATACTGGGCAGCTTCTTTACACAATGCCCGGATCTGGGCCTCGGTAGCCTCTGGCTTCAACAAGGTATGATCGATGGCCGCCGGCAAAGACAAATCGCGGCCCGGCGAATCAAAAGCTGGACACATATTTTTTTCTCCTCAGCCCGACCTGTTTCAGATTCACTTGGCCTTTAAGGATCTCATGGCCTCACCCACCACCGCAGCCTGGGTCGGACATTTCTGGGAAAACTCACTCATGACCTTCTGGATTTCATCGACCGTGGGCACCATCAACGAGATCAGCTGCTTGGCCAACCTCAGTTTGTTGGGATCGTTGGGATCGGCCATTTTCTTGGTGGCCGCTTCCATGGTTTGCGACAAAGCGGTCATTTCCTCTTGGTTGCTTTTCAAATAACCGGCCAGCTGTTCCTCCGCCTTGGCACAGTCATTCAAGTTTTCGCGGGTCAAGCGAATAATCTCGTTCAGATGCCCCACCAGTTTCTTCAAATACGCAGGCGCATCCGCGGTATCCACCTTTTCCGTCAAAGCACTAACCGTAGCCGCCTCGGCCGCATCCTGATCCTCTCGCACCTCTTCGGTCGGCTCAACACCCGCATCGGCACTTTCCACCCCAGCCGTTCGAGCCTTTTTTCGATCCTGCTGGCAGCCGGCAAAGAAAACAAACCCCAAAACCAGCAAAATATTCAAAACGTTACCAAACCTACCCATGTGCCATTCCTCTCCGTGCCCAATCACACTGCCGATTTGCCTCTCCTAAGATACCAAGACTACGCTATCTCGAAGCTTCGACCATTTCAAGTCCTTGAAACAGGGAAAGGAGTAGAAACCTAATGACAGTACTCTGTCTCAACTGGTAATGATTAGCTCGGACCGGGGGAACTCCCATGAGTTTGCATTTTGAAATTGGAATCACTTTTCTTGGGGTTTTGGCTCATGCCATAGCCATCGTCGGCATCATTGTCTCAGGTAAGCGAAAGCAAGCAGAAATCACTTTGAAGTATTGCTGGGTTGGATTTGGAGCCGTTCTGACAGTAGCTTTGACTGCCTGGATCGCCTATCAATATGGCTTATCTGAGGCGCAGGACGGAATCGCTCTGGTGTCATCGCCTAGAAAATTCGCAGTCCATTCCCACGGGATTTATGACGCAGCCAAAGCATTTAGCTATGCGGTATTCCTGCTTGTTGTGCCAATTTT
>JAUVBB010000090.1 GCA_030591445.1 Deltaproteobacteria bacterium | reverse complement strand
TGGCAAGGTCGCCACCCGCAAATTCTTCGATCAGGTGCTGTCGGATGCCGCCTAATCCCTATCTGCACCAACGCCCTGATTTTCCTGATTTGATCCGAATTGTTGCCCACGAACACAGGCTGTTACCAGCGCTCACTGAACAGATTCCATTCGATGTCATTATCAGAACCATTCAGAAACAAATAAACAGGCTATAGAACTCGGACACGCTCAGCCCAGAAAGGCGGTGCTGTGGCGTTTGCGGAGTAGGATCAGAAAGAAGGGCCCGCCCAGGAAGGCGGTGATGACGCCTACCGGTGGTTCGGTGGCCAGGGGCACGAAAAGTAGGCGGGCGCAGAGATCGGCCAGCACCAGGAAGGAGCCGCCGGCCAGGGCCGAGGCCGGCAAGAGCAAGCGGTGATCGGGGCCCAGGACCAGGCGTACCAGGTGGGGCACGATCAGACCCACAAAACCCACTAGCCCGGAGACCGAAACCGACAACGCCACCAGCAGAGAGGCGGCAAAAAAGATGAGTATCTTGGTTCGCTCTACGTCCACGCCCAGGTGGGAGGCACTTTGTTCGCCCACCGACAGGGCATTCATTTGGTTGGCCTGGGCAAACAACACGCCAATGCCGATGAGCACCCCCAGCGCCAGATACAACAATGTGCTGTATTCTCGATAGCCCAGGCTGCCCATCAGCCAGAGGAGAACTTCCTGGGTTTTGGTGGCGCTAACGACGGTCTTGAGGAACATGATCACCGCCGAGGCAAAGGCGTTGAACACCACCCCCACCAGTAAGATGGTAACGGTATCGATGCGGCCGGCCACCCGGCCGATGCGGTAGACCAGCACCGTGGCCAGCGCCGCCCCGATAAAGGCGGCCGGACTTTGCCAGGCCAAACTGGTAGCCAGGTGGCCCCCGAACAAGACCATGGCCAGGGTTCCGCCCAGGGCAGCGCCGCCGGACACGCCCATGATCATGGGATCGGCCAGCGGATTGCGCAACAGGGCCTGAAAGGAGACGCCCACCGCCGCCAGGGCCGCCCCTACCAGCGCCGCCAATAAGGTACGCGGCAGCCGGGCCAACAAGATGGTGGCGGCCTCCGGATTGGTATTCGGATCCAATGGCCACAGCGCGGAGAAATCGGTACCGCCCGGGCCCAGCAAAGCGCCGGCGGCAATGCAAAGCAAGAGCAGGATCAAAAGCAGTCCATTGATCCATAAGAATCGAGCCAAGCTGAGTGCACCGTGGTTTTTCATTTCCTGATTCCCGCCGACATCGGCGGATGAATCATAGGCGTGATTGCAGTCGCTGTAAAGAGGTGGTAGGAAATTGAACCATGGACAAGCAAGAAATCATAAAGAATTTTCCCGCGCTGGGCGCGGCCTTGGACCAAGATTCGGCCTTGCGCCCTTTCTTCGACGCACTGTTGTCCGCCGGTCTAGACGGCGTCTTTGCCAAAACCCTGGCCGGAGCGAGCCCCGAGACCATCGCTTTGTTCCTGCGGGAAGTCGGCGACCTTGATTTCGCCCGCATCGCCCAACACCGGCAGGCGCTGCAACAGGGCGAACAGCAAAGCCTGCGCCCCGAGCAAGTCCAGGCGGTCTCCTTGGTCACACTGGGAGACCAAGCAGCCCGTGAGCAAGCAGACCAGGAATGCGGCTTGGACGCCCTGGCCCAGGGCCACTGGGCCTCGGTGGCTTTTGCCGGCGGGGCCGGTACCCGCTTCTTCTCTCAACTCGACCAACTGCATCAGGCCCTGGCCCAGCCCAATGAGGGCATCCGCGCCGGCCAATTCGATATCGCCGAACCCAAAGGCGTCTTTCCCATCTCGCCGGTGGGTGGTCTCAGTTTCTACCAGCTCATCCTGGCCCAGGCTCTGGCCACCGGGGTGGCGACCAAACGCTTGCCCCGGGTGCTGATGCTAACCAGCGAGCTGACCCACGAGCGCACCGCGCAATACTTGGCGCGGGCCCCCTTGTGGGGATATCCCCAGGACCATTGCCTCTTGTTCACCCAAGCCCGCGAACCGCGCTTGGATGTCGAAGGCGATCTGATCGTGGCCGATGAAGCGGGCCGGCTGAACAAAACCGGCGATGGACACGGCGGGGTCTATCGGGCGCTGCTGGAAAATCGCGTATCCGGTCAGCCCTTGCTGGAGTTCCTAAAGGCCCAGGGCGTCCATGATCTCATTATGCACAATGTTGACAACCCGGCCGCCCGCCCCTTTGCCCCTGCGCGTCTGGGCTTTCATCAGCGCGAACAGGCCTTATTCACCCTGAGCGCGGTGCGTAAAACCGATCCCGAAGAAAAGGTGGGCGTGCTGATGCGGCTGAGTGACACCGGGCGCATGGAAGTCATTGAGTATAATGTACTCGATCCTTCCGTGGCCGGGCTCACCAATGCTGAAAATGGCCGCCTACTGCACGAGGCCGGCAATACCAACACCAATCTGGTGGCACTCGAGGCCGTGCGCGCTGACCTGGAGCCGAGCTTGTACACCGGCAAGCAGACCGAGTCTCGCGTCGGGCCGGTGGCGGGCAGCTCTTTGGAGATGCTCAACCAACACTTGACCCGTTTGCTCGACCCCGAGCGGGTGCGCGCCTACGAAGTGGATCGGGCCGCGTACTTCATGCCCACCAAGAACGTGATCGGCAACGATTCGGTGAGCACTACTTCCCAGATGCTCTCGGATCAAAGCCGGCGTTTGCTGGCGGCAGCCGGCGCCGAAATCGATCCCGCGGCGCTATGCGATGTGCATCCGGCCTGCGGCGGCAGCAGTACCCAGCTGGGCAAGCAGGGGCTGGGCCCGGGTTGGCGCCTGGCGGCCGGGGCGCGCCTTTATCTTTGCGTGGGCAGCGGAGACGGCCAAGGTGCTCCGGTAAGCGAGGGCCGCCTTAGCCTAGAACCCGAAAGCTCTTTGCTGGTATACGGGCAACAACCATACGGCCAGATTTCAGTCGATCAAGACTCCCATCTGCAAGTGCAAGCCCAAACCAGCAGCTGCCTGCACATCGGCCCCGGGGTCAAAATTCGCCGGGGGGTGCGGGTCGAAGCCCATATCGGCCCCGGCGCGCGCCTCCGCCTACCGGCCGGGCGCGAAATCACGGGCGATATGAAAATCGAATTGGCCCCGGGACAAGACCGCGAAATCTGACAAACCCAAAGCACATTGCCATCGCCGCTGAAAACAAGTACACTTTTCTGACGTCATTATCATTCTAAGGAGCGCGGCATGGCACGGGGCAGGCCACCGAAGAAAAGGAAGTCTCAAGAACAGAGCACCCCTGATCTAGAAGAAAAAGAAGAGGGTCTCACCGGATACGCGCGGCTCGAGCCCATGTATAATGAGATCCGAAAATTTCCTCGGGTTGAAGTGGCGCTAACCGCGGATCTGAAAACCAAGTTCATCTACGCTACCGGCCAAGTGCTCAACCTGTCGCTGGGTGGATTGTTCATCAAGACCTCCCGGCCCCTGCCGGCCGGCGAAACCATTGATGTCATACTTCATCTGCCCGATGAAGACGAGCCCATTCAGGTCTCGGCCCAGGTCTGCTGGGTACGGGAGCAGACCTCCCCCAACCTGGCCTCCGGCATGGGGCTGAGCATGACTGGAGCGCCTGAAGATACCCTGCAAAAAATCGAACGTTATCTTGCCAGCTGTCCAAAAAATATCTGATCCGGCTTGAAAATCTACCAGGAGTGCTTACTTTCTTTGGGGTACATCAGAAAGGATCGCATTCCATGCCCCTCTACGAATACACCTGCAATAAATGCCATAAGAATTTCGAGATCTTACGCCCAAGCTCGGAACGGGACCAGCGCTGTGAGTGCAGCCACTGCGGGGCAAAAAGTACCATGAAGCGCCTGTCCTCGCTGGTAAGTTCGGCTGGCGCAAAGTCGCCACTGGGCGCGGGCGCTTCCTGTGGCCCCTCCTCTTCGGGCTTTGGCTGAGCCAGCTAGACTGCTCACCCGGTTCGGGTGAGGAAAATCACTGGGTAGATGGTTTAGCTTTGGCATCCGCTTGGGATCGGCCGCTAGGATGCAGAATCTCGGCCAGACTCTCGAGGCCGTCGACCACCCGCGGCCCGGGGCGGAACCACAAAGCCGAATCAAAAATATGTATCGCGCCCGTGCGCACGGCCGGCACGACTTGCCAACGCGCCCAGACCGCTTCTATCTCCGACCGAGACATCGCGGCACCGGTGCCGCTTGAAGAAGCGTCGATGATGATTTGGGGCCGAAAGCGGATAACGGCTTCAATGGGTACGATGGGATAGCGGATGCTACTTTCGGCCAAGACGTTTTCGCCGCCGGCTAGCTGAAGCATGGCATGGGCGAAACTGCCCTTGCCTGCGGCCACCATGGGCCGATGGCCGTAGACCAGCAAAACCCGCGGCCGGGCTAGACCTTTGACCCGGGCCGCGACCCGTTTGATGCGCGCGCGCATAGACTGGCACAGGCCGGCGGCAGCATCGTCCTTTGCCATCACTGTCCCCAGTTTCTTCACGCTAAGAAAAATGTCCTCCAGCCCATAGGAAGGCAAAACCAGTACCGGGATGCCCATGCGCGAAAGGGCCACAAGCTTGGTCTTGCCACCCGGGCCCGGTACGCAAACCACCAAATCGGGCCGAAGACTGAGGATTTTCTCCAGGCTGGGATTAACAAAGCCGCCCACCCGGGTCAGTTTGCGCACCGGCGGGGGATAGTCATCGAAATGGGTCACTCCGATCACACGGGAGCCTACGTCGAGGGCAAAGAGTATCTCGGTCAGGGAGGGCGCCAAGGACACCACTCGTTGCGGAACCCCTTTCGGTCGGGCCGAGCCCAGGTATTGCGGGCCCGTCGGCTGGGCCGAGGCCGGACCCGCCATGGCCACCAATGCCCAGCAAACCCCCAGGGTCGGCAGAAGTTTATTAATGGGCATCATGCTCAATCCGCTCGGCAGCCGCAGGCGGCTGCGGCCCGCCGGCACCTGACTTACCCTCTTGCCGGTTGTGATAGAAGCGCTGGGTGGGATAGGCAAAGTCCACGCCGTCCTCTTGCTCAAAGGCCGATAAAATGGCCCGCCACATTTCGCCTTCTGAATGGCGCCGGCGGCGGGGATGGCATAAGTAGCGAATGGTAAGGGTCACCCCAAAATCAATCACCTTGACCCAGACATAAGGCGTCAAGTGTCGAAACTGAAGTTTGAACTTGTGATTGACCGCCCGAATTTGCTTTTCCATGGCGGTGTCGAGCTTTTCCGCATGTTCGTCGGCCACTTGCTTGAGAATTTCCTCGGCCCGGCGCCAATCAGATTCGAAGGTCACGGTCACCGGGATCTCATTCCAGATGAAATCGAAGGCCTGGGTATAGTTGGTCAGCGGCTGTTTGAATACCCCGCCGTTGGGTACATGGATGATACGGCCCGTGCTCTGATCGGCATCGACCCATTCGCCAATCTCCAGCATGGAGAACATAAACAGACGGACATCGATCACGTCGCCGGCCCGATCTCCGATTTGAATGCGATCACCGACCCGAAAAGGTTGGCGCAGCATGATAAAGAGCCAGCCAGCCAGGTTGGTGATCACGTCTTGCAAGGCAATGGCCAGGCCGGCTGACAAAATACCCAAGTAGGTGGCCAAATCAATGTCGGTCCGGACCCAGATCTTGATCACAATCAAGAAGGCGAAAAGCCCTAGAACGTAGGTAATGGTCTTGGAAATGAGATAGCGCCGCGAGGGCTCTACCACCCGCCGGAAAAAGCGCCCGCGCAGAAAGCCGCGCACCAGTAAATAAAAGACAACCACCAGACAGGTATCGAGCAAATGGGCCAGCGTCTCGGGGTGCAAACCCAAAAATTCTTCGACCCAACCAGAGAGGATCGTAAACCGTTCTTTGCCTAGC
Organism: Deltaproteobacteria bacterium; assembly: GCA_030591445.1. Classification (GTDB taxonomy): domain Bacteria; phylum Myxococcota; class B64-G9; order B64-G9; family B64-G9; genus JAUVBB01. The sequence continues at coordinate 13,083 of JAUVBB010000090.1, read as the reverse complement.
AACCAACGCACGATGCCCTCAGTTTAAGCAGTTTTTGACCCGCTGGGCAAGAAAAGCGAGGGGCGGGACTTATAAGGCCCCGTCCCTCACTCCCCCCTCTCTTTCTGCTATTTCTTGCGTTTTGCTTTGGTTTTGTTCGCCTTGGCCGTGCTTGGCCCCTGGACAACTACCTGCGTGCGTAGCTTGGCAAAAAGAGCCGCGCCGATGCCGCGGACTTTGACCAGATCAGCTGGCGAGGCAAAATCTTGGTTATTGCGGTAGCTAATGATGGCCTGCGCCTTGGCCTGACCGATACCGGGCAACAACTGTAGTTGCTCGAGGCCGGCAGTGTTGATGTTGACCACCGGCGAAGCCTGCCCCGCACTGGCAGAAGCGGCCATGAGAAAAGAGGCCGCCAACATGGCCACGGTCAACATAGCGGATTTACCAATGAGTCTTTTCTTCAAGTCTTTCATTTCATCTCTCCTTTTCTCTGCCGCTGGCAGAATTCGATTCGGGCAGTTTCTCTGCTCGTTGTTGATCGGGAAATGGTTCCCGGATGTGAATCTTTCCGTTGGTGGGCAGGGCATCAAGGTACAGGTTTAGCGATCCGTCTCGATTGGGAAATCCCGCCCCGATCCGAACCCAGAAAGGTTTCTCCAAACCCTGCTTTTCGACGATGGTGTATACGGCTAGCCTCTTGGCTCCTTCGGCCATGTTTAACCTCCTGATTTCGAGCATTCTTGTTTGAGCATCGAATCGTCCCGGGACAGATGCCCTCATTCAAAACACTCGGATTCGAAAGCAAGATGCGTGCCGGAAAAACAGAAGAATGGCTTCTGGAAGACTAAGATCTTATCTGTCGGGTACTTAGACTAAATATTTCGCCGCCGCTTCACTGGGGATGCCAGCGGAGATCGGCCGGAGCTGACCGATTTTCGGACACCCCCCTACCGATTATCGGTCAGTGCAGGATGTTTTCGTGGGGCAGCGGCCCCTTCACTTCGATGGTGCCATGCTCTTTTTCGTATTTGTCGATGTTGTCCTGCAAGGCCTGAAGCAAACGTTTGGTGTGTTTCGGGCTGGAAATGATGCGCGACCGCACCTTGGCCTTGGGTTGTTGAGGCTGTACATAGATAAAGTCGATGGTGAATTCGGTCTCGCTGTGATTGACCATCGCCAGGTTGACGTAGGCTCCCTGGGCGATGGCTTCGTCCATCTGGATTTGAATATTGACTTTCTTGGCTTTGTCATTCTTGGCTTCGGACATGTGCTCCTCCTTGGCTTTGCATTTATCACCCATCCGGATAGACAAGCGTCGGCGGGTTTGCCCTCGGAAAATGGCGTTTGACTTCTTACCGGCCCTTTGGTTATGGTTCCTTCGCTGCCATGTCAAGTACATCGGATAAAAAAGAGACCAAAAAAAGAAAACGTCCCACCGGTCCGACCAGCAAAGCCAAGAAAACCACCCGCAAGAAAACGGTGGTGGCCAAAAAAAGCCCGAGCAAAAAACCGGCGGCCAAGAAGAAAGCCAAACTCAGCGCCGAGGACAAGCTGATCCTAAAGTTCCAGCGCAGCTTGAAAAAAGATCCGGCCAACGAGGAAGCCTTTGTCAAACTCTGGGACGCCCAGTTAGTAAAAGAGAACTGGCAAGGCATGGTCGAAGCCTTGCAGTTGCGCATCAAGGCCTTGACCCAGGTCCGGGATCAAATCCGGGCCCTGATCAAGTTGGGCAGCCTCTATGACGAGAAATTATCCGATCCGGCTTCAGCAGTGGAAGTCTTCCAGAGCGTGTTGGGCCTGGATCCGGAAAACCGGCGCGCAATCTGGGCACTGTCCATCCTTTATTATGATCTCGAAGACTGGGAGAAGGTGATCGAGGTCTATCTGCGTCAGATCGATTTGGCCCAAAGCCCCGAAGAAAAACTCGCCATTCGCTCCCAGCTGGCTCAGGTCTACGAGCAATGCCTACAGCAAGAAGACCAGGCCTTGATGGAATACATTCGCGCCGCGCGGCTGGCGCCGCAGTCGGTGCGCATCTTGCTCAACTTGGAAAAATTGGCCACGCGCACGGAGAGCTTTCGTGAGCTACTCGCCGTTTATGAAGATGTGGTCGAACGGATCGAACGCATCGAACTGCGTGTTGCTTTGTACTTGAAACTGGCCCGGCTCTACACCCACCACATGAATGACGAAGAGCAAACCGCCGGCTACTATCGCCGGGCAGTGGAGCTGGCCGCCAACCAGCCAGAACTCTTGTTCGCCATCTCGAACATCTACGGAGAAGAAGAAGAGTGGGACGAACTCATCGCCACTTACTCCGAGCTGATACGCTATGTCGGCAGCGCCGAGGTCAAGTCCCGCCTGCGTACCGAAATTGCCCGGCTCTACCGCGACGGGCTTTCCGACCCAGAGGCAGCTTTCTTTGAGTTGGTGCGGGTGGCCCGCTATTCGCCGGACGACCGCGACTTGATCGAGGAGCTCCACGCCATGGGCCTCCAGAGTGGCAAACACCTGGAGTTGGCGGCGGTACTCGAGGATCTGGGCTCGCGATCGGAAAACGCCGACCTAGGTGCCTATCTTTATACCTTGCTGGCCAAGCTGCAGCTCGAGGCCCTCGACAGCATCGATCCATCTAGGCAGGCGGTCGAGCGGGCCCTGGAACTCGACCCCGATCATCTGCCCGCCTTGCAGCTGCGGCTCGATCTGATTGAACACGAGGGCAAAAGCGAAGAACTGGCCGCGGCCATCGAGACTTTCCTGGAGCGTCCCCAGCTGCCAGCGCAGGTCGCCAAGGACCGGCGCAAACAATTGGCCAGAATCTACGAGGACAAAATTGGCGATCGCGATCGGGCCGTGCACCTGTTTCGCCAGGCCATGCAAGCGCCCGAGCAAGTCGAAACGCCCGAACAACCCGGCCCGCGGGAAGAAATTTTAGAGGATTTATACCGGCGCCAGGGGATTTGGGACGAGTTGCTCCAACTGCTAGGCCAACGCCTGGCCGAGACCGAAGACCCCGAAGTGGCGATGGCAACGGCGCTTGAAATCGCCGTCATTCAGGAGCAAAAACTGGCCCGTAGCGACTTGGCTTTTTTCGAACTAATTCGAACCGCCAAGCAATTTCCCGGTCAGGCCCGCTTGACCGACGCCTTGTTTGACCTGGCCCAGCGGGCGGGCTTCGCTACTGAACTCGTCACCGTCGTCGATGAACTGCTCGTCGATCCAAACAGCAAGGACGCGGCACCTATCTTTCAGCGCCTGGGCTGTTTGCTCGACGAAAGCGATCATCGACCAGAAGCCCGCCAACAGTTTTTGCGCGCGCTTGAGCTCGATCCAGAATTAGAAACGGCCTATGCCGGTCTGGAGGCCATGGATGCCTCGGCCGCTGTGGAAATACCAGTAGACGATTTTGAGCCGAATCCCGATGAGGAAATCACCCAGGTCTCGGAGATGCCAACCCCGGACCCAGATCGGCAGGAGAGCGAAATCGAGCCGGCTTCTGACCGAGAGGTAACGGCGGTCGAAGTGGCTCCGCAGGCAGAACCTGAGGCAGAGGCAGAACCTGAACCTGAGGCAGAACCTGAGGCAGAACCTGAACCAGAACCTGAACCTGAGGCAGAGGCAGAATCCTCCTTCGCTGAAGCTACGGAGGACAGGCCTGAGCCAATGACTGAAGCCGAGTCCCCCTTCGCTGAAGCTACGGAGGACAGGGAGGACAGGGTTGGCAGGGACGTTGGGGTTGATTCTTCACCGATGGAAGAAGAACGGACCAGTCCTACCAACCTTGCGGATCCGGTCCAGTCTCATTGGCAACAGTTGCGCAGGCATCCGGAAGACGCTGAGGGTTGGGATCGTTTGGCCAGTATGCTGTGCGAGCAAAAAGACGAAGAGCTTGCTTTCGATGCTCTGGAGGAAGCGCTGGGATTGGTCGGGGAGGAAGAGTTACAGACTAAGCTCTACCGGCGGCTGTCGCTGTTGGCTAAGAATCAATCGCTACTGGTACGGCTGGCTGCCTTGCTCGAAAAAAAGGGTCGGACCGATGATGCCGAATCATCGTATCGATCGATTTTGCGGCAAAACCCGGCCCAGGCCGACGCCCTGGACGGATTGTTTCGTCTCTATGAGGCGCGCGGAAGCCTGGAACGTTACGACGCCATCTTGTCGCGCACCCTGAAAGCGGCCACCGACGCCGAAACGCGCAAGGTCATACTCCGGCGACGGGCACAATTGCGTGCCGAGCGACTCGACCGCGTTCCCGAGGCCTGTGATGATTTGCAACAGCTGGTCTCGGCCGAAGGCGGGGACGCCGACGCGCTGGCTCTGTTGGAAGAACTGCTGGAACGATCGGGCCGCCTGGACGAAGTGGTCAAGGTCTACGAAGTGCACCTGGCCCATTGTGAAAATGTCGAGACCCGGGTCGATCTGTTGATGTCATTGGCTCTCTTGTATGACAACCAGTTCAACAACCCGGATCTGGCCATTCGCTATTACCGCCAGGCGCTGGCCGAGAATCCTCGGCAAATGGGCGCCTATGACTCTTTGGCTAGCCTGCTGGAGAAGAGGCGAGAATGGCTTGAGGCCATCGAGGTATTAGAGCAGGCGGGCGAGCAAATTGACGAACCCGAGGCCAAAAGCCGCGCCTACTATCGGGCTGGTCGGATCCTCGAAGAGCAATTGCTTCGCCCTGAACAGGCCGAGGCCAGCTACCACAAGGCCCTTGAAATCGAAGCCCACTCGGTCGAATCGCTCGATGCCTTGCGTGACATGGCGCGCAGGCGAGAGGACTGGGTTGAACTGATTCGGCTGGGCAACCGGCGCATCGAGCAAACCGATGATCCAAAGCTGCGGGCACGCTTGCTGGTAGAGATGGCGAAACTCTGGCGCGAAAACCTGGAAAACGAGGAGAAAGCCGACCAATCCCTCGAAGCCGCCTATCAGATTGACCCCGACAATCTGGAAGCGGGCCAGGCCGTGGCCGATTCCCGCTTACAAGCGCAATCTCATCAAGAGGCCCATGAGCTGTTGGCGCACCTGGCCGAACTCGGCACCGAGAGCGACCTGGCCCCCGAAGAGCTGGGTGCCATCCACGCCAAGCTGGCGCAGACCGCCGAGGCCCTGGATCGCCCCGAAGAGGCCAGCCAATCCTTCGAGCGCTCTTTGCGTTTCGATCCCACCAACCACAAGGTTCTTACCCAGTTTGGCTACCACCTGGCGCGCCAAGAGAAATGGGATCGGGCCGTCGAATTGTACCAAGAGATCCTCAATCACCAAGCCATGCAGCTCGACCCATCCGAGTTAGCGGAACTCCACTGCCTGGCCGGGCAGGGGCTGCTTAAACAAGATCGTCCCGAAGAGGCCGTTCGGCACTATCAAAAAGCCCTGAAGGTCAACCCACGGCACCTGCCGGCCCTACGAGCCAATATCGACCTGGCCCGCCGCCTGCAGCAACACGGGGAATTGGTCGATTTGCTCGCCCGCCTGCGTGATTTGAGCGCCGACCCAAGCGCCCGCCACAATTTATCAATGCAAATCGCTGACATCCTGGCCACCCACTTGAACAGGCCGCAGGATGCCGCACAAACCTTTCGCCAGGCCTTGGCCCAGGAACCAAACAACATCGAGTTGCTGGAGAAACTACGCCGGGTTCTGGTTCGCACCGAAAACTATGCCGAAGCGGTACAAATCCTCGATCGCCTGGCTTATCTGGCGGCTACCGATCGGCAACGGGCCCGTTACCTGCGCATCGCCGGTGACATCGAAGCAGAACGGCTCGACGATGATCGCAAGGCCTTGGCCTATTACCTCCAGGCCCTACGCAGCGCGCCGCTGGACAAGCGGGCCCACGGTTCGACGGTCAAGATCCTCTCGCGCATGCGCGACTGGCCCCGTCTGACCGGTCTCTATAACGACTTGCTCAAGCGCTTGCCTCCGCCCATTGCCGGGCAAGCCGATCGTCGCTTGCCCATCCTCACCGAGCTGGTCGAGCTCTACCGCTATCGACTCAACGATCAGCAAGCCGCCATCCAAGCCTGTGAGCAGTTTCTGGCCATCGCCCCTTCCGACCTAAAAATCCGCGAAGATCTGGCCCGCCTCTACGAGAAAGAAAAACGGCAGAGCGATGCCATTATGACCCATCGCGAGCTTATCGCCGAAAGCCCCTTCTCGGTTGATAGTTACCGCGCCTTGCGGCGAATCTACCAGCACCAGGGCCATCGCGACCGCACCTTGTGCCTGGCCGCCGCCCTGGGATTCTTGGACGAAGCCAATGAAGATGAATTGGCCTTGCTCAACACCCACCGGCATGCCTTGGCCTTGCCCCCCGGCCGTCACATTGACGAGGCTACCTACAGCGAGCTGGTACTCTATCCAACCGCCAGCGGCCCGCTGGGTGAGATTTTCTCTTTTGCCGCCGACCATTGCCGTTCGCTCTTCGTGGTCGATCATCGCGAGTTAAGGCTCAAGGCCAAGGATCGGCTTCGGCTAGAAGATCGCAGCTCCAAGGTCGCCGGCACCTTACGCGCGGCCCTGAGCTTGCTTGGCCTGCCGGAACCGGAAATCTACGGCAAGGGAGCCAACATCAAGGGCATCATGGCGGTCAATACTTCGCCGACTGCCATACTTTTCAATCAGGAGGCGGTGCGCCGGGCCTCGATCGCCGAGCTGCGCTTCATGGTGGGCCGGGCGGTGGCTTTTACTCGGCCGGAAAATGTGTTGGCCGCTTCCCTGACCCCCAAGCAATTGCGTTTGTTGCTCCAGGCCCTGGTGGTCTTGGTCTTCCCGGGGGATCAAATCCACGCCATCGATGCCGAGGTGGCGGTGTTGGCCCGCAAGCTGGACAAACTCATCCCCCGCGGCCGGCAAAACCGTTTGCGCCAGCTGGCCGGCGAATACCGCGATCAGGCCGAAGACCTGTCCATCCGTGACTGGCTCGAAGGCGTCGAGCATACTTGCAACCGGGTCGGTTTCGCTTTCAGTGGCGATCTGGAAGCCGCCGTTCAGGTGCTCAAAGGCGCCCGCGTGGTCAGCCCCTCGGGCTCGAGCCGCTCCCTGATTCGCGAGCTTATCTTCTACTCCATCGCCGAAGACTATTTCCAACTGCGCGAAAAACTAGACGCGGCCATCGTTTAAAATCAGATCAGGAGGTACACCTTGAAACACTGTCGAATCTTGTTTTCGATCTTGCTGCTTGCTTTGTTTGTGACCAACTGTGCGCCCATCACCCAGCAGACCAAGACCCCGGCACCAAGCGGACCTTCTACCTTGGCCGAGCGTCTGCCCGAAAACGTTTCGATCTATCTACAATTCGATTTTGGCGCCATCATGCGCGCAGGCCTACATGGCTTGACTTTCGCCGATGCCGAGTTGGGCGAGGCCATGCGAAATCAGCTTAGCCAAACTTGGAACGCGGCCAAGAAAGTCTTGGCCCAGAAATTCTTTTCTTCTCGCCTGCTTGACCGGGTACCCGACAGCGTGCTGCACGTAGTGATTTTCGATGATTCCGGCGAGAAAAAACCTGAGCCCTCCCTGGCGATTTTCATCGAAACCGACGCGGCTTTATCGCAAGAGTTCATGAATCAATCTAAGACCCTGTTAAAACAAACACCGGAAAAACTGCCCGGACCCTTCCAGGTGCTCGAATCGGCCACCGGCGAGCTTTCGTTGGCCAGCGAGAAATTTCATTTCGGCCAAATCGGCTCCGCGCTCGTCTTTGCCCCCGGGGCCATCGAGCCCCTGCGCCAAATGATGCAGAAGCCACCCACCAAAAGTCTGGCTGCCACTCGCCGCTATGTCCAGGCCGAACAGGCGGGCGCCTTGATCAAATCAGCTATCGATCTCAGGCCTTTTTTGCCAAAAAGCGGCGCCGATGCCCAAACCAGCACGCCGGCAAATTTTGATGTTCAGAAATTGTTCAGCGTCGATCGCATGCGGGCAGTAAGCATGTCCGCCAGCTATGGCGACACCGAGCAAAGCGCCCAGGTAAGCGCGGCCGTGGGCCTGCAAGTCGAAGCCCCCATCTCCAAGGTCTTGCACAATTTGTTCGACGGCGGTCGATCTTTCCAGTTGCCGGCCGTGAATCTGGATTTTGAAAGCGCTCTCTTCTACCGATTCGGATTGGCCGAACTCTACACCGAAATTGTCGGCCGCTTACCGGCCGCCGCCCAACAACAAGTACAAATGTCTACCGCCGCCGCCCAACAGATGTTGGGACAGTCGGTGGATGCGATTCTGGGCTTGTTCTCCGGCGATTTCTATTTCTTCCTCAATGTCGACGGGGCCGGCCTGAAGAGTCTCTTCCGCGCCGCCAGCCAAGGTGAGAGCGTTGAGATGCCCGACTTAGAGGCCATGGTTTTTGCCGGCATCGCCGACTCCGTCCAGGTCGAGCAAGTACTGGCGAAGCTCTACAAGGTGGGCAGCAATTTTCCCGCCGCGGCCGCCATGCTGAGCCAAACTCAGCTCCAAGGCAAAACCATGTACATAATACAAGCACCGCAAGCCCCTGCCATCGCGCTGCTGCTGCTCGACCACCATCTGGTTGCCGGCAAGCTCCAAAGCGTCAAGAATCTCTTCACCCCAGCCGGCGCCAAACAGGAAAGCAGCGCCAGCTGGTTCCACCGCGCCGTCGAAAAACACGCCCCCGCCAATTTCCTTTGCCTGCTCTCCCACCAGATGATTCTGAAGCTGCAAGGGGCCCAGACCGACAAGCAGGAACAAGGCATGAATGAGATGATCGGCGCTCTGCAAGCTCTTGCCAAAGGCGACGAGTCCTATAACGAGTTGATCACCGGCCTGGGCCAGATCCTACCCCTGGGAAAGAAACTGCAAGCCCGGGTCGACGAGTTGACCCACAGTGAAGTGATCGTGGCCGGCCAATACCAGCAAGACAGCTACACCCTGAGCCTGTCCGGCCTCACCAAAAAGAAGTAAAGTCTTTGGGAGGATGTCATCATGGATCTGGAGCAATCTATGCATTTCTTTTCGAATGCCCGCGTCCTCAAGCTGCTCGACGACGCCGGACGCAAGCGCCTATTGCAGGCAGCTGAAGCCTTGACTTTGCCCGACGGGGCAGTACTGGTTCGGGAAGGAGAGGCCGGTGATGCATTATTTCTCATTGTCAGCGGAATTGCTTCGGTTTCGATTGACAATTTTGGCGAATCCAAACCGGTGGCCGAGTTGACTGATGGCGCCTTTTTTGGCGAGATGGCCGTGATCACCAATCAACCGCGCTCGGCCACCGTGATCGCCCGGGGGGAACTTGCGGTCTTGAAGATTCCCAAGCAGCAGGTGCAAGAGATTCTGGCGGATTATCCGAAAATGAAAGAGTTGGTAGCCAAAGTCGGCCTGGCCCGCACCGAAGACACCATGGACAAAATGCTAGAGGATTGAGCGGTTTATAGTTTCTCTTCTAATGAAGCCGCCAACTCACGCAAGCTACCAAGTTGGGCCGTCTGGCCGATAGTGCGCAGGCGTTCCTTGAGCGTGAAGCGACGGGGCACCTTGGCGGTCTTGGGCAAGAGAGCCAGCATTTTCTCCACCGCCTGGGTAACGAGTTTCTCATCGTGGTGTTCGAGCACGCGACCCAAAACGTCCCAGTCATCCGGCAAACCGAAACTTGCCACCAGCAGATCCAGGGCCTCAACCGCGGCCTGGGAGTCGGGGGCATCCGCCACCGCCCGGATTAGTTTCAACCGATTGGTTGCCTTGCTGGTATCCTTGGGAATGCGCCCACTCTTGGCCCGGGTGGTCTTGGCCTTGGTCTTGCTTTTGGCCTTGGTCGAGGTCTTGGCTTCTTCTTCCGCCTTGGCCTCCTTGCCGGTTTTCTTCAATAATTCCCCGGCCAAACCCTGGTCGAAAAGCCGGTCTAAATCGGCTTTGTATTGATTGTAGCGGGAGGACTGCCCGGGCAACAGGCTGCGATCATTCCGGCCATCTCGCTTCTTGCGCCGCCCTCCGGACTGTTCTCTTCTTTTGTCGATATCTCGCCAGCTAGGCCGATCTTGCGCCATTTAGAAACTCCTACTTTTGTCTATCTTTGGAACCTTTGGATTCTGAGAACTTGGCCCCCGCCAGTTCTTATAATATAAGCCATTTTTTCGGATCCGTCAACTGCTATCAAAGCCCGCCGACAAAGCCCCGGATGGTCTTTCTTCCCTTGTAAAAGCAGAAAATTTCAGGTAGAAATGCACTCTTATGTCACCTAGGGAGGTGGATGATGATAAAGTATGGCTCTTTTTTCCTATTTATGGTTTTTTTGGTCGGTCTGAGTGCTTGTCCCAAACCGGTTAGCCAACACGAATGCTACAGTGCCAACGATTGTGTCGGCCACGCTCAGTGTGTAGACAACGAGTGTAGTTGCCTACATGGCTACCAGGGAGATGTCTGTGACCAGTGCGCCGAAGACTTCCACGCCCAGGACGATCTATGTGTCAAAGACTGCGATCATCTCTGTCCGGCGGTGGGCGATACCCGTTGCGCGGAAGGCCTGTTCAGCACCTGCCTAGCCGACGACGACAGCTGCCGGGACTGGAGCACTTCCATCAACTGTCGCTCCGGAATCTGTCAGGACCAATTCGTCTGTCTGGATCCCAACGTTTGCGAGCCCAATCCCTGCCAGGAAGCCTACAAATCCCAATGCAGCGACGACGGCGCCGGCGGCTATCTTTGTAGCTGTGACCCAGACTACGTGGAAAACCCCGAAGGGGCCTGTGTCCAATATGAGTACCGCTGCCTCAGCGAAGAATGCGGCGCCGACGCCCAACGCCGGGCCTGCGCGGGCTCCTTGTGCTCCGAATGGGAACCCATCGCCGACTGCGGCACCGCGCAAGTCTGCTGGTCAAATCTCGAAGGCGCCGGCTGTGCCGACTGCGAAAACGGCTGCCGCGAAGGCGCTTGCCAGGGCTGCTCTAGTGGCGATTGTTGCCAAGACGGCGCTATCAAACCGGCCAGCGAAACCTGCCAGAGCTGGACCGAGTACCGCTGTGAATCAAGCGCCTGCGGCGCCGATGTGCAGCGCCAACAATGGCTACAGTATTGCAGCGGCACAACCAGCGCCTGCGACGGTGAGTTCGCCTCCGCCGACTGGACCCAGGAGACCGACTGCACACTCGATCAACTATGTCAGACCGATGCCGACACCCAGCCCGTTTGCACCAGCTGTGAAAACGGCTGCCAAGCCGATACCTGCTTAACCTGCGCCGGCGATCAGTGCAGCGAAGTCGGTGTCGTCCGCTGCACCGATGGCAATCTTTCTACCTGCCAGGCCGACGCCCATGGCTGTCTATCCTGGTCCGCGCCCATAGCCTGCGCCACCCAGGCCTGCGCCGACGAGACCAGCTGCACCACCCCCGATCCCTGCGTTCCCAACCCCTGCACCGAGCCCCTCAAAACCCAATGCGAAAACGACGGCAGCGGCAAGCCCGTATGTTCCTGCGATCCGGGCTACCTAGAAAACACAGACGGTCTCTGCATCCAGTACCAATACAGCTGCGCCAGCGAAGACTGCGGCGCCGATGCCCAACGCCGCGAGTGCGCGGGCTCCCTTTGCTCGGCCTGGGAACAATTCAGCGCCTGCGGCCCCGATCAAATCTGCTGGTCCGACGACACCGGCTCCGGCTGCACCGATTGCCCAATCGGCTGCCTGGCCGGCGCCTGCATTGTTTGCGTTGGCGATCCCTGTACCAATGTCGGCGCCACCCTTTGTGCCGACAGCCAACTGCGCACTTGCCAATCGGCCAATGGCTGCACCGAATGGTCCGCTCCCATCACCTGTGCCGCCGGCGCCTGCGCCGACGAGAGCAGTTGTGCCCCCGCCGATCCCTGTAACCCCAACCCCTGCGCCGACCCACACCAGACCCAATGCGAAGACGACGGCGCCGGCAACCCCCTCTGTACTTGTGATCCCGACTACACCGAGAACCCCGCCGGTGATTGCATCCAATACGAATACCAATGCAGCAGCTCCCTATGCGGCGCCGACACCCAAGTACGTGAATGCGCCGATTCCACCTGCAGCCCTTGGACCCTGGTCAGCGATTGCGGCCCCGGCGAACTCTGTCGACTAGTAGACGGCCTGCCCGCCTGCCTCGCCTGCGAGCACGGCTGCCAAAACGGCAGTTGCCAACAATGCGACTCCGGCCCCTGCTGCCAAAACGGCCTCTTCGCCGCCATCACCACCACTTGCGAATCCCAAACCGCGCAGCGCTGTGAATCCACCCTCTGCGGCGCCGATGCCCAATCCCAACTAACCGAAAAATTCTGCTCTGGCTCCTCCCCCGACTGCACCGGCACCACCGTCGTTGGCAACTGGCAAACGGCGCAGGATTGCCACGCGGACCAACTCTGTGAACTCATTACCGGCACACCCACCTGCACCGACTGCGGCGAACACGGCTGTCAAAACGACACCTGCCTAGAATGCAGCTCTGGCCCCTGTTGTGACAATGGCTTTTTCGCCACCACCGCCGCCCTTTGCGACTCCTGGTCCGATCAACGCTGTGAATCCACTGCCTGCGGCGCCGATGCCCAATCCCAACTCACCGAAAAATTCTGCGCCGGTGGCTCCCCCGACTGCACCGGTGCCACCGTCGTAGGCAACTGGCAAACAGAGCAGAACTGCGGCGCTGACCAACTCTGCGAGCTCATTGGCGACACCCCCACCTGCACCACCTGCAACCACGGCTGCCAAACCGACACCTGCCAGGAATGCAATTCTGGCCCATGTTGCGACAACGGTTTCTTCGCCGCTAACACCGCTACCTGCGACTCCTGGTCCGATCAACGCTGTGAATCCACTGCCTGCGGCGCCGATTCCCAATCCCAACTCACCGAAATATTCTGCTCCGGTGGCTCCCCCGATTGCACCGGCGCCACCGTCGTAGGCAACTGGCAAACTGCGCAGGATTGCAATGCAGACCAACTCTGTGAGCTCATTGGCGACACCCCCACCTGCACCGACTGCGGCGATCACGGCTGCCAAATCGACACCTGCCTAGAATGCACGGCCGGCCCCTGCTGCGACAACGGCTTTTTCGCCACCACCACCGCCCTGTGCGATTCCTGGTCCGATCAACGCTGTGAATCCACTGCCTGCGGCGCCGATACCCAATC
>JAUVBB010000403.1 GCA_030591445.1 Deltaproteobacteria bacterium | reverse complement strand
GGTTGCAGCGCGTCGATGAGGTCATCGAGCAAGCTATGCAAATAGGCTTCCTCTTCCTGGTAGGCGGCATCGGCCAAAGTCATGCCGTGGGTCACGCGGTTACGCTTTTCGACCGCTTCCTTGATGCGCTTGGATAGCTTGGTGGGCTTGCCGTTGGTCTGGGCAAAGGCGCGAAAAATGCAGGAGATCTTTCCGGAAGCTTTGGGCAGCAAGGCGGCACACTGCCAGGCTAGTTTTTCCCAACTTCCCATGGTCAGAACCCGGTCGCCATGCTCGGACAGGAGGCTGGCCAGATCGTCCCTTAGATCGGGGGTGTCTCGTAAGACCGACAACTCGACCGCGACCACAAAGCGCAGGGCCATTTCGATAGCATCGGTCAAGGACTTGACTCGCACCAGCCCATTGCGCCGGGTTTCGGTGATGGCCAGCGGTGCGGCCAGCGGGAATGGTAGCACGCTATCGGGCTTGCTATCTTGATGCAGGGAACGCTGTTTGACCAGGCGGCCGATGAGTTCGTTCAGGGTTCTTTCCTGGAGCCTGCTTACTTCCTCGGGCGGCATCACCACCGCTCGTAAATTGCGGGTGACGATTTCGCTCATTTCTTCTGGGACCTCTCGCTTGCACCAATTTTCTACCACGGTTTGCAGGGTATCATTGGGCGAGCTGTTCCGGCTTGATTTGAGGGCCGCGATGGTATAGCGACCCAGCCAGGTTCCCACCGGTTCATCGAAATCTGTATTTTCGATGACGTCGTCTTCCAGCTCTCGCATCCATTTTTCTCGCCCCTCAACTCCGAGATTCTGAAGCAATAAATCCTCGTCTTCGATCTCGAAGCCAATAATGGAGCTGACCGTCTCTGCCGTGAGGGCTTTGCGTAAAACCGCCTCGCCATCCAGCACCCTGCGCAAGGAGCGCATGCTTCTGGCGGTGGTGTGACCATCATAGTCAACTTCCAGGGGTTTGACGCAGTTGCGTCCCGCCCGGCCGGCCGTGTAAAGGGCGTCGTCGGCAGCTCTCATGAGCTCGTTGATCTCTAGCCCGAACAAGTGCTGCGCCACTCCGATGGTGACAGTGACCGGGATCTTGTGGTCTTCGAACTGGAATTCATGTTCCTCGACCGCGACCCGCAGTCGTTCGGCCAGTTCAATGGCCAGGGAGAGGCTGACGTCGACCATCATGATGCCAAAAAGAGCGCCTCCGCCCATTCTTCCCAGCACATCCCGGTTGCGCAGCCGGTGCTTCATCAATTCCGCGAATTCTCTAAGCACATGATCGCCGCAAACACGGCCGTGGGTCTCGTTGAGCCGGGCCAGGTCGTCCAGGCTGGTCATGAGCACACAGAAGGGGGTGCGATCTTTGTCGGACCGTCTGATCTGCTTGGCCACCATGGCCTCGAAGGCCTGCTTACTAAACGCACCCGACAGACCGTCAATGGTGCTGAGTTGATCCAGCGTTTGCCGGCGCATGATTTCCAGATCCGCGACTTGCAGGAACAGAAGTTCGGTGTCGCCGATGCCGATCCGATCCCGATGGCGCAGGATACGGCTTTGTTTTTTCAATTGCTGCCCATTGACCTTGGTACCGTTGATCGAGCCCAGATCGCGCAACCTGACCCTGCCGGCGATCAAGTAGATTTCGCAATGTTTTCTCGAAACCCATTGTTCATCAAGAACCAGATGGTTCTCGGAACTGCGGCCGACGGTCAATACCGGTTTGTCGAGGTCCAGGTTCAATCCGACCAGATTGTGGAAAGGAGAGTTTATGACGACGATACAAGCGGGTAGGGTATCGCCTTCCCACTTCTCATCCTCTTCGGGCAATGCGATGGCCTGGGTTGGAGCATAACCGCTCTCATTTTCAATATCCAAGTTCTTTTCCAAGACTTTGTCTTTATCGTCGTCGCGAGGGTCTTGATCGCTAGGCATGATTCTCCCCTTTAAACACGAAACCAATCAGCTACAAGCCGGCAATAATCCATTACCTTTAGCAAAACATCTATGAGCTCCCCAGTCAAGGTTCAACCCGGACTGTATTTTGATAATGTTCTTGTTATTAGAACAACCTGTAGAAAAAATTCTAATTTACAAGCGACAAAGACGGCATAGCTTTTGGACAACGGGGAGACACTGAAGATTTATTGTCCAAATGATTCGTTATCCAAAGGAGGGACGTCATGAACAAATTACTAAATAGTGTATTGGCAGTGGCTTTGGCGAGCTTTGGCTTGCTGGCCCAATCTTGTGGATCCAGTGACAGCAGTGGGCAACTTGAATTTCAGAACCAGGGACTCGAAAGTCTCGGAGATGGCTATGTCTATGAAGCCTGGTTGATTGTTGACGATGCGCCAATCTCGGCGGGAAGATTCTCGTTGTCGAGTGCGGACGAAGTAGTGGTTCTGGAAGAAAACGCCGATCAGGCCTCACTGGCATCGACATTTGTTCTCACCATCGAACCGGCCCAGAACGACGATCCGGCCCCGGCCATGACTCATGTGTTGGCGGGCGATTTCTCCGGTGATCGTGCCAATTTGACCGCGGGTCACGGGGCCGCGCTAGGTAGCGACTATCTTGATGCGCTAGGTGGCTACATCTTAGAGACACCATCGACGGCAAACGTAGCCGATGACTACCATCAAGGCGTGTGGTGGCTCGATCCTACCGGGCCTGCGGCAAGCCTGACTTTGGCCGCTTTGCCTCTGGGTTGGCAGTACGAAGGTTGGGCGGTGACGCAGGATGGTCCGGTAAGCACCGGTCGCTTCACCCAAGTCGGCCAGGCCGATAGCGACAATGCCGGTCCGACCGCGGGCTCGGACGGCAGCCCACCCTTCCCGGGGCAAGATTTCATCGACCCGGCGGTAACCCTGATCGGCGCAACGGTCGTCATCTCCATCGAGCCCGATCCCGACGATGGCGCCGGGCCCTTTGCCTTCAAACCGCTGGTCGATGAGGTCGAAGACACTGGTGCCGGTACTTCCCAGTCCATGAGCAACAATGCGGTTGCATTCCCCAAAGCAAGCGTTATCATCCGCTGAGCAGTCACGAAGCAACCACCATAATGACTTCCGTTCTGCACGGGAGGGGGATGACATGAGACTTTTCTACTCCATAGCAATTCTTGCAGCTCTCTCAATCACATTCATCGCCGCCCCCGCCCGTGCCGACACCGATCATCGCTTGGCCCTGGTTGCCGGAGACGGGATTTGGCTGCAACCCGAATCCGGCATGCACGTCCTTTTGTTAGTCGCCTACGACATCGAGGGTCTGCCCGGCGGCACCCATTTTGGGGCCGAATACAACACCGACACCTTGCGTTTGAAGTACGATGGCTGGAAATGGTTTGATGGCAAGCTCGAGGCCGGGGTCGCCGTAAGCTACGAATACAAGTTCGCCGGCCTGCTCATTGACTACTACCGGCAAGGCCAGAAGGACTCCGCCCGGGGATTCAACGCCGGCTATCTGGAAGCCAGTGCTTTTCTAAAGATCCATTTGTCCGGCCATCACCATTTATCGCTGACCGCGGGTGCGCGCCGGTGGTTCTTCACCAAACAGAGTACAACCAGTAGTGCCTTGATTTTACCGCCGGAGACCTGGGTGATCGAGCCGAGGCTCAATTATACCTATTGGAACTTACAATCGGATCCCTCCCTGCGCGACCGCCATCGTCTCTTTACCCGCGCCCGAGGTTGGGCTCTGGGTTTTGAGCTAGGTGTCGATTGGCGTAGCCAGACTCGCCCCTGGGGGGCATTGGACCCGGCCGCCTTTGATGTCGTCGACCCGCGCAATGATCCGGAATATTTGATTGTGCGTGCCCGCCAGTGTATACGTGCCGTCTGTCAATTGCATAATCGCCTGATGGCCCAAATTGCCCAATCCGCCTCCTGGGGCCATGGAGAAGACGACTTGACCCGGGTGCGTCTAGGCGGTTCCAACCCCTACGTGGTTCCCTTGGCCGGCGCCCCCTGGGCCGCCTTCTTATCCGAAAAATTCTTGGCCCTGGAGTCCTCTTGGCACATCGCCGTCTGGGAGGGTCTAGAGTTAGGCCCTCTGTTCCAAGCCGCACTCATCGAAGACACCGAACGCCTGGGCCGCGAAGATACCTACGGAACCATGGCTTCGGTAGGGCTCTTTGTCGACTGGCAGCTCGGTGATTTCCAAATCGATCTTCGTGGCGGCTGGTCGCCCACCTTAGATGACCAAGACTCCGCCGGTCAGTTCGGCATCTTTGTGGCCGGCGGTTGGCAGTGGGATTGAGTCTTTCAGAAGCAACGATCGGTGATGTGGCCGAAGCCGATCAGACCGCGGGAGTTGGTGCCGTGGCGGATGCCGACGCTGTGTTGAAGATTGTGCAGGTCGGAATTGGTGGTGTTGCCTTCCAAGGTCCAGAGTTCTCCCTCTGAATCGATGGCCAAGAACATGGCGGTGTGTTCTTCGTCACTTAGATTGAGCCAGTCGGCGCGATAGATGGGTTCGGAGCGGGTCTCCAGACCGGCAATGGTGGTGGTCTCCCAGTAGTGGTTGTAGCTGCCCCAGCCGTCGAAATAATGGCGCAATCCAGTCGATGAATATTCGTTGCCAATGCCGTCTAGCCCGGCTTGATCGCCCAACCAGGCATAGAACTCAGTGCACCAGAGTTCGTTGTCGCGGGCGCCGTAGCGGCTACCGTTTATCCAGCGGGTACCGGTGATGCCCACCAGGCCGATCTCTTGGAGATAGTTCTCATGAAAGCCCTGCAACAACATACGGGTGCGAGCCCGGCTCACTCGGTTGTCAATGCGCTTGGTGGAGGTGAAGTACCATTGGTTGGCCCGGGAATAGGGGATTTCGAGGAACTCGCCCGAGGAGCGGGACTGTAAATACACACTGTGAATTCTCCCGCGGTAGATGGTGGCGTTGTTCAGTCCGTCGAGGGTCACGCGCATGGTGAAGACCCTCTCTTCGGAAATGCCGTCATCGGCGGTTGCGGTGTAGCGATCGATCCAGGCGGGCAGAAAGTCGGAGACCGTGGTGGCTGGATGATCCTGCAGCCGCCCGTATTCGACTTTGACGTAGATATCGCCGCCCCATAGCCAAATCAGGGGAGTCAGCATGTCGTTGACCGTGAGCCCCATGTCGAAGCCGTTGTCATGGTTGGCAAAACCACCATCAGAGTAGAGGTATTCAAATTCATCGACAAACCCGTCGCAGTCGTTGTCACGAAAGTCACGGCCCCACTCGTTGCGGGCCGGATGCACAAATCGGTCATCATCATCACAATCCCCACGGGCCGGGACCCAGCCCGAGGGACAGACAAAGCGCTCGGAAAGCCGGCGCTGAAAGGTTCGAGCCACCGACCCGGCGGTTTCGACATAGCCATCCCCATCAAAATCGCCACCACAGCCGGCACAGCTAGGCTCGGCCTCAAAACAAGTCAGATCGTATTTGATACTCTTGGTATCTCCCAGGTCATCGTCCAAAAGAGCTTTCTGTAACGTTTCCAATACATCCCGATATCCGCCGGCACTTTCCGTGCTTAGTTCGATAATTTTCTGAATCTCATCCGGCGCCACCTCTATCTTGTCGGCCAACTCAGCAAAGAGAAAGGGAGCCTGCAAACTGGAATCGGCTTCCGTAAGCGTTGCCATATCAAAAACCCGAAGAACCTTAGATTTCTGATCTTGCAGCAGAACCCGCGACTCAATGCCCGCCAGCAGCTGAACTACATTGTCTTTTTCGATCTGATAGACACTGACCCCCAGAATCGCCGCCGGCGATTTCTCGAAGCCCTCGATATTGAAAATCTGATTCAGATCCACCGAAAATAAAGCACTTTTTCCCGCCGCCAAATAGACCTCCGTCCCCTTCATTTCCTGATTATTACCCAACAAAACCACATAAGGCACTACCCGCAGCAGCTGGTCATACGACTCCCGAGATTCCATCCTCAGCGTTGTCATCTTGCTACTTCCATCCTGTGCGACCGCTTCTACGCCAGCAGCCAACCATTCCATCACCACCCCCGCATTCTCACTCTCCACTGCCGCTCTGCCCTCATCCAAAGTCTCCCACCCAACCTGATTCGAAATACTTCCCTCCGAACCACAAGCCGCAATAAACATAAAACCCAAGCCAAATCCCATCCGTTTTAGTGTATTCACTTGCCTCTCCTCTCTGAAATTGACAACCATCAATCCTCCCAATCTTCAAAGAGTATAAAATCAACCCCCATATTCGACCATGCACCCACACGACAAGCTCCTACCCAAACGCGACACTTACTCCATTTATCCAAACGAAACGCGTCACTGCCGAATGAGTTGTCGTAGGTGGGGCTTTTCTGGGCGGGTGTTTGGTGGTATGTAGGTTGGGTTATGGGTTGTGCTGCTCCTACATCATTGCATTGGCTTGATTTGCGGGTTCGTCCGCGGGCGGAGCTTTTGCGAAAGCGGGGGGTGTTTGCGGGAGAGTCTGGGGCGGATTATGTGGTGGGGTTTTTGGACCGGCGGTATCGGGTGGATATTGACCGGCAGGTGGTGGTGGAGATTGAGCCTACGGCGGGGAGGGTGCCGGAGCAGGCCTTTCAGATTCTGTTAATTGGCTATATGTTGGCGCCTCGGGGGGATGAGCTTTCGGGGGAGAAAATTACCGAGAAGG
>JAUVBB010000052.1 GCA_030591445.1 Deltaproteobacteria bacterium | reverse complement strand
CTCATTGTTGGCCTCGCCGCACGTGCGTCTGTCGTTGACTCCCAATGGACAGCCACGATCAACGAAACGGATCTTGCTATGGGAGATGTCGTGGTGGGCCTGGCCGAACAGGTCCTGGGCCAGGAAATCATGCACCTGAGCTTCGCCGGCGGAATACTCCACCGCCACATCCATCATGCTGGCAGGCATGGGCAGAAGCAGGATGAGGGCGAAGAGTCCCACCGCGATGCCGAAGGTCTTATAGTTGACATATTTATCGTAGCCGGATTTACTTTTCTTCTGGTTGATCATGCCAGCATCTCCCATCCATGGGGGTGGACCGTCAGTAGTTTTCGCTGTCCTCCAGGATGGCGCCGACTTTCCGCCGGCGGTCTTGTTCCGCGTTATTCCGGTGGGCGCGATAGGCGGCGCGAACCTTCTTGGCGATTTCTTCGGCGTCCATGGGTTTGGTCAGGTAGTCGAAGGCGCCGGCTTTGACGCCCTCGACAGCAATATCGGTCGAAGGGTGGCCGGTGTAGAGAATCACTTCACACAAGGGCTGGGCGCGTTTGATGTAGTGCAGTAGTTCGATTCCGTCGCCTCCGCGCAGTTTGACATCCACCAGGGCTACGGCGAACAACTGTCGATCGAGCTGCTTGCGGGCCTCGACTTCACTGTCGGCGATACTTACTTCCATGCCCCGCCGGTCCAGAGAAGTGGCCATGCTTTTGAGCAGATCTTTTTCGTCGTCGACAAAGAGCAATCGGATGGCCGGCCAGTTCTCCTCCGGCATCTCGTCGGTATGGTCATGGCCAGGATCGCTCACCGCTGCCCGGGCCACCGCGGCCAATTTTTCCACCGCGCAAGGTTTGGTCAGGTATTCGTAGACCCCTTCTTTGGTGGCGTCGAAGGCGTGCTGAACGTTGCCATGACCGGTAAGCATGATTACCGGGATTTTTAGCAAGTTCTGCTTGATTTCCCGAAAGAGATCATCGCCCGAGATCCCGGGCATCTTCACGTCCAGCACGATCACATCGAACAGTTCATTTTCGATCGCTTTCAATACCAAGCCGGGGTCTTGGATGGCGGTGACATCGAAACCCCGTCGCTTTAGTGCCGGGGCGGTGGCGGCGAGAAACTCGGCCTCGTCGTCTACCAGCAAGAGTTTGATAGCTTCGTCTTTTTTATCCATGTCCAGTCCCTCCTGAGGATTTCTTGCGGGACCCGGTGGCAGCGGGTACCGGTAAGTGGATCGAGATTTGGGTTCCTTGGCCGGGGACACTGGCCGCGTCGATGCTGCCGCCCCAGCCTCGGACGATGCCGTAGCAAACCGAAAGGCCCAGCCCGGTGCCCTTGCCCGGCGCCTTGGTGGTGAAAAAAGGCTGAAAGATGCGTTCCAAATCCGCGGGGGCGATTCCCTGACCGCGGTCGGTGACCGATAACAGCACCTCTTTGCCCTGTTTTTGTGCCTTAACCGTGATTTCTCCGTGGCCGTTGCTGGCCTGCATGGCGTTGTTGATCAGGTTGACCACCACCTGTTCCAATTCGGTGGCATCGACCAGGAGTGGGGGCAGGCCGGGCTCCACCTCGAGTTTCAGATCGTTCTGGTTGACCTCGGCGTGGGTTTTCATCAAGCCCACGATCTCTTCCAATCGGGCAGCGATGTCGGTGGGCTGGACCTGGGTCTCGGACTTGCGTCCGAACTGAAGCATCTTGGCGGTGATGTTGCCGCAGCGGCTGACCTGTTTCTTACTGCGTGTGACCGCATCCTGGATGTCGTCTAGACCCGGCGTGTCGGCCGGCAAGTCCCCGCCCAGATCGGCGATGTTGGTCTGCAGAGCGCTGATAATGGCCAGCGGGTTGTTGATTTCATGGGCCAAACCCGAGGACATCTCGCCCAGCGAGGCCAGCTTGGCCGAGCGCAACAAGTCGCGTGAAAGTCGATCCCGTTGGTCGATGGCCCGGTCGATTCGATTGGTCAGGTGTAAGGTGGCCAGAATGGTGGTTGCCACCACCAAGACCACCGCCAGCAGGATCACCAGCGAGCCTACCAGGGCTGCCTGACGCACGGGCGCCGCGATTTCCGCCGCCTCTTGTTGCACCACCAGCAGCCACCGACCCTGGTTGATCCAGGTGGTGGCGCGTAACAAAGTGGCCGCACCTTGGCCCACTCTTACTTCCCGCACCCCCGGGTGAGCTTGCGGGCTGCAGACGGGCGACAGTTCAAGTACCCGACCGCTGCGCGAGGGGGTTTGCAGAAATCCTCTGCTGTTGACCAAAAAGGCGTCGCCGGTCTGGGCCAGCCGCCCGGTTTGCACCAGCTTTTCAAATTCGGCGCTGTTGATGGTGGCGCGCAAGATCCAGGGCCGGTTCTGATGCTGGCGTTTGATGGCAATCACGCAGTGGGGTAGGCGCCGAAAGCCCAGAAATACGTCACTGAGGTAGGAACCCTGCTGCATCACTTCTTTGAACCACTTCTCGCCGGCGTAGTTCTGATTTTCCAGCCGATAGGGTCCGGCATAACCGAGATGGCGGCCGTCTGCGTCGATCACTCCCAGATCGACAAAGGACATGCCGTAGCTGACATTTACCTGATCCAGCAGGCGCCGGAGAAGCTCTCTTTGGGTCAATTTGTCCAAGGAGTGGGTGCGGGCCAGTAAGTCGAGTACCTGGAAACGTTCGCTCAAATACCGGTCGATGCTGCGGGCATGGCTCAACACCACGCTGCGATGAAGCTCTATCGACTTTTCCTCCAGCAGCCCGCCGAAATTCACCCAGGCGCCCATTCCCACCAGGGCCAGTGGCGAAAGCGATACCACCAACAGCACCGCCACAATCCTCACCCGCAGTTGACGCTGATGTTTGCGCGAATCTTTTTCTTGATCTTGACCCACAGGCTTTGCACTTTGGCCGGTCATGCTCCCATTACAACTGCTTTACAAAGCTGCCGGTATCGTTGCGCTTGCGATAAACAGGTGGGGATTTCTACGATCCTGCCGTGGCGGATTTTGCTACAGAAGCGTTTTTAAATGGGCACGGGGTGGGTTCCCATCAAGGCAGCAAGGGCACAATGTGGTGGCGGGTCAGTAGTCCTAGACAATCACGCACGCAGTCTTCGACACTGATCTCGGCGGTGTTGAGCACCAGATCGGGTCTGGGCGGGGCTTCGTAGGGGTCGTCGATGCCGGTAAAACCATGGATTTGACCGGCCCGGGCCATCTGGTACAGGCCCTTGGGGTCTCGGCGCTCACAGACATGCAGGGGCGCATTGACGAAGATCTCGAAGAAGGCCAAGTCGTTTTTCAGGTGCTGACGCCGAATGTTTTCGCGATCGATGACATAGGGGCTGATAAAAGCAGTCAAGGCCAGGCAGCCGCTGTCGGCAAATAGCCGGGCCACCTCACCGATGCGCCGGATGTTCTCGGCCCGATCCACGCGAGAAAAACCCAGGTTACGGTTCAAACCGTGGCGAATATTATCGCCGTCGAGCCGATAGGCATGGATGCCCCGATACACCAGCACCTGCTCCAGCGCCGCGGCCACCGTGGATTTCCCGCTGGCCGGCAGCCCGGTAAACCACAGGGTACATCCCCGTCCTCCCAAGCGCTCTCGGCGTTCTTCCGCTTTCAAGAGCCCGTCGTGCCAAACAATATGCGTTGCCTTGTCTTCGCCCATGATCGGCCTCCTCCGAACCCCCCTGCTGCTTCCCATTCGAACACAGTGGATTCAGCAGCGGTATCAGGGGAATTCCGATAATCCGCTAGCGTTTTTTGCTACAAGCCAATCATCTTCTGTAGGGGCGCGTCGCGCCCTTACAGAGGTGTTATTCATTGAGTAAGAGTGTTATTTGGAAATTCTTTTTAGCACTTCCGGTACGGCGGCGGCGGTGGCTAGCGGTAGGGCAAAGAGGAAGCCGATGCCGCTGAGTAAGATCAAGAGGTAGACAGTTCCGTTGCCTAGCACCAGGGCCCGGTTGCGTTTCATGAACTGGAGGCTCTTGCTTACCCCCAGGTGTCGCTCCAGGGTATAGTCCATGGCGGCAAAACCGGCGTAGTAGGATCCGACCAAGAAAGCCAAGACCAGGGTGAAAGGGCTGAGTAGGGGGATCAGGCTGAGCAAAAAGAGAACCAACAACAGCGACAATTCCCAGAGCAGGTTTCTGATGGCCAGCGCTAAACCCCGGGCCATTTCGGCCAGAGCACGAGAAAGACTCAGGCCCGAGTGGGATGGACGGCCGGCTAGATGGTGTTCGATTTTCTCGGAGAGCAGGCTCATGAAGGGGGAGGACAGGACGCTGACCAAGTTTTTGAAAACCATCAGTCCCAGCATCAAGGTCAGGGCAAAGCCCAGCACCTGAAAGATGCTGGCCAAGGTCTCGCGGCCCCAATCCCAGGGATAAGCGGATATCAGCCAGGCACTGAGATTGTCGGATAGTTGCCAGGTGCTCCAGAGCAACAAGACTCCCAGTAAGAGACTGATGAGACCCGGCAGCAGTAAATAGCCCCAAAGTCGCAGCTGAGAGATGGTTCGAAAAGCCTGGGCATAAGCCCGGATCCCGTCGCTAAAATTTCCCATGGCTTGGCTGGACCCCCGGGCTTGGTGCGTGGAGTCTATACCACCGGCCGGGGGAGCATGCCGGCGCGTTCGGCGATTTCGGGCATTTTGTGTTCCCACTCGATGGCCATCAAGTGGACGCCGGCGACGCCTTTGAGTTGGCGGAGTTCGGCGATTTGTTCGCAGGCGATTTTGATGCCTTCGTTGGCGACCGACTTTTTGGGCACGCCTTTGAGGCGGCGGATGATTTCGTCGGGGACTTCCATGCCCGGGACTTTGTTCTGCATGTATTTGGCCATGCCTACGCTCTTGAGCGGGGTGATGCCGGCCAGCAAGAAGGTGTTTTCTAGCAGGCCTTGGTCGCGGGCGCGTTCGATGTATTTGCGGAAGCGGGCCATGTTGTAGATGCATTGGGTCTGGATGAAGTCGGCCCCGGCCCGGATCTTCTTGGCCAGGCGGCGTACTCGAAACTCGAAGGGATCGGCAAAGGGATTGGCGGCGGCGCCGATGAACATCTTGGGTGGCTCTTCGATGTCAGCACCGCTGAGGAACTTTCCCTCATCGCGCATGTGGCGCACCATGTGAATTAGTTGCATGGAGTCGAGGTCGAAGACGCCCTTGGCTTGGGGGTGATCGCCGAAGTCCTGGTGATCGCCGGAGAGGCACAAGATGTTGCGCAGGCCCAGGGCGTAGGCGGCCAGGATGTCGCTTTGCATGGCCAGGCGGTTGCGGTCGCGGCAGACCATCTGGTAGTTGGGTTCCAGGCCTTCGGCCAGGGCCAGTAAGGCCGCGCCCCAACTGGCCATGCGCACCATGGCCGTCTGGTTGTCGGTGATGTTGACCGCGTCGACATTGCCTTTCAAATACTTGGCTTTTTGCCGGATTTGGTCGGCGCCGGCGCCGCGAGGGGGGCCTAGTTCGCCGGTAAAGGCGAAATGGCCGGCGCGTAAAATAGCTTCTAATTTACTGCTTGATTTCATCTCAGCCGCCACCGACCAGCATGGCAATGGTGACCTGATCACCATCGGCCAGCTGTCTTTCCAGGCGATCGTCTTTGAGCCAATCGCTTTGGTTTAGCACGATCCGAAATACCGCATCGAGTTTACCGTCATCGTCTAATAGAAACTTGCGCAGTTGCGGGCCGTAGCTGCGAAGCAATTGGTCTATCAATTCGCCCACGTTCCCACCGCTAAAGTCGACCGCTATCGACTTGGCTCCCACCAGTTTCACCACCGTGGGCAGGCTGAGAAACTCGACCCGAATCTTCATCCTAGAGCAGGGCCGCGGCTTGGCCTTCGGCGGTGCGCAGTCGCTTGGCTGCCGCCCGGCCTTTTTCCCGGTTGATCTCGCCCTCATCGACGAACTGAATGGCTTGCACATCGCAGAAGCGTACGCATTGGGGCTCGCCGCCGCAGAGATCGCATTTGATCACCTTGCGATCGGCGGGCACGAAGTGCATGGCACCGAAGGGGCAAACCGATACACAGGTGCGGCAGCCGATGCAGATGTCGTAGTCGAGTTCTACTCGGCCCATTTCTTGATTGCGGGTCAGCGCCTTGGCCGGACAGGCGTTGACACAGGGGGCGTCTTCGCACTGCTGGCAGGCCATGGGTATGTAAATGCCTTCGGCTTCCCACTTGACTACCCGGATGCGGCTGCGGGCGGGGTTGGATACCTGATCGTGCTTGACTGCGCAAACCAGTTCACATAGTCGACAGCCGGTGCATTTTTCATAGTCGATTTTCAACACTTTGTTGCTCATGGCGGCTCTCCTTACAGCAGATGCGACGGTTCATCGCCCAGACCGAGCTTGACCAGCCGCTCGGGGGTGGGGATGCCATTGTTGTCTAGGCCCTTGTGGAGGTAGAACTCGTCGATCATCTTTTTGAACTTTTCCCGGTCGATGGTGCTGCCCACCACATCGGGGGCACCGCGCTGGCAGGGCTCGTCGTAGTAACGATGGTTGAGGGTGTCGCCCTTTTTCAGGTCGTCGCGGGTCAGGCCTTCGCGCAGGTTGAACAAGCGCTCCAACATGTTACAGCGTACGGCCACGTCCCAGATCTCCTTGGGGGTGAAATCGAGGCCGGTGTTGTACTTGATGACCTTGGGCCAGTCTTCGAAGTTGGGCAAGGTGGGGCCCAAAAAGACAGTGTGGTACTTGCAGATACCCAGGCAGTCGACGGCCATATAGCAGTTTTCTTGCCAGTAGACTTGCCAGGGTTTGCCCTCGTAGGCGGTGTGTTCGGACGACAGCTTGCCCTCATAGGGGACCGGGCTGCCGTAGATCTTGTGCAGTACTTTTTCGGGCAAATGGTACAGGTCGATGGCCGGCCGCGAGCGCAGGTGATCGGAGCCGCGCGAGGAAGTGGCGATGTTTAGGGCCAAGGCCGGGGTTGCCCGCTCGTCGGAGTGGAGGTTGCTCATGCCCTTGACCTGAATAAGATAGGAGAAGGAATCCTGGCCGATGGTCTCGGAGGCCGGGATGCCGCCATTGGCCAAGACATCGCCCAGCCAACCCTTGCGCAGGCAAATCCGGTGTACCATCTCCAGCAGGGCCTCGTCGTTGCCAAAGCTCAGGTCCAAGCCGTCGGTCTGCTCTGTGGTGAGGATGCCCTTTTCGAACAGTTCCATGGCCCAGGAAATGATGGACCCGATTTCGAGATTGTCGACCCCGTACTGGTTGACCAGGTGGTTGCCCACCAGGACGGTCTCGGCTTTCTTGCAATCGGGCTCGCCGCCGAAGGCGCCTTGCGAGGTGTACTCGGGCCCCTCGTCGTATTTGCCGGCGTAAGGACCGCTGGTGATCTTGTATTGCGCCCGGCAGTGGACCTGGCAGCCGAAGCAGCCGGTCATATGATGGGGGCCGATGGTCTCGGTGGCGATGTCGTCGATGGCCTCGGGCTCGATCTCGTCGGCGTTTTCGCATTGGTTGTACTGGAAGTTGCGGGTGCGGATTCCGCCCCAAGAGTTGGTGGCGCCCCAGATAAAGGGCGTACCCAAAGTGCCTTGGGTCTGGTTGACCTTGGAGCTGGTAATTTGCTCGATGAACTTCTTGTTGTACTCCAGGGCTTCGATGGGCTGGGCGATGTTGATGTCCATGGTGCCGCGCACGGCTACTGCCTTCAAGTTTTTCGAGCCCATCACGCAGCCCATGCCGGTGCGACCGCCCGAGTTCTTGATGCCGGTCATGACATTGGCATAGCGAACCAAATTCTCGCCGGCCTGGCCGATGACCAGGCTCTTGATTTCTTCATCGCCGAGTTCCTCACGGATGGACCACTGGGTCTCGGTGGTGGTCTGGCCCCAGAGCGCGGTGGCGTCGCGGATTTCGATCTCGCCGTTGTGGATGTAGATATAGACCGGTTTTTCGGCCTTGCCTTTGATGACCAAGTGATGAAAACCGGCCCAGGCTAGCTCGGGGGCGAAGAAACCGCCCATGTTGGCCGAACCCAGCAAACCGGTCAGCGGCGACTTGGCCATGATATGGGTGCGGGCGGTGGCCGAGGCCAGGGTGGCGGTCAAAAAACCGCCGGAGATCATCAGGGTATTGCCCGGGCCCAGGGGATCGCAGCCCTTCTCGGTGTGATTGTAAAGCAGATAGGAATCGAGGCCTCGGCCGCCGATGAATTTCCGGCGAATCTTCTCGCTAATGGCCTGGGTCTCGATCTTGCCGGTGCTCAAATCGATGAAGGCGATCTTGCGTTTCATAGCCATTTTACTTTTCCTCCAGCTTTTTCTTTAGGGCGGCCTCTGCCAATTTCCGGTTGACATCCCATACTGGTCCCCGGATGCGCGGGAAGTCAGGCCGAATCCAGTGCACGCGATATTCCATCTTACATTCTGGGCATTTGACTTGCCCTTCGCCGGCCTCGGGCTGAAGCCTACCCATGCAACTGGGATTGTGGCAGCGGAACTTGCCATAGGTTCTGGTTTTCCGCAAAGATTCCGCGGTGGACAGGGTCTGATCATCAGCTGACATGGGATTCTCCTTCTTGGATCACTATCGTGAACACTTCGATTGCCCAGATTCTCCGAAATAAGTGGAATTGTCAACATTATCAAGATAGGATGAGCGAATTACCCACGTTCACTATACTGAACAATGAGCCAACAATACCGCGCACCCACCGTTAGAAAAGCCTTTCAGATCCTCCGTCTGCTGGCGCGCCGTGAGGCGGGCCTGAGTTTGAGCGAGATTGCCCGGCAATTGCAAATTGGCAAAAGCACGGTGCACGGCCTGGTGGCCGCGCTCGAGCAAGAAGATGCCGTGGAACGGGATCCGGAGTCCAAACGATTTTCCTTGGGGCTGGGGCTTTTGGGCCTGGGCCGGGCGGTCGATGCCCGCATGGATTTGAAACAAGTGGCCCACCCCTTTATGGAGGACTTGCGAGCCAAAACCCAAGAATCGGTCTTCTTGGGCAGCCGGTCTTTCCAGCACACCACCATTGTCGATATTGTGGAATCGACCCGCGATCTGAAAATCACCAGCCCCATTGGCACGCGTTTGCCCCTGTTGGCTGGAGCCACCGGCAAGGTATTTTTGGCGGCGCTGCCGGCCGAGCAGGCGGAGGCTTGGCTTGATGCCAAAGAATTGCGACGCTATACCGAAAACACCATTATCGATGCCAAAAAATACTTACAGGAGCTCGACCGGGTTCGCCGGGAGGGCTATGCTCTCGATGACGAAGAGTATATCCCCGGAGTGCGGGCGGTGGCGGCGGCCATCTCTGGCCAAAGGCAGCCGATGTCGGCTATCTGGGTGGTCGGCTTCACGCCCAGCATGCGTGCGGAAAAAACGCGCATGATCGCCCAAGAAACCAAGCGCACGGCCGCTGCCATCGGCCGTTGCCTGATGGAGTAAGAAAGCATGAGCTACTTTCAAGTGAACCAAAATTGCAATGGCTGTCTGGCCTGCGTGCAAAACTGTCCGGCCCGGGCGCTGGACTTTGTCGACCAGGGCGACACCCGCACCTTGCGCCACAATATGGCCCGCTGCGCCCGTTGTGCCACCTGCTGGCGGGTTTGTCCGCAAGATGCCATCGAATTTCAGCATCTACTGGAAAACGGCTGGGACGAGGTGGTGAGCCTGAAGCTGCTTCGTTGCGAGGTTTGTAATGAACCGGTGCACAGCCAGCAATTGCCCCAGAGTCTGGACCCGAAACTGGTCGACATGGCGGGTACCCTTTGCGATCGCCATCGGGTCTTGCGTGGAGCTGCCCATGTTCGCCTGCCCCGGAGGACGAAAGCATGATCGTTGCCGACCAAAAACCACTCGCTGAAATCGCCGCCTCTCTGGCCGGCTTTAGCCGGGTACTCGTGCTAGGCTGCGGCGGTTGTGTGACCGTTTGCCGTGCCGGTGGTGATGCGGAAGCCCACGATTTGGCCCGCGACCTGACCCATCCCCAACATTATACCGATGGGGCGCAAGCCCCCGAATTTACCGTCGCCACCATCGAGCGTCAGTGCGAAAATGATTTGCTCAAGGCTTTTTTGACCCTGCCGCCCGATACCGATGCCATCTTGTCTATGGCCTGTGGGGTAGGAGTACAGATGGTGGCCGATGTCTTCGACCCGCTGCCGGTCTTGCCCGCGCTCAGCACCACCTTTATGGGCGGGGCCGATGAGCCTGGCCACTGGCGCGAGAAATGCAAAGGCTGCGGCGATTGCTTGCTGACTTTGACCGCTGGTATTTGTCCCATTGCCACTTGTGCCAAGAGTCTGCTCAATGGCCCTTGCGGCGGCTCCCAGGGTGGTTTTTGCGAAGTCGGCACCGAAAATCCTTGTGCCTGGACCCGCATCTACGTGCGCCTAGAAAAACAAGGTCGCCTGGATCTGCTCGACGAGTTTCGCGCTCCCCGCGATTGGCGCCCGGCCGGTTTTGCTGGTCCTCGCCAGCGCCAAAGAAAGGGCGTGCTTTGATGAAAACCCTGATTGCTTCCGCTTTGCTTTGCTTGCTGCTGCTGTCGTCGGCCGCGGCCGAAAAGCCCCCCCTCTTGTTGCGCCAGCCGAGCTTGAGCGCCAGTTCGGTGGTCTTTACCTACGGCGGCGATCTGTGGTTGGTCGACCGTAGCGGTGGCCAGGCCCGGCGATTGACCGCGGGAGCGGGCTTAGAGTATCGGCCCTCGTTTTCGCCCGATGGCAAGCAGGTGGCTTTCACCGGCGAGCATGACAGTGGCAACTTCGACGTCTATGTGGTGGCCGCGACCGGCGGTTCTCCCCGGCGTCTGACTTGGCATCCGGGAGTGGACGAGGTGGTGGGTTGGAGTCCGGACAGTCGCCAGGTTTTGTTCCGTTCGCTGCGGGCAAGCTCGGCGCGTTACCCGCGGCTCTTTACCGTGCCCCTGACCGGCGGGATGCCGCTGGTCCTGCCTTTGCCCATGGGCGTGCAAGGCTCGTTTTCGGCCGACGGCAAGCAGCTGGCTTATGTGCCGCTCTGGAACCGGCGCACCAATCCTTATGTGCACATCGCTTGGAAGCGTTACCGGGGCGGGCGGGCGGCGCCCATCTGGATTGCCCGGCTGGCCGATTCCAGTGTCAGCAAGATCCCGCGCACTGATTCCAACGATCATGATCCCATGTGGATTGGCGATCGTATCTATTTTCTGTCCGACCG
Source organism: Deltaproteobacteria bacterium (assembly GCA_030591445.1). Lineage (GTDB taxonomy): Bacteria > Myxococcota > B64-G9 > B64-G9 > B64-G9 > JAUVBB01. The sequence continues at coordinate 11,187 of JAUVBB010000052.1, read as the reverse complement.
CGACGGCCCGGTCACGCTGTATGCTTATCAGCCCGGGCAAGCGGCCCCGCAGCGCCTGATTGATGCGCCGGGCCCGGATATTTCGTCGGCGGCCGCCGGGCCCGGGGCCATTGTCTACGAGCGTTTCGGGGCCCTGTATTTGTATCACCTGGCCAGCGGCAAGAGCCGCGCGATATCGGTAGCGCTCAGCGGCGACTTAGCCGGCTTGCGCCCGCGGGTCGAAGAGGTCTCTGATTTAATCGCTGCCTCCGGTTTTTCTCCCTCCGGGGCCCGGGCCGTGTTCGAGGCCCGGGGTGAGATCTGGACCGTGCCCGCGGAAAAGGGGCAGGTGCGTAACCTGACCCGCTCGCCGGCGGTGGCCGATCGCAGTCCCGCCTGGTCGCCCGACGGTAAGTGGGTGGCCTGTCTCTCGGATGAATCAGGCGAATATGCCTTGCATTTGCAACCGCAAGACGGCATTGGCCCGGTGAAAAAGTTCTCTTTGGGTCGGCCGCCCTCGTTTTTCTACCAGCCGCTCTGGTCGCCCGATAGTCGCCAGATTGCCTTGACTGACAAACGCCTGCAACTCTGGCTGTTGGATGTCGAAAGTGGCCGCAAGCGCCTGGTCGACCGGGCGCCCTACGAAAGAGTTCACCATGGCATGGACCCTTCCTGGTCGCCGGATAGCCGCTGGTTGAGCTATATTAAACAAGACGACAACCACCTGGGCGCGGTCTGGGTTTTCTCGGTCGACAGCGGTAAAAACCACCGGCTTAGCGATGGCATGAGCGATGCCAGCGGGGCCCGATTCACCGCCGACGGCAAGGCGCTGGTGTTTCTGGCCAGCACCGACTCGGGCGGTTCCGTGCACTGGCTCGACATGTCGAGCATGAGCCGGCCGGTCTCACGCAGTGTTTGGCTGATGGTATTGTCCGCCCAAGATCCTTCCCCGTTAAAACCCCAAAGCGACGAGGAGCGGGGGCGCGGCGAGGACCCGCCGGCCGCCGAAGCCAAGAAAGAAAAAAAGCCGACGCCGCCCCGGGTGCGGATAGACTTTGCCGACATCGATCAGCGCACCCTGGCGCTGCCGGTGCCGGCCCGCGACTACCGCAAGATTGTCGCGGGCAAAAAGGGTGCTTTGTACTTGCTCTGGCGCAAGCCCGGCCCGGGTCCGGATCGCGGTCGGTTGAGCGTTGAAAAATTCAGTTTCGAAAAACGAAAAGCCGAAAGTTTTCTGGCGGAAGTCAGTAGCTTTGTGCTTTCGGCAGATTCCCAAAAAGTGTTGTTTCGGAAGGACCGCGCCTGGTTCATCCAGGGCACGGACAAGCCACCCCCGGCCGGTAAAGGCAAGCTCAAACTCGCGGGCATGAGTATGCAAATCGATCCGCGCGCCGAATGGACGCAAATCTATAACGAGGTCTGGCGCATTCAACGCGATTTTCTATACGATCCCAAAGCCCACGGCCTGGATCTGCGGGCCGCCGCCGAGCACTATCGCCCCTATCTGGCTGGCCTGGCCCATCGTGCCGAGCTCAACGCACTGCTGACCGAAATGTTGGGTCATTTGGTCCTGGGCCATACCGTCGTTAGTGGCGGTGACGTTTCCTCAGGATCGCCAACCAAGGTTGGCTTGCTGGGCGCCGACTACGAATCCAGCCACGGTCGCTTTCGCTTTGCCCGGGTCTACAACGGCGAAAACTGGAACCCCGAGCTCAAGGCCCCCCTGACCCAACCGGGTGCGCGCGTGCGCGCGGGCGAGTATCTCTTGGCCATCGATGAGCTGGCGTTGAGTGCGCGTGACAATATTCACGCCCGTTTGGACGGCAAGGCCGGCCGCACGGTGCGCCTGAAAGTCGGCCCCCGCCCGGATGGCAAAAAAGCCCGCACGGTGGAAGTGCTACCGGTCGGCAGCGAAGCGGGCTTGCGTCACCGGGCCTGGGTGGAAGATCGGCGCCGCCTGGTAAACCGTCTTTCCGGCGATCGGGTGGGCTATGTCTATCTGCCCAATACCGCCGGCAGCGGCTACTCTTCTTTCAACCGCTACTATTTTGCCCAGACCGGCAAGCAAGCCATGGTGATGGACGAACGCTTCAACCGCGGGGGCCTGGCCGCCGATTACATCGTCGATTATTTGCGGCGGCCCCTGCTCAACTATTGGAGTACCCGCGAAGGCAAGGATTTTACCACCCCGGGCGGGTCGGTGTTTGGCCCCCGGGTGATGATCATCAATGAACTCTCCGGTTCCGGCGGTGACGCCCTGCCTTGGTATTTTCGCAAGCTCGGCCTGGGGAAGCTCATCGGCAAGCGCACCTGGGGTGGCCTGGTGGGTATCTACGATTATCCCCGTTTGCTCGATGGCGGTAATGTGACCGCCCCTCGCATTGCCTTTTGGAATCCGCAAGGAAGCTGGGAGGTAGAAAACCACGGCGTGGCGCCCGATATCGAGGTGGATTTCGACCCCAAATCCTGGCGCGCCGGCCGCGATCCCCAACTGGAAAAAGCGGTCGAGGTTCTGCTCCAGCAGCTAAAAAAGAACCCCCCGCCGGTTCATCACCGGCCCAGTTATCCCAACTATCATCGCCAACAACCCTTCTAAAATCAGCCCCCGAAAACCGGCATTGGTGATATGATTGCTGGCGGTCACCGATGGCAGTGGCCGATAGCCAAGGAGAACGCTTGTGGATTGGCTCCGGCGTGAGTTTTTAAAAAAGGCGCTGATCTCGACCGGGGTGTTGGCGGTGCCCCCATGGCGGCGCGCGCTGGGCCGGCAAGGAAAACCCATGATGTTCCAACCCGCTTACCTGAAACTGGACCAATCGGGAGAGTTGGCGAAACGCAGTGAGGCCTTGTGGAAGATTCTGGGCGAGTGCCAGCTCTGTCCGCGTGGCTGCAAGGTCAAGCGTTTGGCCGGCGAAGTGAAGATTTGTCGTAGCGACCGCCGGCTCAAGATAGCTTCGGTCGGGCCCCATTTTGGTGAGGAGCGACCCCTGGTGGGTCGGCATGGCTCCGGGACCATTTTTTTCTCGCAATGCAATTTACGCTGCTGTTTCTGCCAGAACTGGGAGATTGCCCACCGGGGCGATGGCCGCCATCTGAGCTTTGGGCAACTGGCTGATGGCATGCTCGACCTGCAGCGGAGAGGCTGCCACAATATTAACCTGGTCACCCCCACCCACTTTGTCCCCCACATCGTGCGCGCTTTACGCATCGCGGTGTCGAAGGGTTTACGTTTGCCCCTGGTCTACAACACCGGCGGCTACGAAAGCCTGGCTACCTTGAAGTTGCTCGACGGCATTGTCGATATCTACATGCCCGACTTCAAGTTCCAGGACGGCAAGTACAGCCATCGTTTTTGTGCCGAGGCCAAAGACTATCCCCAGGTGGCCGCGACCGCCATCGCCGAGATGCATCGACAGGTGGGGGTGCTCCAAACCGACGAACAGGGCATTGCCACCCGGGGTCTCATCATTCGCCACCTGGTTATGCCTCAAAACACCGCCGGCACCGACCGTTTTGTGCGCTGGGTGGCCGAGAAGCTCTCGCCCAAAACCTACGTCAATCTGATGGACCAATACCACCCCGCCCACCAGGCCGGCCAGCACCCCGAATTGGCCCGAAGAATCACCGCCGCGGAATGGGCCCAGGTCCTGAAGTGGGCGCGGGCAGTGGGTCTGGAGAATCTGGCTAGCTGAATCGGCCTTGCCTTTCGGAAATTAAGCCGGTAAGACAATGGGACAGCTGCAGGTTGAAGTAAATCGAGGCAGTTTTCGCGATGCCAGGAGTTGAACATGGACCGTGACCAGAATACCGAGAATGATTCTGTCCCCAAGTCAAGTTCGTCAAAATCCAGGTTTGAAAAGAAGGAGACGCTGGGACAAGGCGGGATGGGGACGGTTTATCGAGTCTATGACACGGTTCGGCGCCAGGAACTTGCCTACAAAACCCTGCTTCATCTCGACGGTGACAGCCTGTATCGATTTAAACAGGAGTTTCGCTCCTTGGCGGGCATTGTCCACGACAACCTGGTCACGCTTTATGAACTGCACAAAGAAAATGACGAGTGGTTTTTTACCATGGAGTTGGTCAAGGGGGTCTCTTTTCTTCAATACGTCAGACCGTATAAGCATTTGCTGGAAAGACATAGCACCAAGAGTTTTCCCATCGATCAAAATTTCGATATCGAGGCAAAAACCGAGGAAGAGACCGAGGCCTTGGATGGAATCGTGCTTGATGTGCAGAGAAAATTACTGGGCATCCGGCGCAAATCGTTGATTGATGCTCTGCTCATCTCCGACCGGCTCGAATCCGCTTTGGCCCAATTGGTTCGCGGCATTCTCGCCATTCATAAGGCCGGCAAGCTGCACTGCGACATCAAACCCTCCAATGTGCTGGTCGACAAACAGGGACAGGTGCGGGTTTGCGACTTCGGCCTGGTGGCGAGTTCCTCAAAGCGCCGGGAGGGCAAAAAAGTATTCGGCACGCCAATTTATATGTCTCCGGAACAAGCCGCTGGTGGTCAGCTTAGCGAGGCCAGTGATTGGTACAGTGTGGGCGTGGTTATTTATGAGGCCCTGACCGGAAAGGTTCCCTTCGAGAGCGCTTCGTCCGAAAAAACGCTGCAGCTCAAACAAACCGAAGCGGTGGTTTTGCCCCAGGATTGGCAAGCGGTCGCCGATCAACCCCTCAAGGATCTTTGTATCAAACTTTTGGCTATTGAACCCAGCCAGAGACCAGCGGGTGAGGATATCCTAGCGGTTTTAGGCCAAGCAACAGAATCCGGGCCCAGCGAGGATTCTGCCTATTCGGCCAAAAGCATTCCTTTTGTGGGCCGGCAAGGGCATTTGCATTCCTTGCAAGACGCACTGGCAACTTCCGGCCAAGGCAATAACGTTTCCGTCTTTGTTCGCGGGCTTTCGGGTATGGGCAAAAGCGCCTTGATTGAAGCCTTTTTGGAACAAGAAAGGCAAGACACGGTGGTCTTGCAGGGTCGTTGCCACCAACGCGAGTCGGTGCCCTATAAAGCACTCGATAGCATCGTCGATGCCGTCAGTTCGCACTTGATGTCCTTGCCCGAAGAAGAAATCAAGGGGCTGATGCCTCGCGAAATAGCTTCTTTGACCCGGCTGTTTCCGGTGCTGCAGCGCATAGCCATCATCAAAGAGACCGTCAGTAAGGCAAGCTCTCCCCCCCGCGATTTGCAAAATCTTCGCAACCAGGCTTTCGGAGCCCTGCGCTATTTGCTTAGCGGTCTGGCCAAACGCCAAAAGGTCATCTTGTACATCGATGACCTGCAATGGGGAGATATCGACAGTGCTCCCTTCCTGACCGCCTTGATTCATCACCCCATGGCGCCATCGCTGCTGCTGATTGGCAGTTACCGCAGCGACGAGGCCGAAGGCAGCCCGCTTTTGAACGCTTTGTTCGATTCGGATACCACCGGCACCTCGGCCGGAGATCTGCGCTATTTGGCAGTGGAAGCGCTTAACCAGAAATATGCGCGGAAGCTGGCCCTGCAGCTGCTGGGTGCGGACAACGAGGCCAACCAGGCCAGGGCCGCGCAGATAGCAACTGAATCCGGGGGCAAGCCCATGTTCGTGGCGGAGTTGGCCAAGTTCGTGCTCGAATCCGGCGAAGAAATCAGCCTGCAGGGTCTTACCCTGGACGGGGTTATCGCCAATCGAATTGAGCGTTTGCCGACGGAACCCAAGCGGCTGCTTAAGGTCGCGGCGGTGGCCGGCCGGCCGGTGCCCCTTTGGTTACTGGCCCAGGCGGCCGAGACCAGAAATCAAGCGGACAGCTTGGCCAAACTGCAGGCGGAATTTTTGCTGCGTTCTCGCACTGTCGATGAGGTCGAAGAAGTCGAAAGCTATCATGATCGTATTCGCGAGACCATTACCACTCGCCTGGCCAAGGACGAATCCAGTCGGCTGCACCGCGAGTTGGCCGAGGCCTTCGAAAAGGCCGAACTCATCGATCCCCCGGCCATGGTTGAGCACTGGCTGGGCGCGGGCGACCAGGCCCGGGCGGTGAAATATGCCTTGCTGGCGGCCGAAGAAGCCGAGCATACCGTTACCTTTCATCAGGCGGCCCACTTTTATGGCTTGGTGCTCGAACTCGCCGAACTGGATGAACCGGCCCGGCGAGAGCTGCAAATAAAGTACGCTGTTTCTCTGGAAAATGCCGGCAATTTAGAAAAGTCCGCCGAGGTTTACTTGCAAGCCGCCGAGGGCGATAGCTCGCCCACGGGCACCGGCTTGCGTCGTCGGGCAGTCGAAGCACTTTTGCGCAGCCGCAAGATGGAGCGCGGGCTTGCCCTGGCCACCGAGGTACTCAATGAAGTCGGGCTCAAGATGCCCAAAAGCGGCGCCGGGGCCATCTTCAGCCTGTTGATGCACCGGCTCTGGTTGGCGATCCACGGGACTAAGTTCAAGGAGCGTTCCCAAGATCAAATCGATCCGCGGGATCTTTTGCGCCTCGACGTTTGCTGGTCGGTCACCAGCGGGATCGCCATCGTCGATCCGCTTTTCGGCATCGTGACCCAAATGCAACAGCTCAAGTGGGCGCTAAAAACCGGCGATCCCTATCGGGTTGCCCTGGCCATGTGTGTGGAAGTCGCCTTTCGATCGTTCGCCGGCTATAAGGTTCGGGCGGAAGTAAACAAATACGGAGAGATGCTCCAAAGCCTGGCCGATACCCAAGGACCGGGTCCGGCCGCCACCTCCTCGATCAATCGGGGCATCGCTGCCTTTATTGGCGGCGACTTCAAGCGGGCCTACCAATTGTGCACCAAGGGCGAACAGATCATTCGTAACGAGGCCGGCTTTATCTGGGAAAAGGACGTAGGTACCATGTATCGCTTGCAGACCATGGTTTACCTGGGTCAGTTCAAGGATCTTTCCATCCAAGTGCCGCTCCTGCTGCGCGAGGCCGTTGATCGTGGCGATACCTATCTCTCCTCCAGCCTGCGGGTTTGGCGCAATAACATTGCCTGGCTGGTCTTAGACGATCCCGCCGAGATGCTGCGCCAAACGAAACTCGGCGAAGCCCAGCAGGGTATCGAGTACCACAAGTTTTTACTCACCCCCCATTTCTACTTGATGAAGGCCTATGCCCTGCACGCTCTGTATACCGGCGACAATCTCGGGGCCTGGCAGCAGGTCGACAAAAACTGGCCGGCCTTCAAAAAATCTGGGCTCAAGCGGATAGAATCGGTACACATTGCTGCCTGGAATCTGCGCGGGCGTTGCGCCTTGGCCGCGGCTGCCCTTACCCAAGAGCGCCAAGAACTACACGGGGCCGCCGAAGAGTGTATCGCTAAAATGGAAAAAATAAACGCGCCCTTGGGCAATGCCCTGGCCGGTATCCTGAAGGCCGCCCTGGCCGTTCAGCGTAAGGAACCTGAAAAAGCGATCGCCTTGCTGGAAAAGGCCCTTGCCGACTGTGAGGCCAACGACATGATGATGTATGCCGCGGCCGCCAAAAAACGTCTGGGTGAGTTGAAGGGTGAGCAAGCCGGCCAATCTTTGCGGGCAGAGGCGTTGGCGTGGATGGAAAGCGAAAACATCAAGAACCCGGATAGAATGACAGCGGTGTTTGCGCCGGGTTTTACAGAGTGAGGACGAATGCCAAAAAATCATAATGGACCAAAGAAGACGCTGAAGATCGCCGCCTGCGATCTGGGCAAGTCAAGCGCGAAACTGCTAGTAGCCAGCTTTGATTCCGAAGGAAAAATCAAGGATCTCAACAGCGAGATAGTGCCCCACGACGGGGAAGCCTTGCGCGTGTTTAGCCAGTGGTATCGGCGTAAAAAAATTGCCGACTGTGCTGCCTTGGGGGCCACCGGCTTGCACAGCGACGAGCTTAGGGCTCCGGTGATGGCTGCTTTGCCCGAAGATGCCTGTCTGGAAAGAGCTTTGTCCATGGGCATCGGCATGCTCGCCGGCCCCTTGAACTTGGTCAGTATCGGCGCCCGGGGTTACGCAGTGCTTAGCCGGGACGCCGCCGGTCACATCCAGTACCTGGAAAACAACAAGTGCTCCTCGGGCACCGGCGAGACCATGGTCAAGATCGCCGGCCGTTTCGGATTGTCCATCGAAGAGGCCGACCAGCTGGCTCGTGCCGCCAAGCGCGCCATTCAAATCACGGCCCGCTGCTCGGTATTTACCAAGAGTGAGATGACCCACTTCGGCAACCAGGGACGCCCAGCCGACGAGTTGTTCAAAGGCTACTTTGCTTCGGTGGCTTCCTATGTGGCCGCATTGCTGGCCCGCGCCCAGGTAGATGGACCCGTGTATTTAATTGGCGGGGGCGCAAAAATCGGGGCGCTGGCCGATGCCTTGGGCAAGATCCTGGGGCAGGCACCAATACTCTCCGAACATGCGCAAATGCTGGAAGCCATCGGTGCCGCCGGCCTAAGCGCCGATCAGTTTGGCAGCGCTCGTCTGGAGAAGCTGCCCGCTGATCCGGAAAGTTTGATTCTTAATAAAAAACGTCGTTTTCGAGTTTTGGCTCCGGCCCGCGATTTTAGCAAGCAAGTGCGTCGGCTTGAGGCCGCCCCGCTTTCTGAAGCGGCCAAGAAAGGTCCCGCCATCCTGGGGCTCGACCTGGGCTCGACCGGCGCCAAAGCGGTTTTGACCGCGATCGAAAGCGGGCAGCTGCTGCACGATGCCTTTGATCGTACTCGCGGAAACCCGGTTGAGGCTGCGCTGGGCTTGATTGGAAATATCCTAAAAGATTTAAACCCAGATGTCCGCGCGATTGGTTTGACCGGGTCGGGGCGAGAGGCCGCGGCCACGGTGATACGGGCGGCTTATCCTCAGTTTGGCGATCGCATCCTGGTCATAAACGAGATCGTGGCCCACGCCACCGCGGCCATTCGTTGCGACGATCAAACGGTCGCAGCTTGAGCGTGGTGGAAATCGGCGGCCAGGACGCCAAGTTCATCCAGATTATCGACGGCCAGATCGTCGAAAGCGATATGAACAAGGCTTGCAGTGCCGGGACTGGTTCCTTTTTGGAAGAACAGGCGGTTTTTTACGGCATCGACGATATTGAAGAGTTTACCAAGATTGCCCAAGCGTCCACCCGCCCGCCCGACTTGGGCCAGATGTGCACGGTTTTCGTGGCTGACTCAGCGGCCGAGGCCAGCAATGAAGGCTTCGAAATCCAGGATCTCTTCGGTGGCTTTCAATATTCGGTCATTCACAATTATCTCAATCGGGTCATGGGGCAGCGCAGTTTCGCCGATCGGATCTTCTTCCAGGGCAAACCGGCCAGCGGGCCTTCCTTGGCCTGGACCTTGGCGGCGGTCTCGGGACGTGAAGTGGTGGTCCCGCCCAAGCCGGGTGCCATGGGCGCCTGGGGCATTGGCCTATGCACCATAGAAGAATTTGGCGCCCAAAAACTAGCCGAATCATCGGCCTTCGATCTGCAAGCCGTATTGGGTGCCCGCATCGTCGACCGGGGCGAAATCCAGTGCCAGGACAAAAAGTGCGCCACCCTGTGCAATATTGAAAAAACCATCGTGGAAATCGGCGGCAATCGCCAGACTGTTTTCTCGGGCGGCGCCTGTCCCAAGTTTGAAATTTCCACCGCCGCCAAACCAAAGCTGCCCCTCGAAGCCCCCAGTGCCTTCGACGAACGCGACCGTTTAATGGACGAGTACCTCAAGCCGGGCTCTGGATCGTTGGTGGTGGGATTGCCGCAAGTGGGCGCCATGGCCGGCTACATGCCCTGGTTTGCCCGCCTCTTGACCGAGCTGGGTTTGGGGCTGCGGGTGCTCAAACCCAGCCACCAGGCTCTGGTCCGGGGCGAACAGCGTTGCTATACCTACGATGCCTGCGCGCCCATCAAGATCGCCCATGGGGTCATCGATGATGATCTCGATTGGGTCTGGTTGCCCAAACTGCTCGGCTTAGGAGATGCCGACGGCGGTGGCAACACCTGTCCCATGGAGCAAGCCCTGCCCGAGATGGTGGGCGCATCGCTGCGGGCGCAAGGCAATCGGGTCAAGCTCTTGAGCCCGGTGCTGAATCTCGCCGGTAAATTGGATAAGGCCGCGGTGCACCAAGAGCTAAAAAAGTGCTTCCAGGCTTTCTCTTTCTCCGACGCCCGGATTCACGCGGCCATAACGGCGGCGACCCAGGCCCAAGCTGAATTTGAAACCCGGCGCATCGAAATTGGTGAGCGCACCCTGGCATATGGACCTAAGCATGGCTTGGCCGTAGTGGTGCTTTGTGGCCAACAGCACGTCATTCACGATCGGGTCATTAACGCCGGCATTCCCAAGCTATTGCGCGAAAACGGGGTGCTGGCTTTGCCCCAGGATTGTTACCCCATCCCGCCGGGCACCGCGCCTTTGCCGCGCATTTTTTGGGCCGAACTCAGCCGGGCCCTGCGCTGTGCAGTGGCAGCCCGCGCGCGCGGAGACGTTTACCCCTTGATGCTCAACTCTTTCGGCTGTGTGCCCGGGTCCTTCGGCGAGCAAGTGTTTTCCGCGCTTATGGAAGGCCACCCCCACACCGTGCTGGAGAGCGATGCCCACGGCGGCACCGCCGGTTACGTGACCCGGGTGCAGGCCTTTTTACACGCGGTACATAAACATGACGCCAAGGGCTCGCAGCCTAAGTCCGAGCGTTTGCAAGTGCTCGAACCATTGCCCATGCAGGCCTTGAAAAACAATGGCAATCGGCAGCGCCAATTGGTCGTGACCGTGGGGGATCTGGCCCCCATGACCGCGCGGGTTTTTCAGGCCTTTGGCCACGACTCGGTTCCCGCCGCCATGAACTCTGCCGAGACCCTGGAACTGGGCCGGCAGGATTGCTCCGGCAAGGAGTGTCTTTCTTATCAACTGGCCTGGGGCGCTTTTCGCAAGGAGCTAAAAGACCATCCGCCCGACCGCGAGACCTTGCTCTTGCAAGTGACCGGCGAGAGCATGTGTCGCAACTGTTTGTTTTCGGTCAAGGATCAACTTTCGCTACAGAGAATGGGTTTGGCCGACCAGGTGCGCATTCGCCACTTTGGTCCGGATGGAGAGCTCGGTCGTACCCAGGCTCCGCGCATGTGGCAAGCCCTGCTGGTCTGGGATCTGCTCAATCAACTGGCTGCCTATCATCGACCGACGGAACCCAGCCCGGGGGCGGTCGATCGCCTGTATCCATCTTTTTACCAGCAAGCGGCCGACCTCATCGGCCGGCCGCTGGGCCAGGG
>JAUVBB010000471.1 GCA_030591445.1 Deltaproteobacteria bacterium | reverse complement strand
CATCAAGGATCCCGGCCTGAAAAATCTATGTTTGGGTTGTTTGCGAGACCCGGAGTTCCGGCAGAGTTTCATCAAGACTCCGGCCGCCAAAACCATTCACCACGCCTATCTGGGCGGCCTGCTTGAGCACACCCTGGCAGTGGTCGAGATGGCCGAGGCCACCGCCAGACTTTACCCGGAAACCGACCGCGATCTGTTGTTGGCTGGCGCCTTTTTCCATGACATCGGCAAGATGCGGGAGCTGGGTTCCAACAACTCCTTCGAGTACACCGATCAGGGCCGGTTACTGGGTCACATCGTTATGGGCAGCATGATGCTCCAGGAGCTGGCCCAGGCACACCCAGGAATCAGCGAAGAGACCTTGATGAAGTTGACCCACATCATTCTTTCCCACCACGGCAGCTATGAATTTGGCTCGCCCAAGCGCCCCAAGTTCACCGAGGCCCTGATCGTCAACTTCCTCGACGAGTTGGACTCCAAAATACAAACCTTCAAACAAATTGCCGAGCGCGATGCCGGCAACCGGTGGTCCTCCTATCAGCGACTTTTTGACCGCTACCTCTACCTGGGAAAAGACGCGGAAAGCAACCCGGAGCCAGCACCGACCAAAGCAGATCCTACCGGCCGCGATCCAACTACTCGCAACGCTCCGCTCCCTAACCGGGCCTTGGCCGATCAGCTCCAGGCCGGCATAGAACCCGAGCGGCCGGCTTCTGCCAGCGGGGAACAAATGAGCCTGGTTGCCAACGATCCGCCCCATTCCGAGGAGACCTAGGCGTTGAAGTTCGGGGAGAAACTCATTGCGGCTGGGCTGATCAACGAGGCGCAACTTGACGCCGCCTTGCGGCACCAGACCCAGACCGGGCAAATGCTGGGCGAAGCCTTGCTTGAGCTCGGTTATGTTTCCGAGGACAATTACCTGAAGTTCCTGGCCCGAGAATTCAGCACCCAGTATGTATCAACCGGAAAACTGGCGCGGGCCAAACTCTCGCCCGAGCTACTGAAGTTATTCCCCATGCAACTGGCGGAACGATGTCTCATGTTTCCCATTCTGAAAGGCAAAGGAAACCGAAGCCTGGGAGTACTCAGCTGCGAACCGCAAAAGCTAGACAATGTCGAGGAAGTGCGGGTCATTACCGGCGTGGATGAAGTGCGGGTATTCGTCGCCCAACGTGATGCCATTCGCTCCATGATCAAGAAGCACTACCAAGGCGATCTGCACGCCTTCGACATCCTCGAGCGCAGTGATCGAAAACTGATGAGCCTGCTCGACAAAGACCCGGCGCAGGCTTCCTTGCCACCCGGTGATATCCAAATCGAAGAAATATCGCAGCCGCAATCACGCCGCCCCTTGGTGGCCGACGGTGATTCCGACTCGCAGGCATCCGAGGGCACCTCCTCGTGGACACGTGCCATGGAGGGCGTCCGCGAAAGCTCTCTGGTCTCGGACAATGACTTTATCGAAACCCTCAACATCCTGGTGGGCTTACTCGAAATCCAAACACCCAATCGGCAAGGCCATTCCGCCCGGGTGGCCCGTTGGGTCAAAGCGGTCTCCGAAGCCATGGGTCTGAGTGTGCGCCAAGTCAATCACAACATTACCTCGGCCTACTTGCACGACCTGGGCAAGCGGGTGTCTATTCACCTGACCCTGCCCAGCATTGCTAGCAGCGACGAGTATCGCAAGCGGGCGCGCCGCTATCATCTTACGCCGTCGCGCCTCTTCGATGGCGTCCACTTGCCGGTGCGGGTCAACCAGACCTTGGCCCACTTGTACGAGAATTTCGACGGTAGCGGCATTCCCGACAACCTGGCCCAGGAACAAATCCCGCTTGGTGCCCGCCTCATCGCCACCATCGATGCCTTCGACGATTTGACCAACAATGCCGCCAACCCGGCCGGCGCCACCATGGAACCGGCCCAAGCCCTGACCCAACTCAAAAAGCAAAGTGGCAGTCTTTTCGACCCATTGGTCATTGAGGTGCTTGAAAACGTAGTCAAGGGCGAGGTGGCTCGGCTGGGCACGGCCGCGGGCTCTATCGTCTTGATCGCCGACCCCAGTCCGCAGGCAACCGCGGAGCTGGAACTTAAGCTGGGAGCGGCCGATTTTCAGGTACGCATCGCTCGCGACAGTGAAACCGCCGTCGAGCGTCTGGCCATGGAAGAAATCGCCGCCATTTTCTTGGAAGTGGGCTTACCCCCGGACGGTGGATTTTCGGTGCTGGCCAACATCTTTCGCAACCAAAAAGGCCTGCCGGTGTTCATGATGTCTGCCGATCCTTCACCCGATGCCATCACTCGCGCTTTTCGCGAGGGTGCCTGCGATCTGCTCACCAAGCCCTTCATGCCCACCATTGCCATCGCCAAGTTAAAAAAAGAGTTATCGCTGTTGGCCCAGCCAGCAGAACCACCGCTGCCAGAACCACCGCTGGAGCAAAAAACAGAAGAACCAAGTATCCCCATCGAGGTCGACGACATCGCCATCACCGAGACCATCGACCTACCCTCCGCTTCCTCAGAGGAGCCGGCGCCCGCCATCGACATCTCGGCACCATCAGGTGGCGGCTATCGTAGTACCATGGAATTCTCGGGAAAAATCGACCAGAAAACCATCTTGTCCTTAATTCGTACCTTGTCGGCAAAGCGACGAACCGGAACCCTCTACTTGCTCATGGGCGAACAGCAAGGAGAGATCTTTTTTCAAGAGGGGCACATTCACCGGGCCGCCTCTGAGCATTCGACCGGGGAAGAAGCCTTTCTCGAACTGGCCGCCTGGTCTAACTGCATCTATCGCTTCGATCCCGAACAGACCAGCAAAGCCAAAGCCATCCGCACCCCCACCTCAAAACTGCTCCAAATTGCAGCGCTGTCTAGCTGAAGCTCGCTCTTATTCGATACCGAAGAGGCGGCGCGCATTGTCAGCGGTCTGGGAACCGACCGCGGCCGGCGAGAGTGACTTAATCTGCGCCAGGGTGCGCACGACTTCGATCACGTGAGCCGGTTCGTTGCGCCGACCGCGATGGGGCTCTGGGCTGAGAAAAGGACAATCGGTCTCGACCAGTAGGCGATCCATGGGCAAATCGGCAACGAGGCGGCGAAAGGCTTCGGACTTCTTGAAGGTCAAAGGTCCGGCCAGCCCCAGGTAAAAACCCAGGGACAAGGCGACCCGACCTAGCGCAGGATCGCCACTGAAGCAGTGAATCACGCCGCCGACCCGCTCGGCGCCCTCTGCCCGTAAAATGTCGATGGTGTCGCTCTCGGCTTCGCGGCAGTGAACCACCAAGGGCAAGTGCCAAGCCACCGCCAGCTGGATAAAGGCGCGGAAGAGATCACGCTGCAGGGACCGAGGCGAGTGGTCATAGTGGTAATCAAGCCCCACTTCACCCACCGCGACCACCTTGGCATCGTCAAGCCAAGCCGAAAGCGTCCCCAAGACCCGATCTTTTTGCGCCTCCCAGCGCTGATGCAACTCGGGGGCTACCGCTGCGGTCGGATCACCCGGGCAATCGATATCCAGGCGGGCATCGTGCGGATGTACACCCACGGTTGCCCGCAAACGCGGGTCACTGTGAGCCAGCAAAACGGCCGCTTCCGCCCCCTCTAGGCCCAGGCCCACGGTTACCATTCCGGTCATGCCGGCATCCCAAGCACGTTGGAGAACTTGGTCGCGATCCTCGGCATAGGCGTCAAAATCCAAATGAGCATGGCTGTCGAACAATTCCATTGCTTTGGCTTTCATCCTTCCGGCCCCGCGCCGATGTCGGCCATGGCCTCGGCGGCCAACTGAGCCAGCAACGAATCCTCCCGCTGCCGAGCCGCTCGTTCGAGGGTGGGCAAGGCGCGCCGATCCCGCAGGTGGGCCAAGCCCCGTACCGCATCCACGCGATGCGGATCATGCTCGGTATCCACGATGCCCTGGAGAAACCCCAAGGCCCCCGGCATGGCCACCCGGCCCCAGAGTTCGATAGCAAAGCCACGTTCTTCCGGCCGCGGCGACTCCAGGCTCTGGCGCAGAAAATCGCTTCCTTCCGCTTCCCCCATCCGGTGCAAAGCAGCGGCGGCCTGTAGTTTCTCCAAGGGGTGCAGGCGCCAACGATGGAAGAACTGAAGCAGTGGCTCCAAAACGGCCGCTGAACCCAGGTCGGTCATGGCCTCGAGGGACATGAAACACAAATCGACGCGGCGCAGAGCCCAACAGAGACTCTCCGCCCCTTGGTCACTACCCAAGCGAGCCAAGGAGCAGGCCGCCTTGAAACGAACCACGGGATCCTCATCTTGCAACAGGACAATCAGGGCTTGGCTGCTTTCGGGGCCCGGAAATTCTTCCAGACGTTCAGCAGCCAGGCCGCGGACAACCGAATCCTGCTCTTTGGTCTGGCTCAGAACTTCGGCGAATTCATCACGCGTGGTGGGCATGGAAAAACATCAACTCCCGGACGGCTTAGCTGGACCACGCGGTGGCTTGGCCGGACCGCTTGGCGACTGGGCCGGTCTATTCTGCGACCTGGGCGGCCTATTCGTCGGCTTGGCCGGTCCACCCGACGGCTTCGGCGAAGCGCTGGACCCGGCGGGCGGTTTTCTGCGCCGTGAGCGTCGGCGCGGACGACGTTTTTGATTTTGGCTCTTGCCATCGCCGCCATCTTTGCTTGCCGTTTTCTGGCCTTGGGCTTGCTGGCCTTGGGGCTTTTGCTCTCCTTGCTTGGCGGCATCGGCGCCCGGCGCTTTCGCATCCCCGGAACGCGGTTTTCGCCGCCGGCGGCGCTTGGGACGACCGCGGGAATCTGGCATTTTCCCCCTGGCGTCACGCGGAGCCGCCCTGGCAGCCGCCCTGGCAGTCGGCGGGGGCGGCGGCGGGAGCTCTGGTTTGGGCGCCTCCATGGGCTCTTCACCAGACAACTGACCCAAGGTAAAAACGGTGGGTCCATCTTCAAGAAATACCTTCACCCGGCCCCCTAGAATATCAACGTTGATAACCCGGCCGGAACCCTTGGGAGTGTCGATGGTAGAACCATGCTTGGGCATCTTCGCCCGCTGCTCTTTGTACACCCGTTCTTCATACACCAGGCAACACATCAAGCGGCCACAGGTACCAGAAAGTTTCTGCGGATTGAGAGCCAGGTTCTGGTTCTTGGCCATTTTGATAGAGACGGGCACAAACTTATGCAAAAAGCGCGCGCAGCAAAGCTGTTGACCGCAAATACCAATCCCACCCAACATCTTGGATTCGTCGCGCACGCCGATTTGGCGCAT
>JAUVBB010000607.1 GCA_030591445.1 Deltaproteobacteria bacterium | reverse complement strand
TTGGAGTGAATATGAGCCTGGTATCTGCCCAAGATTTGACTAAGACTTACGCTTCCGGGGATGTCCCGGTGCTGGCTCTGCGCGGGGCCAGTTTTGACATCGAGGCTGGCTCTTTTGCGGCCTTTGTGGGCCCTTCCGGTAGTGGCAAGAGCACGCTGCTGAACTTGCTTGGTTGTTTGGATCAGCCCAGCAGCGGGAGCCTCACCGTGGTGGATACGGATGTGGCTGCGCTTGATCGCGAGCAACGCGCGCAATTTCGTGGCGATCACATTGGTTTTGTCTTTCAGGACTTCAACTTGATTCCCGTGCTCTCTGCTTTTGAGAACGTGGAGTTGCCGCTGATGATGTTACGGGGCTGGTCGGTCGGTCGGCGCCGGCAAAAGGTGGAAGAAGTACTCAAGGCGGTGGAGCTTGGCGAGTTGGGAGCCAAGCGTCCCGATAAATTGTCGGGCGGACAGAAGCAACGGGTGGCGGTAGCCCGGGCCTTGGTGACCGGGCCCGAGTTGGTGCTGGCCGACGAACCGACCGCCAATCTGGATCGGGAGACCGCCCTGCGCGTGATCGATTTAATGAAGCGAATGCGCGACGAATTGGGTACCACCTTCGTGTTTTCGACCCACGACCCCAAGGTGATGGCCGCCGCCGAACTTATCTTCACCCTCGAAGACGGCCAGTTGCGCAAGGAAGGAGAGACGACATGATCGATTTGCTACGGGTCGCTGCTCGCAATCTGCTGCGCTACCGGCGCCGGACCTTGCTTACCGCCTCGCTCATCAGCCTGGGGGTGTTAGCGGTGTTGCTCTTTGTCTCGGTGGCCGGCTCCTTTCGGAGCATGATGATCGGGCAAATCACCGACGCCATGCTGGGTCATCTGCAGGTGCATCGGCGCGGTTATGTTGCCGCCACCGACAATCTGCCCCTGAATCTGAACCTGAGCCCGGCCGCGGTGGAACATATCCAAACGGTGTTGGCGGGCATCGATCAGGTTACCGCCAGTTCGCCACGCATCAAATTTGGCGCCATGCTTAGCAATTATAAAGAAACCACCAATGTGCGGTTGACCGCCATAGAACCCGAACGCGAAATGGCCACGGTTCCCTTGCTGGTCCAGCGCCTCAAGAAGGTCAAATCGAAGCTCCTGGCGCGCGGAGATCTATGGGTCCCCGAACTCTTGGCCCGGGGCATGAAAATCAAAATGGGCGACACCGTGGTGCTGGTGGTGACCAACCGAGAGGGATCGGTCAATGGCAAATCCTTTCGGGTGGCCGGCGTGGTCGAGGGCTTGTCGGGCCCCGGGGGCCGAGATGGCTACCTGCACATTGAAGATGCCCGTGAACTGCTGCGCCTCAAGCAGGCCGAAGTCACCGAGTTTGCGGTTCGGCTGGATGGGCTATCGAGTCTCGCCAGCGTGGCCCAGACGCTTAAAAAAAAGCTGGGATCGAAAGCGAGCCAATCGCCCATGCCCTTGGAAGTTCACTCCTGGCGCAAACTGTCACCCTTTGCCAATATCGCCGGCATGATCGATTTGCTTACCTTGTTCGTGCAGGTCATGTTGGTATCGATTGTATTGGTCAGCGTGATGAACGTGATGATCATGGCGGTCTATGAACGGATTCGGGAAATCGGCACTATTGCCGCCATCGGGGTTCGGCCGCGCACCATTCTGTGGTTGTTCTTGTCTGAAGGACTGCTTTTGGGCACGGTCGGCGCCTTGGCCGGGATCGTGATTAGCTTGGCGGCTATTGCCGGGTTGGATGCCGCCGAGCTTACCTTTGCCTTTGGCCGCCAGCAAGATTTGCTTTTGCAGCCAACGGTAGATGGTGCCACCATACTCTTCATTGCCTTGGGCGTGATTGCGGTATCGGCGATTGCCAGTTTGCAGCCGGCGCTCAAAGCGGCGCGCATGGATCCCATCAAGGCGCTGGGTCATGTATAGGATGCTAGAAAGGAGTGAGCCATGAGGAAGTCATGTTTTGCGGTTTTTTTGGCGCTGCTGTGGGTTTCGGTGCCGGTGCTGGCCGAGGAGGACCAGAGCATTCTGGTGAAAGTCGATAGCCGGATGCAACACGAGTCCTACCAGGCCTATCGCAAACTTATCAACATCGAGCCCGATGGCAGCCGCAAAGAGTTCGTTTTGTATACCGTCAAGAAAGGCCGCGACAAAGTGGCGGCCTTGTTCCTGTCGCCGGCCAGCGAGAAAGGCCGGGCCACGCTGCGGTTGGGCGAAAATATGTGGCTCTACATTCCCAATGTGGGCCGTCCGCTGCGCATTACCAGTTTGCAGTCGGTTACC
>JAUVBB010000600.1 GCA_030591445.1 Deltaproteobacteria bacterium | reverse complement strand
TAAGCGGAGTGACCGATATAGGGGGTCGATTGGGCTACTCCACCGGTCAAGCCGGCCGCCAAGGTGGCCACCGCTTCGGTGAGCAAAATGTCGCGGGTGTTGTAGTCGTCGCCGGCCCCCCGGGCGCTTTCGGTGACATTGATGCCGCCGATGACGGTCAGCAGACCCAAGGGGATGGCCCCTGGCAAAAAGTCGATGGCTTGGGCCATGCCGTCGATAAAGCCGAGGGTAGGGATAGGCATGGTGATTTGCCAGCTGAGTTCAGGCAGATGATAAGCGGCGCCGAGCAAATCCGCTTGGCCGAGCAGGTAGTACAGGATGGTGCCGACCACCACCGCCACCGCGGCCCCGGGCAGATTGGCCGGCAGCCTGATCTTGGCCACCAAGGTGTAGAGCACCAGGCCGAAGGCCACCATGCCTACCACCGGCATTTCGAAGAGTTTCATCAGGGGCAGTACCCCGAGCAGGGCTACGCCGATGCCGGCCAAGGAGCCGAGTAGGCCGGCTTGCGGTATCATTCGGCGGGCCCAGTCGCCGGCAAAGGAAAGCACCAGCTTCAATACGCCCATCAGGATCATGGTGGCCATGCCCACTTGCCAGGTGATCATGGGATCGCCGGTGGCAACATAGACCGGGCCCAATACCGCAAAGGCGATGCCGATAGTAGAAGGCGTATCGAGGCCCAGAGGCATGGCGGTAACATCGCTACGGCCGGTCCGTTTGGCCAGCCGAATGGCCATCCAGCTGTAAATCAAATCGCCGATGAGTACTCCCAGGGCGGTGCCGGGAATCATGTGGGTGAAAATAAAGGCCATGGGAAACTGGAAGATGCCGGTCAGGATGCCGGTCAGCACCACCAGATTGGAGATATTGTCCAGCATTAGCCCGAAAAAGGCGCCAAAATCACCGGAAGTAAACAAAGGGTAGTTGTTTGCTTTGTTCATGGAGCCATCACACCCGGATCAGAAGAAAAACGCCTCCCGCCTCGGAGCGCAAGCTCTCGGCGCGGCAGGCCGGGATCAGGCAAGTCTGTCCCCGGACCAAGGGCAGGGCGGTATCGCCAATCACACTGATGCTGCCCGCGCCCTCGACGCAACACACGATTCGCGGCCGGCCACCCGCAAGCTGTGCTTCAGAGCCCGGGGCCAGATTTACCCGTTCAAAGCCAAAGGCCGCCGAGCGAATTCCCTCGCGCCCGGACTGGGGCGAGGCGTGGGCCGGCTTGCCAGTGATGTCGAAATTTATCGATTCCAGCGCTTCGTTTACATGGAGTTGCCGAGGCTGGCCATCGAGTCCCATGCGGTTCCAGTCGAACACGCGATAGGTAGTGTCAGAGGATTGCTGGATTTCGGCCAGCACGATGCCGGCGCCGATGGCATGTAAAGTACCGGCCGGCAGATGGATGAAATCTCCCGGCTGTACCGTTTCCGCGTGGAGCAAGTCAGCCACGGAGCCGTTTTGCAAGGCCGCGCGCAGATCTTCTTTGCCGGCGCCCGCCCGTAAGCCCAGGTAGAGCTTGGCCTCGGGGGCCGCCTGCAAAATGTACCAAGCCTCGGTCTTGGGCCGGGCCTCGCTGCCCAGTCGCGCACAGGCTTCTTCGTCCGGATGAACCTGCACCGATAGCGTCTCATGCGCGTCGAGCAGTTTGAAAAGCACCGGAAAGCGACCCATGAGCAAAGCGGCCTCGCCCAGTAGTTCTTCTCCCCGCGATTTGACCAGCGAAGCCAGCGTGCGTCCCATAAACGGTCCCGACTCCACCACGCTCTGATCGCTAGGCAGATCCACCACCTCCCAGGATTCCCCGCAAGGTTGTTCCGCGGGCAACTGTTTGCCAAACAGCGTTTCCAAATAACGCCCGCCCCAGGGAACCGTCTTAATCAAGGGCACAAACTTCAAGGGAGGTAAGTAAGTGTTCATAAGAAAATATTCCTATCACCCCAAGGCAAAGGCGTCAATTAACCCGCGGGTATGCTTGCCGACACGCCCGTTACCCAAATGGTCAGTTAGGAAGATTTTTTTTCTTTTTTTTGCATGTCTTGGGCGACTTCGGGGTAGTGCTTGGTCAGGCAGTCGCGGCAGAGGGCGTGGGTGAAGACGGCTTCGGAGTGTTCTTGAATATATTCTTCGAGCCGGTGCCAGATTTGATCTTCGTCGCGAATTCGATGACAGTGCATGCAGATGGGCATCATGCCTTGTAGCTGTTGCACATGGACCAGGGCGTCTTCCAGCTCTGTGACTTTTTGCTGCAGTTGCATTTTCAGGCGCACAATTCGCTCGCCCGAGCGGATGCGGGAGCGCAGTTCAGCTTGGTGGAAGGGTTTGGTCACATAGTCGTCGGCGCCGGCATCGAGACCGGTGATGATGTCTTGCTTCTCCTCCTTGGCCGTCAACAAGATGACATAGGTGTATTGGCCGGCCTGGGCGCGCAGGCGCTGGCAGACTTCCAGCCCATCCAATTCGGGCATCATCCAGTCCAGGATGACCAGCCGGGTGTCGGTTCTATCATACTGATTCTCTTATTCATCATCCTGAATATTTCCGCATATTTTCATTCAGCGAAAATGCTCATTTTCTCGAATGGAGGCATTAAGACTAAATCTATCGAG
>JAUVBB010000563.1 GCA_030591445.1 Deltaproteobacteria bacterium | reverse complement strand
CTTGAAGGGAATCTTGGGACCTACCCCCTCTTCCACCACAATCAGATCGCGCAGGTAGGGCAAGGTGCCTTTGATTTGGTGGATGGTCGGCAGCAGTGATTCCGATACCACCAGGACCTTGGCCCGCGAGTCGTTAAGAAAGTATTCGTAGTCCTCGGGGGTCAACATGGTCGAGCAGGGTACCGGCACCGCGCCGATGCGCATGGCGCCCCAAAAACAAGCGAAGAACTCGGGCGTGTCGAGCAAGATTAGCAAGACCCGATCTTCGATCTGTACTCCCAATTCGCGAAAGGCGTTGGCGGTCTTGTCCACCATCTTCTGCACCTGGTTGTAGCTCAGCTGCTGGTCGCCAAAATGAATGGCGGTACGGTGGCCGCGGCCCTGGCGAATATTGCGATCGACAAAGTAATCTACCGCATTGAAGGCATCGTCGCTGATTTCCGGGCTCATTCTTCACACTCCTTGGCCGCGCAGCGATCGCGTAAAATCCGGTGCAGGATCTTACCGGTGGCCGTCCGCGGCATCTGCTCGGCTTCGATAAATTCCACCGTCTTGGGCCGTTTGAAGGCGGCCATCTTGTCGCGGCAATAGGCAACCATTTCTTCTTCGCTACAAGTGCAATCGTCTTTGACAATCACCACGGCGTGCACCGACTCACCCCACTTTTCGTGCGGCACCCCAATGACCGCCACATCGAAAACCGCCGGATGGCAGCAGAGTACGTTCTCCAGTTCCGAGGGGAATACGTGTTCCCCGCCGGTGATGATCATATTGTTCTTGCGATCAACCAGGAAATAGTAGCCGTCCTGGTCCTGGTAGGCCATGTCCCCGGCCGAAAACCAGTCGCCGGCGCAACTGGCCGCCGTCTTTTCCGGATCCTTGAAATAATGTTCGAAGAGCATGGGCCCCCGTGAGTACAACTCGCCAATCTCTCCCGGGGCTACTTCTTGCTGGTTTTCGTCCAGGATCTTGATCCGATCGGTACCCAAGCTCTCCTTGCCGATGGAACCGGGTTTGGTCATTTGCTCGTGGGGCATCAGGGTGGTGACGATGCCGGCTTCGGTGGAACCATAGCCCTCATAAAGCTCTACGCCCTTGAAGGTCTCCATGATGCCCTTTTTGTGCTCGATGCGAGCCGGGGCCGAGGAACACAGCAGCTTCTTTATCGAAGAGAGATCGTAGGCTGCCCGCTCGGCCGGAGGAACGGCCAGGATCAGGGCATAATGAGTCGGGATCAGCGAGATGAAATTGATGTGGGCGTTTTGCACAATCTCCAGCATCCGACGCGGGTCGAATTTCATGGCCGGCACCACATAGGTGCTGCCGCCGATGTAGGTAAAAGCAAAGGTAAAGAAAGTAGTATTGACATGACACAAAGGCATCACATTGAGCACCCGATCACCGGGGCGAAAATCGAAATCGATGGCATTGATCAGATAGAAGGCCACATAGGACTCATGCGAACGGATTACGCCCTTGGGCCGGCCGGTGGTGCCCGAGGTATAAAGCAAAATCCAGGTGTCTTCGGGAAAAACCTCGGCCCGGGGTTCTTCGGGCGCGCCGCGCTCGATCAGGCTTTCGTAGGCCAGATAACCATCGCGCGCCTTACCCACCATCAGGTAGCGATCTTCGGCGACTGGCAACTGGGCGCGCACCGAGGCCAGGGTGTCGGCAAAAAGATCGTGCACCACAAAGGCCTTGGCCTCGGCGTGGTTGCTAATATACACCACGTCATCGGCGCTGACCCTAAAGTTGATGGGATTGACCACCAATCCGATCTTGGCCGCGGCCAGATAGATTTCGATAAACTCGATGCAGTTTTCCAACAAGACCGAAATGCGATCACCTTTAACCAAGCCCATGGCCAACAGGCTGTTGGCCAAGCGGCAGACTCGCTCATTGGTCTCGGGAAAAGTAAAGCTACGGGTATCGTCCATGAGACAGACGGTTTCGGGATATTTCCGGGCATTGATTTTAAGCATCTCGCCCAGGTTCATCCACTTGGCCATGACTAGACTCCCTTATTTTTTCAGCTTGATCCTTGCGTCTACCACCAGGCTACGCTCCCCTTCCGGGGCAGCCATGACCGGGTTCAGATCCAACTCTTCGATCTGAGGATGGTCGATCAACAGGCGCGATACGCGCAGCAGGATGTCTATCAGGGCGGCCTGATCTACACCCGGGCCGCCACGCACTCCGCGCAGCAATTCGGCGGCGGCGATGCCGGTAAGCATTTCCTGGGCCTCTTCGGTGCAAAGTGGCGCCAACTTGAAAGTCACGTCCTTGAGCACTTCGACGTGGATGCCGCCCAGGCCAAACATCACCATGTGACCCAAATCGCCGGCCCGGGCGCCGCCGACAATCACCTCCAGGCCGGTACCGATTTGGGCCTGGAGCAAGAAGGAAAGATCAGAGTTGGCCTGCAGTTTGGCCGACATCGAGTCGAAGGCCGCCTGCAATGAAGCCTCGTCGGTCAGGTTCAAGGCCACCCCGCCGGCATCGGTTTTGTGCACCAGATCGGCGGCTTCGGCCTTGAGCACCACCGGATAGCCAATTTCCTGGGCCGCGGCCTTGAGCTCGGCAAAGTCACGGGCCCGGCGCTCGGGCGCCAGGGGGATGCCGTAATTCTGCAGCAAGGTGCTGGCCGCAGCCGGATTCATGAATCCGTCGGGGCCGACCTCAGCCTCCGACAGCAAACTTTGATTGGCCGCTGAATCGATGTCGAAGACGGGCAAGTCACTGCGAACCCGATCGCGCAAACGACGGAAGCGGTCCATGTTCTTCAACACCCGCGCCGCCGCCTCGGGGAAGTAGTAAACCGGTACCCCGGCCGCGCGTACGCGGTCAACAGTCTCTTGCCATTCCGGTTTTTCGGCCGGGTTGGTCATGGCCACGGCGATGAGGGTCTTGTCGGTGCGGGCCGCCTGGGCCTCAATGGCCTTGGCAATGCCCAGGGTATCGACAAAGAAAGGGGTCATGAAGCAAACCACAGCGGCGTCGATATTGGCGTCGTCCACCAAGGCCTGCAGAGACGCACCAAACTCTTTTTCGCTGGCGGTGGCTGCCATGTCGATGGGATTGGCAATGGAGGCGATGGCCGGTAGCTTTTCCTTCAAGAAATCCTTGGCGGCATCGCTCAGATCGGGCACGGCCATTCCGGCCCGGACTGCCTCATCGGTAACGATGATGGCCGGCGAACCGGCGTTGGTCACCATGCCGATGCGGTTTGAGGCCGGCACCTTCTGGCTGGCAAAAGCCTGGGCCGTCTCGCACAATTCACCCAAAGAATCGAAACGCAGTACGCCGCATTTATCGAAGAGCACGTCGGTAAGCGTGTCTTGCTCCATCAAGCCGCCGGTATGTGACGAGGCCGCCCGCGCGCCTTCGGCAGTGGTGCCCGACTTGAGCGCCAGGATGGGTTTCTTGGCCGCCACCGGCCCCACCCGCTTCAAGAATTCTTGCGGATCGGCAAAAGATTCGGCGTGCAAAACGATGACATGGGTCTCATCGTCTTGGCCGTAGTACTCGATGATCTCGGGCACCGAGAACAAAAATTGAAGTGCTAGTGCCTG
>JAUVBB010000454.1 GCA_030591445.1 Deltaproteobacteria bacterium | reverse complement strand
CCCGCGATCCACCAAATCTTGTTCATAGGCTTCCCGGTCGAAACCACTGCCTTCGGCCGTCGGAGCTGTGAGCAGAAAGAGTAGACACAGCGCGTACAAACAGCGCAGACCATGGCGGAGTTTGGGCACCGGCGAGCAAACGGGTAGGGATTGCAAAGAGATCAAACGGGCCGGCAAGGCTGCGCCCGGCAGAACTGAGCGGCCCGGGCGCAGTGTAGATTGCTCGAGCTGAATGCGCTCGAGCTCTTCCTTGTGGGTGACACTGTAACGGGCCCAGGGGCGGGCTTTGAGCCGGGCGAAGCCAATGGGTTCTAAGGTGCCTTCACAGAGGCCAAACTCATCCTCTTCGAATTTCTTCAGCGCTCGTTCCACCTCGCGCAGCAACTTGACTTCCTTGTCCAGAATACGCAGTTGTACGTCTTGATGCTGGCCGGTGGCGGCTTGCTCGAGCTCTTCAATGATTTCGCTAGGATCGACTTCAGCGTCTCGATCTCTCCGGTTGGAGATGGATCTCCTAAGCTCGGCGCGTTTTTCGTCCAGAACTTTTTTGAAGTCTTTGGTTTGATTCGTGGTTAAGCCGTTAATTGTGGCTTTTCTTGCTGCCATACAGGTCTCCTTTTTACAAGACTGGCCTGGTTTTAGACCAAACATTATAGGGTACCCGGCGGACCATTTCAAGCAACATCGAAAGCAGCCCGTAAGCAGCTACAGTTCAACGACGTATTGGTTGTTGCGCATCAAGTTGGTAACCGAGCCGTCGGCCATGAGCAAATCGGCTTGGGCAACGCGCACTTTCGGCTGTAGGGCGTCGATATAAACCCGGTCGATGTGCACCACGGCTTCGGGCCGAGAAAACTGGGTGGCGCCGACTTGGCCGCCAAAGTGATCGCTGCGACCGAAGGCAATGTGCAGACCCAGTTTTTCGTCGAGCAAGATCGATCCGCAGGGCTGGATGCCAAAATCCGCCAGGACGCCTAGTCCCAACTCGGCCAGGTTGCCGTAGGCCGGTTCGGCTTGTAGTAGCTCGGCTTGCTCCTGGGCGGCCGGTCCCGCGCCTTGCACTTGCACGGCCCGGTTTTCGGCCACGGTATAGACCACGATTTCCTCGCCGAACTGCACCGGCATTTGTCCTTGGCTCTGGCTGGGGACGCCTTCGACTTCGCCTTCGTAGGGAACGATATAGGCTTCGCCCGAAGGCAGGTTGCCCGCCGTGGCCGGCGTAGGCAGTAGTCCGCCCGAGGCGTGGGCCTGGCGATGGCGCAGATCCAGGTGTAAGGCAGCGTCGGCCTGGCCCTCGACTTCGAAGCGCAGTTCGGCGGCCTGGGCTTGATCCAGCAGCTTCTTCAAAGCCTGCACCCGGCGGTTGATTTCTCCGTAGTCCAGGCGCAGAGCCGGGATCATGGCCGCCGAAAATCCAGGCATGGTCGCGGCCCGAAAGCCGTGCTCGACCGCCGAAAGTTTCAGCGGCGCGGTGGCGGAGAACTCGGTCGGCGCCAGCAAAATTTGATGGCTGTGGAGCAAGGCGGCGAAGGACTGCGATTGGGATTCGTCCAAGTCATCCGCCGAAGCGGGCAATGGACCGGGCAAAAGCCAGGCCTGGGCCGGTAAATCGGCGTTGTTCATGCGCGGGTTGCGATAGACAATCTGGTGGATGTCCATATCCAAAGCCGGGTTGTGGGCGCCCAGGCTCTGGGCCCAGGTCGAAGCCATGGCCCGTCGCTCGGCCCAGGCCGGGTGGTCGGGCACCTGGCTATCGGGCAGATCGATTAATATGGCCAAGGCCCGATCCTGCGCGGTCGGTTGAAATACTCTCTGAATCAAAGCCGTTAGTTCTTTTTCGTCCAGGGTCTCGGGCATGGCATTCCTTCCATTTGATAAATATTTCCTTCCATCTAGCCTCCCTATATATCGGTACCTGTTTAGCTAGTCTAGGAAAAGCGCTGAGGCAAAAAGGGGCGCTGGGGCCGGCATGGGATGTTTGCAGTTTTCTGCGGCGCTGCTAACATGGAGGCATTGCGAAAGAGTGTGGGCAGATGAGCAGCGTGCGTGGGCAGCAAGGATCGGGAATGGGAGAGAAAGAGAAAGGCAAACAGAGCCGAGCTGATTCTCCGGAATCTCTTCCCAGTGCCCGGCAGAAGATTGTTGCCATCATGTTTACCGATCTGGTGGCATCGACCAAGCTCTATCAAGAGCGCGGCGATGCCTATGCGCGCATGCTGGTCCAGCGCTACACCGATCTGCTGTTGCCCTTGATAGATAAGCACGGCGGTGCTCTGACCAAAACCATTGGCGATGCCTTGATGGCTACCTTTCCCAAGGCCAAAAAAGCTCTGAGCAGCGCTTTGGCGATGCAGCGGGTGCTTGGCGAATACAACCAGAAGGCGCCGGTGGCCGATCAGTTACGGGTGCGCATTGGCGTGCACCAGGGTCGGGCCATCGTAGAACCGGACGATGTCTATGGGGATGCGGTCAACACCGCGGCCCGCATCGAGGCCCAAGCCGGTGGTGAGGAGATATATACCAGTCTAAGCACCTGGCAGGCCGCCTCCACCCTGGATACCGAAATTGAGTCGCTGGGCGACTATGAGCTCAAGGGCCTGGCCGAGAAGGTTAGCCTGGTCAAAGTGCTTTGGGATCCTGCGCAAATTGAACAAAAAAGAAAGCGGCACCTCGAAGGCAAGTACATCCCGGAATTGGCCGAATCGCTGACCAACAACCGCTGTGTGCTGGTGGTGGGAGGCTTGAGCCTGGGACTGCGGGCCGGCTCGGTTAAGGCCAAGCTGGCCCGGAAAATGGCCGACGAACTGGGCCTGGTGGAGCGGCGGGCCGAATTACGCCAGCTGGCCGCCCAATACGAAGAAGACAACGATGCCACCGAGTTGCAAGATTTCTTGGTGACTCATCTGCGCCAAGAAAGCGAAGATCCAGCCGAGATTTTATCGGCGGTGGCCAAGGTTCCTTTCCCGGTTATTCTCACCACCGATCTGGACGCGCGCCTGGAAAACGCACTGCTGGCCGCGGGCCGTAAGGTGCACAAGTTTGCCTGGCTGCAGGAAGCAGATCCCTCTCAGGTCGAAGAAGATCACGTGGCCCTGATTAAGATATTTGGCGATCTGGATGAACCGGAATCCCTGGCGGTGACCGAAGAGGCGATAGACGAACGGCTCAACCAGTTGCGCCTGGCCCCGGAAGTGTTACTGGGTTTGCTGGCCACCAGTCATCTGCTCTTCATGGCTTTTCGTTGGAGTGATGCCGACCTCAAGCGTTTGTGGGGGCACCTGACCTCTTTTACTTCGCCCGGTCTGATCAAGGCTTCGGGCATCTCGGCGAAAGTGGCGGCCGGGGTGCGCGGGACATGGCGGCGGCGGGGATTGATCCTGGCCCAGGCTGAAGAAGTAGGTTTTGCCGACAAGCTGGCCGAAATGGTCAATGCCCGCCAACAGAGCATCCAGATGGAGCGCGAGCACGACACCGACCGTCTGGTACAGCTGACCCCGGGCGGGGATTGGTATCGGCCTTACAAGTTTCTGAGCTACTTTGCCGAAGAAGACGAGGATATCTTTCACGGTCGCCAAGATGAAACCCGCAAACTATTCAGCCTGGTGGTCTCCCATCCCTTGGTCCTCTTGCATGGTTCCTCGGGCGCCGGCAAGACTTCATTGCTCAACGCGGGTTTGACCCCTTCTCTGCGCCGGGAGGGTTTTGCGGTAGTGGCGGTACGGTCCTTCAAGGATCCCGAGCGCGAGTTGCAAGAGAAAGTGTCGGCCCTGTTGCGCGAGACCAAGGGCCGGGAAGTCTCCACCGAGTGGATGGCCGAGGCTTTGTCGGCCCGCCTGCCCGAGTTTTTGCGCGGAGCCACCCAGATGGTGGGCAAGCCCTTGGTGGTGGTGCTGGACCAGTTCGAGGAGTTTTTCCTGCGTCTGCCTTTGAAGATCAGAAAATCATTTGGCCAACAGTTAAGCCTGTTGGTGCGGGACCGCAGCTTGGACTTGCGCTTTGTCATCTCCATTCGTCACGATTTTCTCCATCATTTGTCCGAGTTCAAGGCCCGGATCCCAGAAGTCTTTCATCACGATTTTGCTTTGAGCGGGCTTAGTCGAGAGGGCATGGCGGTGGCCATTCGGGAACCGGCCGAGCTGGCCGGCCTTGGTTACCAGGAGGGGCTGGTTGAGCAAATCGTCGACGATCTGGGCTCCATGGGCTCGGAACCTCCCCAGCTGCAAATCATCTGCGATCGGCTGTATGACGAGCTGGGGGAAGGCGAGCTGGAGTTTAGCCGCAAGCACTACGAACGACTGGGCGGGGCCCGCGGCATCCTGGGTAGTTATCTGGAGCGTTTCTTAGGTGCGCGCACCATTGCCGGCCAGGAGCTTGGCCGGCAGGTGCTCAAGGCCCTGGTCACCTCTTTGGGGACCAAGGGCGTGGTTACCGTGCAAGAGGTGGCCCAGGAGACCGGCAAAACGGCCAAAACCGTTAAGGGAATGCTGTCTCATTTGCAGCAGGCGCGGCTAGTCAGAGAGTTGGCGCGCGGCGATGTCGAGTGTTACGAGCTTAGCCATGAATACCTGATCGAAGAAATCGGCCGTTGGATGGAGGAGCGAGAGCGAGAGCTGAAAAGGGCGCGCGAGCTGCTGCGCCAGGAGATGGTCAATTATCAGCGCTTTGGCTTGCTGATGGCCGCATCCAGCGCGTCGATCCTGCAGCAACACGCCGCGGTCATGCGTCTAAGCACGGAAGAAAGAGAACTGCTGGCCCGTTCCCAGCGCAGTCACCGCCGCCGAAGAATTTGGCAAGCCGGGGGGGCGGTTTTGTTTTTGGCACTGGCCGTTTTGGCCAGCCTCTTCATTGCCCGCTCGGTTCGCCTGGGCATGTGTCAGGGCAGTGAGCAAAGGATGATTGGTAGCTGGGATGACGAGGCTCGTCGGACCGTGCGCACGGCTTTTTTGGCCACCGGGCAGTCTTTGGCTGCTTCTACCTGGGCCGGAGTGCACCGCGTCCTCGACCAATACACCGAACAATGGGTGCGGATGCATGGGGCGGCTTGCGAAGCCACCCGGGTGGCGGGGACCCAAAGCGCCGAGATGATGGATCTGCGCATGCTGTGTTTGTCCCGGCGCCGGAAAGAAATCAAGGCGCTGGTGGAGGTTTTTGGCAAAGCGGACGGTCAGGTGGTGGAAAAGGCACAAGCCGCCGTTCATGGTTTGACCCCATTGTCTCGCTGCGCCGATCTAGAAGCCTTGGCCGCCCGGGTTCCGCCTCCCCGGGATGACCGAACCCGTGAAAAAGTGGAGGGGGTCAAGGCCATGCTGGATCGCGTCCAGGCGCGGGAGAAGACCGGCAAGGTAGTGGAAGGATTGGCCATCGCGACCGCGGCGGTACAAGCGGCCGGTGCAACCGGCTATGCTCCCATCGAAGCCGAAGCGCTGTTCTGGGAAGGTTTTCTGCTGGCTCGCAACGGCGAATTCCAAAAAGCCACGAAATCTCTGCACCGGGCGCTTTGGCAGGCCATGGCCTCTGGCCATGACGAAATCGAGATTCGGGCGGCGACCTCCTTGGTTCACGCCGAGGGTTTTGCCCAGCGGCAGTTTGAGGCGGGGCACCGCTGGGCCGCGCATGCCCACGCCGTTTGG
>JAUVBB010000468.1 GCA_030591445.1 Deltaproteobacteria bacterium | reverse complement strand
TGGCATAGCGGTCATGGTGAGAAGTGGACAATCCGCGCAAGACGATACGGCGGAGTCGCGCAGATACCTTGGCCTCCGGCGGCAGTGGATCGAGCCGGCCGGTGGTGACCTGGAGCTTGAGATCTTTCAGTTTACGGCCCGAATGCGGCCGCCGGTGGTAGAGCGCTTCGTAGAGAGTTACGCAGAAACTGTATTGATCGGTGTGCTCGGTCAGCTGGTGGCCCAAGTACTGTTCGGGCGCCATGTAGCCCGGCGTGCCTAAAAGTGCCCCGGCCAGGGTCAGGTGGGTTCTGAGCCGACTGCCTTCACTAAGCACTTCCCCGCTGACGTCCATGGAATCGGGCAGATAATCCGGATTGTCGTCGGTGGGAATGTTTCTGCGCACGGCTTCTTCTTGTATTTCGTCCGGCGCCGAGGCCCGGGCCAGACCGAAATCAAGCACGCGAACCCGACCGTCGTCGCCGACAATGATGTTTTCCGGCTTGATATCCCGGTGAATCAGACCCGCCTTGTGCGCGGCGGCGATACCCCGACCCGCGGCCACCAGGGTCTTGATTACCTGCCTTTGCTCTGGTTGGGTGTCTTGCATCCACTGCTTGAAGGACTTGCCCTCCACCAATTCCATGGCCACAAAGACATTGTCGTCAAGCGTGCCCACATCGTAGGCCGAGACCACATTGGGATGAGAGAGCTTGGCCAGTGCCTGGGCCTCGCGCAAGAGCCGCCCCCGAGCCCGGTCGGTTTGGCTCTCGCGTTTGCGCTGCACACTTAACAATTTCAAGGCCACCCGGCGATCCAACTCCGGATCATAGGCCTTATAGACCACACCCATGCCCCCGCGGCCCACCTGGCCAAGGATCAGGTAGCGGCCGGCCCGGTCCCCAGGCTGCAACTCAAGTTTGGGGGCGGGCCCCGGATCGTCGCCCATCGACGCGATGGTCTCAGCCGTCAAGCCCGTCTTAGGTGGATCTTCAGCCATTTTTCGTACCCCATAAAATTCTACCGCGCCCTCCCCAAACCGGCAAGAAATCGACATTCTTTCCGTCGGGTAACGGACATGGTGGTGGTGCGGACCATTTGTGTGACGGGCGTGGTGGTGGGTTATGCCCGCCGACACGTTTGCTTACGGCAACCGCCCGCACGGGTCATGCCCGCCAACACGTTTGGTTGTGGCAACCACACCCACGGTTTATGCCCGCCGACACGTTTGGTTGTGGTTACCACGCCCGCCGGTTATGCACGCCATCGCCTTTTTTTACGCCGCCAGGTGGGACGGTGAAAATGGGATTGGAGATGGG
The DNA here is from genome assembly GCA_030591445.1 of Deltaproteobacteria bacterium. Taxonomy (GTDB): domain Bacteria; phylum Myxococcota; class B64-G9; order B64-G9; family B64-G9; genus JAUVBB01. Next base: position 3,989 of record JAUVBB010000468.1, on the reverse strand, counting down.
AGACCAATTGGATCTTCCTACCATCGGGAAGATCTGCTATTTTATGGCCGTTTGTGGACACAAGGGGCCAAGAGCGTTTTGTCTATCGGGAAAGAAAATTCACCTTGTACTTGGGCGGTGGTACCCGCCGCCGGCAGGGGTGTGCGCTTTGGTGGTGGGCAAGCGAAGCAGTTTGCGCGGTTGGGGGAAGAAACCGTGTTGGCTCGGACTTTGCGGGCCTTGCAGGCTTTGCCGGAGCTTGCCGGTATTGTCTTGGCGGTGGCTCCTGATCAATTCGAAGTGGCCCAGACCTTGGTCGCCGCGGTTTGCACCGAGGTCAAATGGAAGCTGGTTACCGGGGGCAAACAACGCACGGATTCGGTGCGCGCGGGTTTTGACGCCTTGCCGGAAAATTGCCAGGTGGTTATGGTGCACGATGGCGTCCGTCCGCGGGTGTCGCGCGAATTGCTGACGCGGGTGCTGGCTGGCACGGTTGAGCACGGGGCCTGCATTCCGGTTTTGCCGGTGGTCGATACGGTCAAAGAGCTCAGTCACGAAGGCCGGGTGCTGCGTACCCTGGACCGCGAGCCTTTGTGCCGGGTGCAAACACCGCAAGGCTTTCGCCGAGAAGTGCTGGCCGAAGCCTACCAACAGGTCGACAGCTGGACCGAGCCCGCTTCCTTCACCGACGATGCGGCCCTGGTCGAGGCGACCGGCCAGCAGGTGGCCACCGTGGCCGGCGATCCGGACAACATTAAGATCACTTATCGAGAGGATTTGCGCTCATTCGAGTCAGTCGTGCCGCGGGTGGGATTTGGTCACGATGTACACCGCTTGGTGCCCGAGCGGCGGCTGATTTTGGGCGGAGTCGAGATCCCACACTCCCACGGTTTGGACGGTCATTCGGATGCCGATGTGTTGACCCATGCTTTGATGGATGCCATCTTGGGCGCGGCCGGGGCGGCCGATATCGGCGTGCAATTTCCCCCCGACGATCCTGGCTATGCCGGCGCCGATAGTCTCGAACTGCTGGCCCAGGTGATCGACAAGGTTCGAAAACTTGGTTGGCAAGTGAGCTCGGTCGATTTGACCATGGTGGCCCAGCAACCGCGGTTGGCTCCATTTCTGACTAAGATGAAGGCGGCCCTGGCCGGCGTGCTGGCTATCCAAACCACGGCCATCGGTATCAAGGCCACCACCGAAGAGGGGCTGGGCTTTACCGGGCGGGCGGAGGGAATGGCGGCCCAGGCAGTGGCCGTGTTGGTTCCCTGGGTAGATCAGGCATGAGCAAAACGGAGAAAAAATCCCCGGCCTCGGCGGCAGCCGAAGACAATTTCTTCGCCGCCGAAGAAGCTCCGCTGCCTCGGTCGCAGCGTCCCCCCGTGCTCTCCTTGCTCCTGTCGGGCATGGTGTTGGTGCTGGGCGTGGTGTGGCTGATAACCATCCGAGAAGACCTATCCTATTTTTTCCGGGGGCAGCAAGCCACCGACCTGGGTCTGGCCGACAAACTAGAAAAAAAGCCGCTTGGGCACAATGACTATGTTCGCATTGAGGGCATTGCCCGTGACATGTGCATTCGGGCCGAGTTGCTCGCCGATACGGTGAAATATTTTTATCTGTTGGGCTCCGAAATGGGCAGCCGCATTTTAATCGAAGTGGCCGGGGCCGAAGACGACAGCTGCCTGGGGGCGGTAGACCGGGTTTTTCAGGGCCGGCTGCTTAATTTGGCTGATAACCAGCGTTATGCCCGCGTCCTTTCCTATTATCGCGAACATTTTCCGGCTGCACCCGCGACTGGAGAAATTTATTTATTGCAGGATGGTCACCCTCCGCGTAGCGCTTGGTGGGTACCGCTGGCCACCCTGGCCATTTTGATCATGTGGGGACTCCACGTTTGGATGCTTTGGCGCCGACGCAGACCCCGGATCGTGCCAGACGATTTGTCTGAAGGAGATCTTTCATGAGTTTGAGCTTTTTTAACTCGTTGTCCGGTCGCAAGGAAGCCTTCCAACCCCGGGTTGCCGGCAAGGTGGGTATGTATGTTTGTGGGGTGACCGTTTATGATATGTGCCACATTGGTCATGCTCGGGCCTACGTCACCGCCGATATTATTTATCGCCATTTAGAGGCCAGCGGCTTGGCGGTGACCTATGTGCGTAACTTTACGGATGTCGACGACAAGATTATCAAGAGAGCAGACGAACAGGGGATTTCGGTCGAGCAGTTGACCCAGAAATTTATCGATGAGTTTTACGCTGATATGGATGCGCTGGGCAATCGCCGGCCCCAAATCGAGCCCCGGGTCACCCAGCACATGGCCGATATCGTCAAAACGGTCGAGGCCCTGATCGAGCGCGGCCATGCCTATGAAGTCGAGGGCGACGTATACTTCGACGTGGCCTCTTGGCCGGAGTACGGCAAACTGTCGAGACGAAACCTGGAAGACTTGAAGGCCGGCGCCCGGGTCGAAGTCGATCCGCGCAAACGCAGCCCGCTGGACTTTGCTCTGTGGAAGGCGTCCAAGCCCGGCGAGCCGATGTGGTCCAGTCCTTGGGGTCAGGGCCGGCCGGGATGGCACATCGAGTGCACTGCTATGAGTGCCAAGTACTTGGGCGAGAACTTCGATATCCACGGCGGCGGCAAGGATTTGGTCTTTCCCCATCATGAGAACGAGATTGCCCAGGCCGAGGCGGCCACCGGTAAGCCCTTCTGCCATACCTTTTTTCACAATGGTTTTGTCAATATCGACAAGGAGAAGATGTCGAAATCGCTGGGCAACTTCTTCACCATCCGCGAAATCTTCGAGCGCTACGATCCGGAAGCTCTGCGCTACTTTTTGCTCACCACCCACTATCGCAGTCCCATCAGCTTCGAAGTGGAGTTTGTCTGCTCTGCCTGTCAAGCGGCGCTGACCCGGGCCGATGTCGAAAGTCGCAAGTGCTCGGCCTGCGGGGCCGAGATGAGCGAGGAAGAAGCCGGTCGGGCCGTGCGTTTCCCGGCCCTGGATGAAAACCAGAAGCGACTGGAGTATCTCTATACCACCCGCCGGCGGATGAACGAGTTCATGGGCCAGGCGGCTACCGGCATGGGCGAAATGGTTCGGGCCGAGCAAGTGCGCGGCTTCAAAGACCGGTTCCTCGAGGCCATGGACGACGATTTCAATGCCGCGGCTGCCTTGGGCGTGCTTGCCGACGCCATGCGCTTGAGCAATGAAGTTCTGGACAACAAAGAAGGCGCGGCCGAGACTTTGATCACCTCGACCATTCAGTCTTTGCAAGATACGCTGTTTTTCATGTCTTCGGTGCTGGGGATTTTAGAGCGGGATCCGGCCCTGGCCCTGGAGAGCTTGTCCCAACGTGCGCTTGGTGGCGCCAGCCTGGACAATGAGCAAATCGATGGCCTGATTGTCGAACGCCAGCAAGCTCGAGCGAACAAGGATTTTGCCCGGGCCGATGCCATTCGCGACCAACTTACCGAGATGGGCGTCGAACTGATGGATTCCGCCGGGACCACCACCTGGAAAATCCGCACTTGAGTCAGGACACCGCTTTATGCCGTCGTTTCAACTGGTCAGTGATTTCGAGCCGGCGGGCGATCAACCGCGCGCCATCGACGAGTTGGCTGCGGCCCTCGACCGGGAGGACCGCCACCAGGTCTTGTTGGGGGTGACCGGGTCGGGCAAGACCTTCACCATCGCTAGCCTGTTGGCCCGCGTACAGCGCCCGGCGCTGGTCATCGCGCATAACAAGACTCTGGCCGGCCAGCTCTACTCCGAGTTCAGGGGATTTTTCCCTCACAACGCGGCTTCGTTCTTCGTGTCTTATTACGACTACTATCAACCCGAAGCCTACATTCCCCAATCGGACACCTTTATCGAGAAAGACGCCGCCATCAACGACGAGATTGACCGCATGCGGCATGTGGCTACCCACTCCTTGCTGACCCGCCGAGATGTCATCATTGTGGCCTCGGTGTCCTGTATCTTTGGTTTGGGCGCGGCCGAACATTAC
>JAUVBB010000011.1 GCA_030591445.1 Deltaproteobacteria bacterium | reverse complement strand
GTACCCACCACCATCTTGGCCTTGCAGCATCTATCCACTTTTCGGGCCCGGCTGGCCGAACGCGCGGTGCGGGTAGAGATGGCTTGCCGGCTGGTGCGGCCGGCCGAGCAAAAACTTATCTTTGCGGATCTGCAAGCAGGCAAGGTGGACGTAATCATCGGCACCCATCGCTTGCTGCGACCGGATGTAGCCTACGCCGACCTGGGCCTGGTTATCATCGACGAGGAGCATCGCTTCGGGGTGCGCAACAAAGAGAATCTCAAGAAACTGAAAGAACACCTGGATGTGCTCACTTTGACGGCCACGCCGCTACCGCGCACCCTGCAAATGTCGCTGAGCGGAATTCGCAACATCAGCGTGATTCAGACCCCCCCACCCGGACGGCGTAGCGTGCGCACCCAGGTGACCCGCTTTAGCCGCCGGGTAGTGGAAGAGGCCATTCGCCGTGAGTTAGATCGCGGCGGCCAGGTTTTCTTTTTGCACAATTGGGTACGTTCCTTGCCGGCCATGGAACGTTTTATTGCCCGGGTGGTCCCGGAGGCACGCTGCGCTCTCGCCCACGGACAAATGAAGGACCGGGAACTCGAAGAGGTGATGAGCCGTTTTGTGCGCCACGAGATCGATGTGCTGGTTAGCACCTCCATCATCGAATCCGGGCTGGATATTCCTTCGGCCAATACCATCATTGTCAATCGCGCCGATCATTTTGGTTTGTCCCAGCTGCACCAAATTCGCGGTCGAGTTGGGCGCGCCGCCGATCGCGCTTATGCCTATTTCTTGGTGCCGGGCCTGAGCACAATCACCGCCGATGCCCGCCGCCGTCTGGAGGTACTGGCCGATTTCACCGAGGTGGGCGACGGTTATCGTATCGCCGCCGAGGATTTGGAGATTCGCGGTGCCGGCAACCTACTGGGCAAGGCGCAATCCGGTCATATCGCCGCCTTGGGTTACGATCTTTACAGCCGTTTGCTGGAACGGGCCGTGGCCCAGGTGCGCGGCCAAACCAACACGGGCGAGATCGAGCCGGAGATCACTTTGCCGGTGGCCGGCCTGCTCCCAGATGACTATGTAGCCGATCTGGACCAGCGCCTTTCCCTTTATGCCCGGCTCAGTCGCGCCCAAGACGAGGAGGAAGTATACGAGCTGGAACAAGAAATGGTTGATCGATTCGGTCCCGCGCCCGAATCGGTGGAGAAACTCTGGGAATTGACCCTGCTTAGAATCGAACTCAAGCGGGCCTTCGTGCTGACCCTCGAATATCGAGGCGGTTTATTTACCCTGAAATTTAATCTCGACTCTGCCCTCGACGCCACCAAGCTGGCCCGCCTGGCCCAAGAACAATCCGAGCGGATCGTGCTTGACCCCGAAGGCGGAATGCAAGTACGCCTGGCGAGCGCGCAACGAAAAGATGTGCTGCGTGCTGCCCGCGAACTGGCGCGACGCCTTCAAGCCTGAAGACCCAAGCCTTCTAGAATAGCAAGCAAGGCGGCGGGCAACTCTGCCTGCAGCTCCAGGAACTCCCCGCTGGCCGGATGGACAAAAACCAGTTTGCGGGCATGTAAAAAGAAGCGATCGGTCAAGTCATCGCGGGCGGCTGCACCATAGAGGGTGTCGCCGACCACCGGGTGACCCAGATGGGCCAGATGGGCCCGAATTTGATGACGTACCCCGGTGAGAATCTTCACCCGGCACAGAGTAGTGTCGGCAGCCGATTGCAAGGGCTCTATGAGGGTATGGGCCGGGCGCACGCCCCGTAAGCTACGGCCGCGGTCTTGCACCCACATCCGCTGTGAACGTCGATAGCGCGAACCCAGGGCCTGGGTGATAGTCTGCGAACTCTCCATTCGGCCTTCCACCAAAGCCAGGTATTGCTTGTCCAATTTTTGCGTCTTAAAACTAGTACGCAATGCGTGGTAGATAGAATCTTGCCGGGCCGCCAGGATCACACCGGAGGTCATCGCGTCCAGCCGGTGCACAAAGGCCGGCGCCTGGGCATCACCGATAGCGGCCAGTTCCGGCTTTTGCCTAAGCAACCATTCGATCAAACTACTCTGCCTATCATCTCCCTTACCAAACACATGCATGGGTGCCGGCTTGGCAACTGCCAATAGAAATGCATCCTGGTACAGGAAAGCAGGCGCAGCGTGCTTAAGGGGCATGGTCGGGCGCGGGTGGCGGGACCGGATCCTGCTGGTCGGCTGCTGGTTTTTTCTCTTCTTCGTCGGTCACCGAAAACGAAAAGGGACCGCCTTTGGAGGACACCAGAAACCAGGCCTCGTTGATGCGTTTCCAGATCTGGGTCAAGGTCTCGTCCTTCACCACGGTGGAGGGCATCCAATAGTATTTCAAGCGCACCCGGACCGTGGCCTCATCGCTCTTGGGCGGCAAGGTAATGGAGCGAATCTCCCACCAGGTGATGTGCAGATCTTTTTCGGCATCTTCGATGTCCATCTGAAATTGCTGGGCATGCTCGGGGTGAACATGCGCGGCGGCGGTCTTGTGATATTGCCAGCGCAGATCGTGGTGAAACATTTTCACCACCCCATTGAGATCGTTGTCCTTGGGACGTGAGACGCTGGCACAAGCGGGTAGGCAGCCGGCGAGAAAAAGCAAAAGCAGCAGACATTGACCTGCGTAACCGCTCCGGGTACCCTGCCGGGAAAGGAGGCTGCGGACATGAGTGATTGTCTTTTTTGTCGCATTCGTGATGGTGAGATTCCTGCGGAGATCTTGCATCGGGACGAGCATTGTCTGGCCTTTCGGGATATCCAGCCGGCGGCCCCCCAGCACATCGTCTTGATTCCCACCCGGCACATTGCCACCGTCAATGAGCTCGGAGCGGTAGACGAAGAGGCGGTCGGGCACATCTTCACGGTTGCGGCCCAGCTGGCCCGCGATTTTGGTTTTGCCGACAGCGGTTATCGTTTGGTGGTCAACTGCAACGCTGACGGGGGACAAGAAATCTTCCACCTGCATGTGCATCTCCTGGGGGGTCGGGCGCTTGGCTGGCCTCCGGGTTGAAGCAGTAGCTGATTATTTCTTTTCTTTACGGTTTTCCCGGCGGCGTAGCAGCTGATAGTTGACCACTCCCGCAGCCCCAAAATAGACCAAGCCGGCGGCAAAAACCATCGAGAAAAGGTACAAGACCGCCAAGCCCACCAGCCAGCCGGCGATGCTGAATTGCCAGCCCGCGCCCCCAGCACCAGCCAGCATAGCCATCAGCGGTGCGGGCAACCAGCCCTGGGCAACTGGAAACAAAGCCCCAGGAATGGAAAGAAACACCGGCCCCAAGTCCGGGCCCATGGCCTTGCCACCCACCCAGAGCACACCCATTAGCGCCAGGCTGGCCAAGACTTGCAGCAACCACAGCAGGGCGAAAACGGTCAAGCATACGAGCAGAAAATGGGCCAAATAGCGCCCCGGCTGCCGCCAGATCAAATTCAGGATTCCCCGCGCACCCGCGCGCCCGGCCAGTTTCTCTTCCGCAACCAAGGGAATGTACGAAAAAGATGCCAGCATCAAGAACAAGCAACAGAGCACGGCCAACAAAGAAAGAGCGAAGCTAATCGAAAAGCTTAATCCGTACAACAAGGGACCGGCATAGGGAATGCGGCCGATCACGGCCAGCACCGCCATGGCCGCGCCCAGCAACAAAACCGCCCCCAATACCCATAGCGGCAAAGCCAGCACCGAAAATGGCCGCGCTTTCAAGTAAGTGACCCCCTCGCCGAGAGGCAGGATCTTTCCCTTGCTCATTTCCCGATAGCTTTGATAGGCGGTAGCCCCCAAACCCAGGAAAACCAGGGCCCAGAACACCGCCAAGCCCAGAATGCCACCGATGGTCTCGACAGTGGCATTGCCGGCCAGACGGGCCAAGGCCATGATGCCGGCATAAAGCAAGTTGCCTAAGAAAATCGCACTGGCTGCCAACAAGAGTTTGCGATAGTCCAAAGATACCGACAGAGCGCAGAACAAGTCCCGAAAACGAAATTCGCTGCCGCTTTTGCCGGTACCAAGAGACGAAAGAAATGGACAGTCCTTTGCCTTTGGTTTTGACTTTGACTTCGCCTGGGAACTTGGGGTCGGCGCAACTATTTCTTCGACATCGGTCTGTTCCTCGCCAAAGGCCTGATCCATGGTTTCCTCATCTTCATCAAGCGCGGCGTCTTTGGGCGCCTCTAGTTGTTCTTTTAACACCGTGGGCGGATCCGCGGAAGGCTTCGATGCGGGCTTTTTTTCTGGACTAGCCGCCACCGGCGGCGGTGCTGCTTCGGCCTCGCGAGGCGGTTTGATGGAGATTTTGAAGGTGCATTTGGGACAGCGGATGGTCATTCCTTCGGCGGGAATTTCCTCTGCCGGCTTAGTATACTTGCTTCCACATCCGGGACAGAAATAGCGCACAGGAACCTCCTTATTTTTTCAGAACAGTATCCCTCGCCCCCTTGGCTGTCAACTTGATAAGCGGGCAAAGCCCATGAACGGCGGGGGAAATTTTGGCAGTTTTTTTGACAGATCGAAAAGGTAGGATACAATGCTACATGTAACCCAAATGGCTACATCGATCCGGACAAGGAGGAAAGCATGAACCAGGCGGAAAATAGAGAGTATCTTAGGGCCGAGCTGGGTGTGTTTCTAAACGAGAAAAACTTGTCTGAATTCCAAATCGGCCGCACGCTCAATATTTGTGAGGCCGGAATCTGTTACCTCAAGCCAGTCGGTGCTTATCAACGGAACCATCCAGAGGTTACTATCGAATTTCATCTCCCGGATGATGATCGGCCAGTGCGCGCGCGCGGCCGAGTGGTTTCCGACCGCTTGGATGAGTCAACCCACAGCACTTCGCTGGTCTTTACCAACATGAGCGCTAACAACGCCACCCGCATTCGCAATTATGTGATTGGCCGCAAGCGGGCCGAGATTTTCGATGGCCTACGCCAGCGCCATCTAGGTGAGGCTGTCGCTTGATAAGCTAGGTCTTGGCGCCCAGTTTTTCGACTTCGAACTGGGGCGTAATATCGACCGGGATATCGCCCAAGGAATCGATCACGCTTTTCATCTCGCTAGACATCTGGGCATATTTGTCGACAAAGGCTTGGGCATTGGCATAATCACCTAGGGCCTGGAGCATAAGCAGATCCCGGGCCAAATCGGTAAAGGCGCTTTCGGCTTTGGCCAACACGACCTCAAAGCAATTCTTTTCGGCATGATACAGATAAGCGCCCTTGTCGACCAAGTAGTTGAATATGATCAGATTGGCTTTGCCGTGGGCCTCATGAATTCCGAAGCGAACTGAACGGAAGCTACCCGCCAAGAAAGTAACGAAAGACTGTTCCCGCATAGCCGCGGGCAACTGTTTTTTGCCAATCATGAACAAGGTATTGTAAACCCCCAGGGTATCGGCCTTGGCTTCTTCCAGGCTGGAATACAAATCCTTAAGAACCAAGCTAACCACTACTTTCTCGCCTTGATGCATGATGCGACCCGGACCTAATCCGTGGGAGACCTCGTGCATCAGAGTGTGGTTGAAGTAGGCATCGAAACTAACCAGATTCTGCTGGGAAGCGAGTAATACCTTCTTGGCAATGGGCGTCAGGATGTGATCGAATTTTGCGTGGCTGATGTTTTTCAACATGACCTTCTTCGATCCCTTGCTTTCGCGCACCGTCTCGTCGTTGGGTAAGTTGAAAGCCAGGGTTTGTACCCCGGCCCGGGTATCACCGGCCGAGTAGATCAGGTCGGCCACTACCACCGGCGACAAGGCACCGCGATCGAAATTCTTGTGTTCTTCTGCGATCGGTAGGTTTTGCTCCATCTCGGTCAGATACTTGGCCACCACTGATAGTTTCTTGCTTTCTTCAGCATCACGCATGGTGATGAAACTCTCAAAGGCCGCCTTGTAATTGAACAGGTGATCTTCATACACTTCGTAGGGTCCGATGGTTACTTCCAGATCGGAGTTCTGGACATCCATCCAGTCCATGTCGCTTTGGGTGTATTGATTGGACAAGAAAGCGTCGGCCCGGCTACGCAGAAAGGTGGCCAGGCTTTCATTATCAACCAACTCGGCTGCCTCTTTAAGTAACTTGGCCGCCTGCTGAAGCTGGGCCTGGTAATGCTCGGAATATGGCACCGCCAAGAGCTTGTCTTCTTGCCTGCGGATGACGGTGAACCAACTCTGAAAAGATTTCTTTTGCTCGGGGTGGGCGGTGATCCAGGCCTGAAACTCGTCCTTGCTCATGTTTTCGGGATAAAAGGTTGCGCCCGCGGGTCGCGTCGGCACCTGGATAAAGGGCGCCATGCCGTCGAGGCGATCGTAAGGGCCATAGTTAATGGCCAAATAACGAGCCAGTAAGCGGCTTTCTTCCCCCTTCGCTTGAGACAAGTTTTGGCGTAAATCCTTGCCCTGGGCGGTGGCCTGCTCCCAAAACAATTCGTCCATGATGCGTGAGGCACGCAGCAGGCGATCTAGCGCCTGGAGGCCCCGTTCGTCGAAGCGGGTGACGTCAAAGGCTACGGTAATGGGTACATAACGGGCGATCTTGGCCTGCAGGTCTTCGAGCTTGACCGCGGACTCGACCCCTTCCTCGGAATCAACGACAGCGGTCTTGATCTGCCCGTGCTCATGGGCACAAGCGGCCATGGTCAAAACCAAACCGGTAACGATAAGAAAAAGAAGATAGTTCTTCATCTGCGCCTCCTATACAAATATATGGCGAATAGATCATATAAAGATCGTGAAGGAAGACCGTTGCGAAGTCGAAGAAAGCAGCGAGGGCAAGGCCTTTATTTCAGCGCTTTGAGTACTTGAATAAGTTCGTTGGAGGAGATGCCTTCGATGCGAAAGCCAGCCGGGGTCACCAGAGTCAAATGACCAGCACTCGTCTGCGCGGCCTTGGGTCCACGCCGGCCAGTAATTTTCTTGGGGGTCTTCTTGGCCGCGAGCACGGATTTACCTTTCTTGGCTTTGACTTTCTTGCCGGTCTTGGTTTTGCCCTTTTCCCAGGAACGAATAGTAATATAAGAGACCCCAATGGCCTTGGACGCTTCGTCTGTTTTCTTTCCCTGACTGCGCAACTCATGATATTTGGTCAAAAGGGATTTTCTTTTTTCATCGCTATATCGAACCGCTTTTTTGGACGGAGTAGCAACCGGCAGAGCTTCTGTTTTTTCAGTGATATCGGCCATTTTTTGTCTCCTGGTGGGCTTGGGTATACAATTTTATTTCAAGTTCTGGCTTATATATATATAGTAGCCAACATGGACTGTAAAGGTTATATAAGAAACAATTGAAACTTTAATTTATCATTAAATGCTGGAGGCTGGGTGATGGATGCAGAGGCAAAAAAACGAATCTACCGTTTGCTCATCGATAAAATAGAAGACCAGGTAGCTCGCCGACTGGGAGAAGAACTCAAGCGCACGGGTCTCTCGCTACCACGCCCCGCGCAGGCCCCGGGCGCAAAGACCCTATCGCCCGCTGCCGACCAGGCCTCGTGTTCTGAGCCATCCTGTGATCGCCCGGCCCGGGCCAAGGGCTTGTGCTCCATGCACTACCAGCGCCAACGCTATCAGGATAAAAAGCAGACTCTGTAGTCCCTGCAGGGAGAGTAAGGCATTCTAGTTGGTCAAAGCTAGAGATTAGCTAGTCGGTTTGCTTGTTTCTTTTTCTTTATTCGGATCTGCTTTAGATTGAAACGGCGGCGGGTTTTTGCGGGCATCTAAGTTTTCCATCACGCAATTGCCCTCAAACACCACTCCTTTATCAATAATGAGAGAGGGAGATTGAATGTTGCCTACCAATTTGCCGGGCTGGCGAATCTCTACCCCGCTCTTGGCCCGTACATTGCCGCGAACCTCACCGTTGATGATGATGGTCCCGATGTCTATCTCGGCGTTGACCTTGGCACCCTCGCCCACCACCAGCACCGAATCCGAGCGAATTTCGCCCGCGTAGATACCCTCGATTCGCAAGGTTCCTTCAAATTGAAGTTTGCCTTCGAACTCAGACCCCTTGCCGAGGATGGTCGTAATATCATCCGTCTTGAGGCTCACGGCTTTCTCCTTTTTCGTCACCGGCTTGGTTTTTTGTTGCTCTCTTCGCTCTTGACTTGTGGACGATGCATGCGTTTCTTCTTTTTTGAACAAGGCCACGGGACATCAACTCCCTTCGATCACCTGGATAATTCTATCCAGATCTCCGGAGGTAAAATAGTGAATCACCATTTTGCCACCCTTTTTTCCTGGTTTCAAATCGATCTTAGTCCCCAGCCGGCGCTGCAGTGATTCAATCAAGCGCAGCTCATCCGGACTATGCGCGGCTGCGCTCGCGCGGGCGCTGGCTTTGGTCTTTTTGGCGCTAGGTACTGCCCGCACCAAAGCCTCACATTGGCGGACACTAAGCTGTTGATCGACCACGCGCCGCGCCAGTGAAGCCTGCGCACGGCTGCCCACCATCCCCAGGATGGCCCGGGCATGACCCATGCCGATTTGACCGGTAAGCAAGAAGGTCTTGACCTCCGCGGGCAAGCGTAGCAAACGCAGCAGATTGGCCACCGAACTTCGTTGCTTGCCTACCTTGCGCGCGACCGCTTCCTGGGTCAAACCATGTTCGTCAATGAGCTGCTGATAGGCCTCGGCCTCTTCAATGGGGTTGAGATCTTCGCGTTGGATGTTTTCGATGAGCGAGGCTTCTAGCTCTTCGCTTGGGCTTAGCTCTTTGACCACCACCGGCACTTTCTCCAGCCCGGCCATTTTGGCGGCGCGCCACCGCCTCTCCCCGGCTACGATTTGGTAGCCGTCGGGCAACTGCCGGACCAAGATGGGCTGCAAAACCCCGTGCGCCTTGACCGACTCAGTCAATTCCCGCAATTTCTCCGGATCGAAGCCCTGACGCGGTTGCCCCTCGTTGGGGTGCAAGCGGTTCAGCGGGCACTCAAGAAAACCGGTTTTTTGCTGCTCACTCTGCTCTTGTCCGGCCAGGGAGAGCCGATTGCCATGATCCCGAGGAATCAAGGCTTCCAATCCTCTGCCCAATGCTTTGCGTTTTGTTTTTTTTGTCATATTACCAACAATATCAAGTAGATAACCTATTGATCAGTTCTTGGGCCAAGGCCAAGTAGCTCTCGCTGCCGGTGGAGCGCACGTCGTAAAGCAAGGCTGGTTTACCAAAACTAGGCGCCTCGGAGAGCCGAACATTGCGCGGAATCACGGTCTCGAAAACCTGTCCGTTAAAGTAGGATCGAACTTCCTCCATCACCCGGTGGGCCAGACTGTTGCGGCCATCGAACATGGTCAACAAGATGCCGGCCAAGACTAAGCGTGGATTAAGATTTTCGCGGATCATCTCGATGGTATTCAAGAGACTGGTCAATCCCTCTAAGGAATAGTACTCACACTGCATCGGCACGATAACCCGGTCGGCCGCGGTCAGCGCGTTTACCGTCATCAGGCCCAGCGAGGGCGGACAGTCAATGAGAATGAAGTCGTAGTTGTTTTTTTCCGCGGCCAGGACCTGCAACAAAATTGATTCCCGCCCCTCTCTCTCGACCAATTCCACTTCAGCGCCAAAAAGATTATTATCGGCCGGTATCAGTTGCAGATGCTCAAGCTCGGTGGCAAGGATTGCCTCCTGCAACTGGCACTCCCCCAACATGATGTGATAGAGATTCTTGCGCTGCTCCTGGACCGAAAAACCCAAGCCGGTGGTGGCATTGGCCTGCGGATCGCCGTCGACCAGCAACACTTTTTTCTCGGCCACGGCCAGCGATGCGGCCAGGTTCACAGCGGATGTGGTCTTGCCCACTCCGCCTTTCTGATTGGCAATGGCGATAATCGTACCCATAGGACCAGACAATCTAGCACAGCCTTTCCAAGCTGCCAAATGATTTATTCGCTATGCGCCCTGCTTCGGCGCAGGGCTATCAAGACCCGTGGCTTTCTTGAAAAGGGCAAAAGATAGGGAATGCATTGTTCTTGTTGGAAGCCGCTTGGTAGGTTCTTGCTCCACCACTTTGCGTCTTCGATTTCGTCTCGGTCACCTTCCCCGTGCGGCGGTCCGGAGAAAATCCACAACCGGCCACCGGGCGCCACCAGCTTGGCTCCCAAGCGCAACCACTCGGCTGGCGGAAATGCCGCCCGGGACATGACCTCGTCAAACTGCTCGCCACCGAATGCCTCTTGCTCGGTCAGCCGCTCCCATCTTATCTCGAGCCCCTCACCGAGGCTCATGAGGCGAGCTGCTTGCTTGAGAAAGGAAACCTTCTTACGGCGGGCCTCGGTCAAACATACCCGCAAGCTCGGCCATAACGCCTTTAGCACCAGCCCCGGAAATCCCGCCCCCGAGCCAATATCATGAACCCGGCTTTGCTCAGACAGATATTTACCCGGCAAAGCTGAATCCAGATAAAGCCGCTCGGCCATAGCCTGGGGCTCTCGTACCGTGGTCAAGTTTGTCCGGTCTGCCCAGCGTTCGAGCTCTCGAAAATGAATCTTGAGCCGATCGAGCTGAGCAGAGGACAGGCTTAGATCCAAATCCCGAGCGCCATCTTGCAGATAAGTGCTGAATATTTCTTCCTTTTTACTCACTTAACCCCATTTGTTCCACGTGGAACACTCGCTTGTTTTTTGAGCCAAATCGATAGCACCATCACCGCGGCCGGGGTCATGCCTTCCACCCGCATCGCTTGGGCAAAAGTGCGGGGTCGAATTTTGCTTAGCTTACCGGCCAATTCCCGGGACAGGCCGGAAAGCAATTCATAGTCGAGATCTGCTGGAATCTTCCGGTTCTCTAGCTTGGCAAGCTTGTGGGCCTCTTTTTTCTGCCGTTCTATGTAGCCCGCATACTTAACTGCCACTTCTGCCTGCTCCAGGGCATCGCGGCCAAAGTCTTTACCCAAATCCGGGGCTAAGTCCCCAATGGAGATCTGCGGCCGACGCAAGAGCTTTTCCAGGGTCGGGGTCCGTCCGCGCTTATCCATCGGTGCCCGCAGAGAAGCTAAACGCTGCCTTATCTCCGCCACTTCATCTTGCTTTGCGGTTCGGACCGCCAAAAACTTTGCCGATACCAGGCCCACTTGCTCGGCCACCCGCCCCAGACGATCCGCGGCGTTGTCTTCGCGCAACAAGAGTCGAAACTCCGCCCGGGAGGAAAACATCCGATATGGTTCGGTCACTCCCCGGGTCACCAAATCGTCCATCATGACCCCGATATAGGCCTGCTCGCGCCCCAGGATCAAGGGGTCTCGCCCCTGGACCCGGGCGGCGGCGTTGATGCCGGCCAGCAAACCCTGACCGGCGGCCTCTTCATAGCCACTGGTCCCGTTTATTTGGCCGGCCAGAAACAATCCCGGCATGCGCCGGGTCTCGGTGCAGGCACGAATTTGATTCGGTGATACAAAGTCGTATTCGATGGCATAGCCATAATCAATGATGCGGGCTTGTTCCAGACCGGCGATGGAATGGATGAATTCGCGCTGAACATCCTTGGGCAGTGAGGTCGATATCCCATTCGGATAATAGACATCGCCCGCCAAACTGGTTGGCTCCAGCATAAGCTGATGCCCGGAGCGTTCAGCAAAGCGTACCACCTTGTCCTCAATGGAGGGACAATAGCGCGGCCCTTGCCCCTGGATAACGCCGGCAAAGAGCGGCGAACGATCAAGGGCCGAATGAATGATGCGATGGGTATCGGCATTGGTCCGGGTCTGGTAGCAGTTGACCTGTTGCCGGTCCGGAGCAGGCAGATCATGGGAAAAACACAAGCGCTGGGCATCGGGCTCGTGCACTTCCAAACCCTCGATCTGAACGGTATCGGCGGCCAGGCGAGCCGGAGTGCCCGTTTTGAGACGGCCGACGGCAAAACCCCACTGCCGCAAACTATCGCTCAGTCCCTGGGCTGGTGCTTCTCCTAGTCGTCCGCCGGCAGTAGACTCTAAGCCCACATGCATTTTTCCCGCCAGAAAGGTCCCGGTGGTCAACACCACGGCGCTGGTTTGCAAGCGCTGCCCACCGGCCAAGACCACGCCGCTAAGCCCGCGCGCCGAGCCGGCTAAGCTCTCAACGCTCGACTCCAACAAGGTGAGATTCTGACAGTCCTGCAATACCGACAGCATATAGCGGTGGTAGAGATCTACATCGCATTGTACCCGCCGGGCGCGAACAGCCGGGCCACGGCTGGCATTGAGCCTGCGAAACTGAATGGCGGCAAAGTCGGCCGCCCGCCCCATCTCGCCACCCAGGGCATCAATCTCGCGCACAATCTGGCTTTTGCCCAGACCGCCTATGGCCGGGTTGCAGGACATGGCCGCGACCCGATCGATACGCAGGCTTACCAGCAATGTCTCTAGACCCAGGCGGGCCCCGGCCAAAGCCGCCTCACAGCCCGCGTGACCTGCTCCTACCACAATGATGTCGAAGTCTTTTTTCATTGTTCCACGTGGAACACTCATTTTCCTATACAGAATTCACCAAATATTCGATCGAGGACATCCGTTTCGATTTCTCGGCCCTTGAGCTCACCAACGGCGGCAATTGCGTCCTTGACGTCTTCGGCCGCCAATTCGTACATCTCATCTCCCAGGGCTTTCTCGGCCCGCTGCCCAGCCGCGGCCATTTTTTCCAGTGCCGCCTGCTGTCGGCAACTCATCGGAATTCCGTCGACCGGTCCTAGTTGCCCACAAAGCGCCTTCGCTATCTCTTGGGCCATTCGCTCTAGCCCATCTCCGCTTAGGGCCGAGACTAAGAGCCCCCCTTTTGCCTCAACTTCTCTGTGCACGGCCTCGCATCTGTTGTCTGCTAACAAGTCTGCCTTGTTGGCCACCCACAAGTGGGCGGCCACAGCCTCGGGAGGGGGCGATGCTACATTCTCTTTTACTTCACTCACCCAAACCCTGACCGCCGCCGCTTCCATTTTTGCCTGGGCCACCTCGCCGGCCTGCCGATCGATGGGGCCCAGATTCTCATTCTGACGATGCCCGGCCGTGTCCACCAAGCTAACTCGCTGGCCGGCCAGCTGAACCTGGGCGCTGACCGCATCGCGGGTGGTTCCTGGTTCCGGGGAGACAATCGATACCGATCGTCCGGCCAGTCGATTGATCAGGCTGGATTTTCCCACATTGGGGCGCCCACAAAAAACAACCTCGTCCTGATAAACGTCAACCCGGCGCACCACCGTCATCATGGCCGCAATCTCTGCCTGTAAACCATGGCAAGCATCTAACGAGATCTGCTGACTGTCTTGCTCATCTGAAAAATCCAACTTTGCTTCTAAATGGGCCTGCAGGGTTTCGAGCCGCTCCAAGACCGCATCCAAGCGCTGGGTCAACTCTCCGCTCAGGGATCGACAGGCTCCCACCAGCTGTGCCTGGGACCCGGCATGGATGAGCTGGACCACGGCTTCGGCCGCACTGAGATCCATCTTGCCTGATTCGAATGCCCGGCGGGTAAACTCACCCGGCCGGGCCGGTCGGGCACCCTCGGCCAATAGTAAATCTATAATAGTGGCCAACACGGTCGGACCGCCATGGCAGTGTATTTCGGCCAAGTCCTGGCCGGTATACGACCCTGGCCCGGGGAAAAAGACCGCCAACACATCGTCGATCGCTTGTCCCTGGCGATTCTCCACCCAACCACGCACCAGCTGGCGGGCAGGCAGACCGTCTTGTGCCGATTGCTGCCGAAAGATTCTGATCAGGATTTTTTTTGCGGCCGGCCCGCTCAGGCGCACCACCCCAATCGCAGCCAGTCCTTCGGCTGTGCTCTGGGCCACTATCGTGTCTTCGAAATCTTGCGCGCGCAAGCCCATGGCCTAGCGATCGTCGAGACAAGCCTTCTGTAGCTCATCTTGGTGCTCCTGGATGAAACGGTCGACCTCTTTCGCCGACAAGGAGAGATCCGCAAGCACACCTTTAAAAACTTCTAGAAATCCATCGTCAAGCTGACCAACGTTCATCTCATACTTCATCTTGACGATGGCCGCGGAGCGGAGGCTTTCGCTTTTGCTTCGTTTCGATGACTTCATGGCACTTACTTTGGCGATACCGAAAGAATCCTGAATTGCTTCTCGCCAACGCCACGGGTTACCACCTGCTCACCGGTCAGCAGCGCGGTGTGCAATATCCTTCGGTCTTGGGAATCCATCAAGTGCAGGTAGACCGGCTTGCTCAATTGGGACATTTTTTCCAAGAGGGCCGCCCCGAGTTGCTGTAACTTCTCGGTCCTGGCTTCCAGGGTGCCGCCGATGTCAAGGATGTAGCGACGTTCTGGCTCTTTGTCCCCTTCTTCCCGGCCATGGTCATTGACCGCGCGGTTGATCACGTGCTGCAGTGCTCCGCGCAAATCTCTGTTCTGCCCTCGGCTCAGGTCGATGGTTTCGCCGTTTTCGGTCTCCACCTTGAGAATGACACTGTCCTCTCGCTCCAGGGCAGTCGTGGTAGTTACAATACCCATCCGCCGAAAGATGCCGTCACAAAGAGTGATGGCCCACGAAACCCCTCCCGCCGCCCGGGCGCGCTCTTCGGCCTCGCTCTCTTGGGGCTGGCTTACCGCCACCTCGGCGCGTACATCTTCCGGCTGGTAGTCTACCACAATGACCGTCATTTTGGGCTGTGAAGCCTGGCCCAGGTCGTTGGCAATGACCCGATAGGACATGGCTTCGGCATCGATTCCCAAACTTTGCTCGGCCTTCTTGAGCGCTTCTTGTTCGCTACTGCCGAAAAATTCCTTGCGCATCTTTTACTCCTTGAGAGGTCGTTTCTGTCCTTAGCCTATCAGGCCGGGGCTTTCTTGGGTTCGGTCATGCGATTATAGACAACCTGGTGAGCAATGGCGAGCAAGGAATTGACAAAGATATACAAGACCAGCCCGGCGGGAAGATACAACATGATGAAGGTGAAGAAAATCGGCATGGTATACATCATCATCTTGGCTTGTTGTGAATCAGCGCTAGTGGGTGTCATTTTCTGCTGCAGGAACATAGTCGCACCCAGCACCACCGGCATGATGAAGTAAGGATCGCGGTAGGACATGTCATCTATCCAGCCGCGGATAAATGGCGTCTGGTACAGTTCCACCGAGGAGTACAACATCCGGTATAATGCAATCCAGATGGGCATCTGCAACAGCATGGGGAAACATCCGCCCATGGGATTGATATTGTGGGTCTTGTAAAGCGCCATCATCTCCTGGTTCATCTTCTGCTTGTCATCACCGCAACGCTTTTTCAAATCGTCCATCAAGGGCTTAATCGATGACATTGCCTTCATGGATTTCATGCTCTTTTGATTCAGCGGCAGCAATATGATCTTTACCAAGATAGTGAGGAATATAATGGCGATGCCGTAGTTACCCACCAAATTGTAAAACATCTTCAAGAGCCAAAGCATGGGATGACACAAAACACTGAACCAACCGAAATCCACCGATGCGTTGAGTTGAGCATTTTGCTCGTTGGCGCCCGTGCCTCCTTTGATATTCTCTAAATAATCCAGTCGCTTAGGGCCATTGAACAGACGAAACTTATGCACCACGCTGCCACCCGGGGCAATGTCTGCCGCCGGCATCATCAGACTAGCGGTCATTATATTATCATTGCCAGTCACCATCTTGCACACACTGGCTTCGACCCCCAAGGGAATGCCGGCCATCAGAAAATACTGTTCATTGATGCCAGTCCACATGATATTCGGTTCTAGGCTGGCGTTCAGACCGGCCTTGGCTTCTATGTTCTGTAACTCGCCATTGGCCATGCACATGGGAGTACGCGGCGCCGCCGGTGCGCCCATACAGCCGGAGGTCTCGATGTGTTGATAAGCCGCGTGCATGTCGAGCAGCATTTGCTCCCTAAGGCTACCCTCGCCCCGGTTGCTTAGCTCCACATCTAGATCCAGCACAAAAGCCATGTCGGTCTTGCGATAGGTCTTTGTTATGGTGACTGGTTCCACTGGGTGATCGTAAGTGAAGCTGACTTGATCCTCACTTTGACTAAGCAAATTCCAGTCGCTGTAGCTAGGGAAGTCAAAATCCGTCTTTTCCTCGCGAAATCGAATGGCGTAGGGCTGGCCACGTTCCTCGCTCAAGGACACCAGGTCCTCGGCCAGGAGCTTGTCCATGGGCTTTCCTTCTTGCCGCTCCTTATATGCCTTCAGGGTCAGTGACTTAACGCTGGCACCACGGGTACTGAGTTCCACTCGAAACTCGTCGGTTTCGATCACGGCGATTTTCTCGCCTGGCCGCTCGCCTGTCGGCGTGGCTTCTATTTTTCGCTTGCTGCTCGGATCGCGGGCGCCGAGGTCGGGGCTGGTCTTATCCGCTTCGGCACTAGTGGCTACGGGGCTACCCCCGTCTGTTTGCGTTGGTTTGAAACTTTGAGGATCGATGAAAAACTGCTGCCAGATCATCCAAACCGCAAGGCACAGGCCGATGGCCAGGATGGTTCTTTTCTCCATTTTTCAGTCCTTCTCCATTTTTGATCCGGGCGCCTTGGTCTTTTCAAGGAACCGGATCAACCCCGCCGGGGTTCCAAGGATGGCAGCGCAACAGGCGGCGGCAAGCCAAAGCCGTTCCCCGAAGCGAGCCATGCTTGCGCAGGCTCTCGATAGCATATTGCGAGCAGCTGGGATAGAAACGACAGCGCGATCCCAACCATGGCGAAATCAACAGCTGATAGAGTCGTATGATACCTATCAGCAGCCAGTTCACGTTTTCCATCTCCGCGCCAGGGATTCGAATTCGCTGATCAGTTGGTGGTATTCCATCTTATGCTTGACCCTCTTGGGAATGACCACAAAATCTGTCGAATCAGGGAAGAGTCGTCGGTTTTTTCGAAACAGCTCACGTACCAATCGTTTGATTCGATTCCGAAAAACACTGTTTCCGACCTTCTTGCTAGCCGCTATGCCAATCCTGCGGGTACCCTTCTTTCCGGGAAGATACAAAACCAGCACGCTTCGGGTAGCAAGTTTCCTGCCCCGTCCTTGAACTCGGATAAAGTCCGCTCTCTTAAGCAGTCGATCCGTCTTGGGGAGGAATTCACAGGTCCCAAGCAAACGGGAACTCACTCTACTTGTTGGTCGAAAGCTGGACCGATATACGCGCGCGGCCCTTACGGCGCCGACGTTGGATGACTTTTCTGCCCCCGGCGGTCCGCATTCTTGCCAGGAAACCATGAGATCTTGACCTTTTTCTTCTGCTTGGCTGATAGGTTCTCTTCACGACCGATCACCCCTTTCCACGCTGTGCTTGGGCTTAACTGCCCAGGCACACGAAAAATTCAACCCAGTTTCTCAAACACACCACCCCCGGAGAAACCAGGACCGCCATATCTTGCACAGCCTGCCGGGTGTGTCAACTACAATCATCTCCAAGTTGTACCAGGGACAGGCAAAAAAAATTATCTCTCTTTTTTCGCTTGCATTCCCCCAAACCCTCTGCTATTGGATCAGCGCTCTCGAGATGGTGCTGTCAGGTGGGTGTTTTTGTATGTTGCTTCAATGAGTGAATATTTGTGAAAAACCCTATGCACACCCCTGTTTTTATAACAAAATTTAGTTTTCCACAGCTGTGGATTATTAGGTCGCTAATCTTGTTATCTGCCTGACGGGCTCCTCGATCCAAAGGTGGGCAAAACCCATGGAAAATTTGTGGCCACAAGTTCTCGCTGCGATCGAAAAGCGCGTTAATCCCAACACATTTAACAACTGGTTCACCCAGGTTTCTTTGCTCCAAATCGAAGGTGACACCGTTTATCTGGGTCTACCCAACCGATTTTCCCGCGACTGGTTCCTGGATCACGGCCTCAAAGATGTCATCCAGCAAGAGTTTTCTTCGGCTTGTTCACGGGAAATGCGGGTCATGCTGCAATTGGTGGAGTCGGCCGATACCGGTATTGAACAGCAAGTCACTCCGCCCGAGCCCGCGGCCACGGCCCATGATGACATCGTAGCGGCGGCTGTGCGGGATTCAGGTTTGAATCCCAAGTATCGCTTCCAGGATTTCGTGGTCGGCCCCTCTAATCAATTGGCCTTCGCGGCCTCGATGAATGTTGCCGAGAACCCGGCCAACACTTACAATCCGCTCTTTCTCTATGGGGGCGCAGGCCTGGGCAAGACCCACTTGCTCAATGCCATCGGTCATCAGATGCTCAAAGACCGCCCTACGGCGCGCATCATATATTCCTCCACCGAAACCTTCGTCAATGAGATGATCAACAGCATCCGCCAAGACAAGATGGAAGAGTTCCGCAACAAGTATCGCTCCCAGGCCGATGCCCTGTTGATCGACGACATCCAGTTCCTCTCCAAGAAGGTCCGCACCCAAGAAGAGTTTTTCCACACCTTCAACACCCTCTTTGAATCGCATCGCCAAATTGTCATCAGCTCTGACTCCTACCCCCAGGAGATTCCCGAGTTGGAAGTAAGACTGCGTACCCGTTTTCAATGGGGTCTCATCGCCGACATTCAACCGCCGGAAATCGAGACCCGCATTGCAATCCTACAAAAGAAAGCTGAATTGGAAGGTCTCGATATTCCCGAGGATGTCTGCATGTTCGTCGCTACCGGGGCAACTTCCAATGTCCGTGAAATAGAAGGTTCACTCAAACGCCTGGGCGCCTTCGCCTCCATGTACGGCAAACCCATTACCCTGGAGTTTGCCAAGGATGTTCTACGTGACACCCTAGGCACCAATACGCGTCTGTCGATCGAGGATGTCATCAAGGCCGTCTCCAGCCTTTTCAATGTCAAATCTTCCGATTTAAAAGGACCCCGGCGGATGCGTTCGATTTCTCGTCCACGCCAAATTGCCATGTACATATGTCGAAGTTTCCTCGACATGACTCTGCCCGAGATAGGCCGTCACTTAAATAAGGATCATTCCACCGTCATCGCGGCCGTGCGCAAGATCGAGTCTTTGTTGCTTACCGACCCGGCCACCCGTTCCGGCGTCGACGCCATCAAGAGACAACTAGGCCTATGAGAAAACCTGTGACCGAAGCAGTTCTTTCTCTGTGGAAAAACCGTGGATATACTGCTCACCGAGGTGTTTCACAAATGCAGAACAGTTTTTTCACAGGCCCTTGTTATCTCTTTTTCCTTTTGCTAGACTGCCTTAGCTCTAAATCACAGGTTTCACAGGCATAGATTATGATGACTCTTTTAATATTTTAATATATTAAATACTTAAAGAAGAAAACCAGTAAGGGAGGTTTCACCATGGAATTCTCCATTCAGACAGACGAACTATCCAAAGGTCTCTATCGGGCCCAAGGCATTGTCGAGAAGAAAACAGCCATGCCTATCTTGTCCAATGTGCTGTTTACCGCACTCGACAATGGCATCGTTACCATCACGGCCACCGATTTAGAAGTAGGCATGATCGGCGAACACCCGGCCAAGGTGAGTCAAGAAGGCAGCATCACCATCAGTGCCCGTCATCTCTACGACATCATTCGTTCGGTCAAAAACAAAGAAGTAACCATCAAAAAATTAGAAAACAATTGGGCCGAAATCAGCTGGGGTTCGAAGGAATACCGGATGCTGGGCATGGCTGCCGAAGAGTTTCAAAATCTGCCCGATGTCAGCGCGGCCAAACTCTTTGGTGTCGATGCCAAGGTTCTGAAGAACATGATCGACAAGACCATATACGCTGTTTCCACGGACGAGACCCGTTATAATCTCAATGGTTCTTTTCTAGAAAAATCCGGCGAGGCCGGCTTTCGCATGGTCGCCACCGATGGTCACCGCCTCTCGCTTATCGATGCCTCCTTGGCCAAGCAAAGCGAAGATATCCCCTTCCCAGAGGGGGTAATCATCCCCAAGAAGGGTCTATTGGAGCTCAAGCGTTTGGTCGAGTCCGAGGAAGACGACTGTCAAATTGGCTTGGACGCCAATAACCTGGTGTTCAAGATGAAGGGCGTGACGGTGGTGATGCGCTTGCTCGACGGTCAATTTCCCGAATATCAGCAAGTGGTGCCCGAAAACCAAAAAATTTCTCTTACCTTGGAACGGGCTCCGCTGATAGAGAGCCTGCGCCGCGTCAGTATCTTGTCCAGCGATCGCACCCTGGGTCTGAAGATGAGTCTCCAAACCAATCTTTTGCGACTTACAGCTTCCAATCCCGATCTGGGAGAAGCCCGCGAAGACATTGACGTAGAGTATGACGGGCCCGAGCTAACCGTTGGTTTCAATGCTCGCTATTTGCTCGATGCCTTGGCCGCCATCGAGACTGATTCCGTTCGCTTGTCTCTGGATGATGACCTTTCCCCGGGCGTATTTCGACCCTTGGGTGACGACAGCTATACCTGTGTGGTTATGCCCATGAGAATCTAAACTGGTGCATCTTAGCCAAGTTCAGGTTAGCGGCTACCGCAATCTTATTGCCCAAAGCATCGAGTTATCCGAAGGCGTCAATCTATTCGTTGGCAATAACGGCCAAGGAAAAACCAACATTCTGGAAGCGGTTCATTTTCTCTCTAGCTTGCGATCTTTTAGAGCCGCCGCCGTGCGTGATGTCATTGCCCATGGCGAGGATGTTGCCCAACTCGGCGCCAAGGTTCTCGACGATGGCTTACCCACCGAACTCAAGCTGATCTTGGGCGGAAGCGGGCGCAGGTTGTGGCTGGGCCAACGTTCGATCAGCAATGTGCGCGAGTATCTCGGCCAGTTCAAAGTGGTGGCGTTTACCCCCGACGATTTGGCCATGGTCAAGGCCGGCCCGGCTCTGCGCCGGCGCTTTTTGGATCGGGCCGTGTTTCTGTTTTCGCCAGCGCACCTGACCCGGGTACGTCAATTCCAGACCGCCTTGCGCTCCCGCAATAGCCTACTCAAGCAGCGGAAAAAAGCCGACCTGGCAGTCATCGACAGCTTCAGCCAAAAAATGGCTGAGTACGGGGCGGAGGTATCGCGCGCGCGCTGTGATTTCGTCCGCCGCATCGAGCCGCGGGCGGCGGCCATCCTGGCTGAGATGGAAGAAACTTCGCCGCGCTTGGATCTTCGCTTTAAGGCCGGCTGGCAGGCCGGCGAGGATCTTAGTCAAGCCGATCTATACCAAGACTTGTGCGACAGTCTGGACCGAGACTTGCTGCGTAAGCAAACTTCGCATGGGCCCCAGCAAGACGATTTCGAAATTTCATTGGCTGGCGAATCGGCACGTAGATTTGCCTCCCAGGGACAACAACGATCATGTGTGGTAGCGCTCTTGCTGGCGGTGGTCGAACTGGCCGACGCCGAGCTTGGGCTACACCCGGTGATTCTCCTGGATGACGTCTCTAGTGAGTTGGATCCCGACCGGCGCCAGCAATTGCTGGGCCTGGTATCCAAACTTGGGAGCCAGCTGTTGATCACCACCACCGACGAAGGCCTGGTTGGCGATATGGCCGGTCAGGTGAACCGGCGCTTTCGCGTGTATGCCGGTCGGGTGGATCCGCTATAAGGGAGTTGACTAGGTGGCGTTAATCGATTGGATCATTGTCGGCGGTTATCTAGTACTTTCCATGAGCATCGGCCTGTGGTTTGCGCGCCGTTCCGCGCGCAGCATGACCGATTACTTTCTTTCCGGTCGCTCTTTGCCCTGGTGGGTCATCGGCAGTTCCATGGTGGCCACCACTTTCGCCGCCGATACTCCGCTGGTGGTAACCGAGTTCGTCCGCGACGGGGGAATTTGGCGCAACTGGTTTTGGTGGACCTTGGCTATCAGCCATGTGTTATCGGCGCTGGTGTTTTCACGGCTATGGCGCCGGGCCGAAATCATCACCGACAACGAACTCATCGAGTTGCGCTATCACGGTAAGCCGGCAGCCTTTCTACGCGCTTTCAAGGCCGGTCTCTTCTCTACCCTGTTTAATTTTGTGGTGATGGGTTGGGTGACCGCCGCCATGTCCACTGTCTTGAGTGCGTTTCTGGATATTCCCATCGTCTGGGCGGTGGTCATCTGCATGGCCGTGGCCCTTTTTTATTCGCTGTTGGGAGGTTTCTGGGGGGTGGTGGTTACCGACCTGATCCAGTTTTCAGTAGCCATGGTTGGATCGGTGGTTTTTGCCATATTGGCCGCCCGGGAAGCCGGGGGCATGACCGCTATTGTCGAGAAAATATCCGCCCGGGGCGACGATACCCTGCGATTGTTCCCGGGCGCGAACGCTCCCCCCGAAACTTGGTATACCTTTTTAGTCTTTGTTTTGATTATGTGGTGGTCCAGTCACAATGCCGATGGCGGCGGCTATATGATTCAACGCATGATGTCGGCCAAAAACGAGAGACATGCCCGGGCGGGTACGCTTTGGTTCGTCTTCGCCCATTACGTACTGAGGGTCTGGCCCTGGGTGGTGGTGGCCTTGGCTTCGATGGTGCTGATGCCAGAGTTAGCCTCTGACCGAGAAGCCTATCCCAAGCTGATGGCGGACATTTTGCCGGCCGGCCTGCGCGGGGTGTTCGTGGCCGTCTTTTTGGCCGCTTTCATGTCTACCATCGACACCCAGTTAAACTGGGGATCCTCCTATATTGTCAACGATATTTACAAGCGCTTCTTTCAACCGAAGCGCAGCGATCGCCACTATGTGGTGGTGTCTAAGATAACCATTTTGATTCTGACCGTGGTGGGGGCCGCTGTGTCGCTGACCATCGACCGCATCTCAGCCGCCTGGGAATTTTACTGGGCCATGGGCGCGGGCGTGGGCGCGGTGCTGATCTTGCGTTGGTTCTGGTGGCGCATCAATGCCTGGAGCGAATTGTCCGCCCTGGGTACTTCTTTGCTCTTGGCTATTGGTATGGCCGTCCGCGATGCTTTCGCGGAAGAGGCCCTGCCCTTGTATATCAAAGCTATGTTGGTGGTTTCGGTATCGCTGGTGGTATGGATTTCGGTCACCTTTCTGACCCCACCAGAGCCGCGGGAATTACTGCAGCGCTTTTGCCAAAGGGTTAGGCCCGGGGGCTTTTGGCCCTTCCCCGTGGAGGGCCATGGCTTGGGCCGCAGAGTGCTCATGACTTGGCTAGGCGGAGTAGCGGTGGTCTACGGCTGCATGTTTTTTCTGGGATCCTGGGTGCTGGGCCAGGCGCAAAACCTGTGGTGGACCGGTCTCTTAGCGCTGGGCGGGGGCTTGTTGTTTTGGGCCGGTGACCGTGCCGAGCTGAAGTCCCCGTCCACCGAGAAAAACCAGTGATTTTTCCCTTGTAAAACAATAGCTTATATTGTAAATCGCAAGGCTTTTTTCCTTTACTCCCTCCGGCGAACGTGTTAAGTTGGCACGGTTTCGTGAGCAGGTGGATTTCCAAAAGAAACACAAAGGCTTAAACCATGGAAGAACAAAAAGAAGACGGCACCAAAATAGAGAACAATTCGACCTACGATGCCGAGCAGATTAAGGTTTTGGATGGTCTGGAAGCAGTGCGCAAGCGGCCGGCCATGTACATCGGATCGACTTCAATCGACGGGCTTCATCATCTGGTCTACGAGGTGGTGGACAACTCCATCGACGAGGCTTTGGCCGGTTTTTGCGACTCTATCGCGGTTATCGTGCACTCGGACAACCGGGTCACCGTCGAAGACAATGGCCGGGGAATTCCGGTAGACCAGCATAAAATTGAGAAGAAGTCGGCGGCCGAAGTGGTCATGACCACCCTCCACGCCGGCGGAAAATTCGACTCTCAGGTATACCGGGTATCGGGCGGTCTACACGGGGTGGGCGTCTCGGTGGTCAATGCCTTGAGCTCGCATCTGGAGCTGGAAATCTTCCGCGATGGCAAAATCTACCGCCAGGAATACCGCCGGGGTGATGCCTGCACGGCTTTGGAAATTGTCGGCGAGACCCAACAGGTTGGCACCAAGATCACCTTCCTGGCCGATGACGAGATTTTTGAAACCACCGATTATCGCTTTGACGTCTTGAGCCGCCGCTTGCGAGAGCTGAGCTTCCTCAACCGGGGAATCAAAATTACTTTTCTCGACGAACGATCGGGCAAGAGTCGGGAATTCCAGTATGACGGCGGCATCAAGAGTTTCGTCACCCATCTAAACAAGAACAAGGCCCTCTTACACGACAACGTGATCTACATCGCCGGCGAGAGCAGTGACGTGGCGGTGGAAGTGGCCCTGCAATACAACGACAGTTACCAAGAGAACATTTTCGCCTACGCCAACAACATCAACACCGTCGAGGGCGGTACCCACCTGGTGGGCTTACGCTCGGCGCTGACCCGCACCATTAATTTCTATGGGCAGAAGAACAAGCTGACCAAGGATTTGCGCGAAAATCCCACCGGCGACGACATTCGCGAAGGCCTCACCGCGGTCATTTCGGTTAAGCTGATTGAACCGCAGTTCGAAGGGCAGACCAAGACCAAGCTGGGCAATTCCGAGGTCGAAGGCATTGTAAAAACCGTGGTCAACGAGCAGTTGGGCGCCTATCTGGAAGAGAGCCCCAAGGTGGCCAAGGTCATCTGCAACAAGGGCATCCAGGCCGCCCGGGCCCGCTTGGCGGCGCGCAAGGCCCGGGAGATGGTTCGGCGCAAAGGGGTCCTAGAAGGCATGAGCCTGCCGGGCAAATTGGCCGACTGCCAAGAGCGAGATCCTAGCTTGAGCGAATTGTATCTGGTCGAAGGCGACAGCGCCGGCGGCAGCGCCAAGCAGGGCCGGGACCGCAAGAACCAGGCCATCTTGCCGCTGCGAGGCAAGATCCTAAACGTAGAAAAAGCCCGCTTCGATCGCGTTCTTTCCTCGGCCGAAATTGTCACCATGATCACCGCGCTGGGCACCGGCATTGGCAAGGAAGACTTCAACATCGAGAAGTTGCGTTATCACAAGATCATCATCATGACCGATGCCGATGTTGACGGCAGTCACATTCGCACCCTGTTGCTGACATTTTTCTACCGGCAAATGCGTGAGATCATTGAACAAGGGCATTTATTCATCGCCCAGCCGCCCCTGTATCGCCTGGCCAAGGGCAAGAAATCGACCTATCTCAAAGACGAAAAATCCTTGGCCGATCATCTGCTCCGGAATGGCTCCCGCCGCACCACGCTCACGGCCCAGGATGGCCGAGGAGAATCTCTTTCGGCGGCAGAACTCGAAGAATTCTGCCGGAACCTACTTCGCTTCCGTGAAATCTTGGCCCGCATCGGCAAGCGTAGAGATCGCCGGGTGGTCGAAGCCTTGATCATGGCCACCGACATGGACGCGGGCTCGGTGACCGACAAACAGAAGCTGTCCCAACAAATTGAAGCCATCTCGGCCTATCTCGAGAAGTTTCACCCCGAAGTTTTGCCCCTCTACCCGGCACTGCAAGAAGATCCGCGCTACCCGGGTTATTTGCTGCGCATCGAGACCCAGGAAAGCGGGGCCAAGAAAGAGACCCTCATCGATCGCGACTTTCTCACCCGCGCCGATTATACCGAGCTGAGAAAATTGCGCGAGGGATTCAGCGACCGCGGCGAGTTGCCCTTCGAGATGTCCAGCAAAGAAGGTGCGGTCTCGATCTCGCAACCGGACCAGGTTCTCAATCATGTACTCAACTCCGGCAAGGCGGGCCAAACTTTTACCCGCTACAAAGGTCTGGGTGAGATGAATCCCGATCAACTCTGGGAAACCACCATGGATCCAGAAAGCCGAACCCTAATCCAGGTTCGGGTTGATGACGCCGTGGCAGCCGACGAGGTCTTCACCATGCTTATGGGGGATACCGTCGAGCCCCGCCGAGAGTTCATCGAGCAAAACGCCCTCGAAGTGGTCAACTTGGATATCTGATATGAGACGAAGCATCATCGCTGGCGTGGGTGGGGCACTTCCCGACCGGGTGGTGACCAACCAAGAACTGGCCGACATGATGGATACCTCCGATGCCTGGATCGTCGAGCGATCGGGCATTCGCGAGCGGCGCTGGGTCGACTGCGAGATGGGCGGCAGCGATCTGGCCTTGGCGGCCAGCCAGCAGGCGGTGGCGCAGGCCGGTCTATCGGTAAAAGACATCGACTGCATCGTGTTTGCCACCTTGTCGCCCGATTACAATTTCCCGGGTTCGGCTTGTCTGCTGCAAGACCTGCTGGAATTGCCCGGTATCGCCGCCCTGGATGTACGCAACCAATGCTCCGGTTTTATCTATAGCCTAAGTGTAGCCGACGCCTGGATTCGCTGCGGCCAATACGATTGCGTGCTGGTGGTGGGCGCCGAGGTTCACAGTACCGGCCTGGACAAAACCACCCGCGGCCGGGACGTCACCTGCCTGTTCGGTGACGGCGCTGGCGCGGTGCTGCTCACCGCCGGTGACCTTGGTGAGGTTGGCGAGCGGGGCCTGCTGTCAACCCACCTGCATGCGGACGGAAAATACGCCAAAGCGCTCTGGGTCGAAGCGCCGGGCTCGCGTCTCTATCCTGACCGGCTCAACCAGCAGATGTTGGCAGAGGGAAAGCATTACACCCAAATGCAGGGCCGGCGGGTTTTTAGCCACGCCATCAAATATCTGCCCCAGGTGATATTGCAAGGCCTGACCGCCAACGGCCTGAGCCTGGACGATATGGATTTGTTGGTTCCGCACCAGGCCAACTTACGCATCAATGAAGCCGCCGCCAAGGTCCTGGGTATCTCCATGGACAAGGTCTATTCGAACATCGAACGCTACGGCAACACCACCGCGGCCAGCATCCCCTTGGCCCTACGTGACGCCGAAGAAGAAGGTCGCATTCACCGTGGCGATCTGCTGGTGCTGGCTTCTTTCGGCGCCGGTTTTACCTGGGCCTCAGCCGTGCTGCGCTGGTGATCGGGCCCTCGCCTATTTCGGATCTATATTTTCGGATCTATATTTAATGGCGTAAACAATTCTTGCCGATCGGCAGGCAAGGGGGCGATGCGGGCCATCAACTCGGCCTTCTGGACGTATATCTCTTCTCGGCGACCACCTTCGTGATCGATCTTTAAACAAAATTCTCCTTTGGCTGGACTGCGCTTTCCTATTTCTACGATGGTGGGCGCCAGGTACCCGACCAAGCGGCGAACCAAGTCCACCACCAAGCGGGCAGAGACCACTTCCTTGCCGTCGATGGCGATGGTCGACAGATTGCCCCGGGTGCGGTAGAGCGCGCGGACCGCCGGCGACAACTGTCGCCAAAATTCGGCCAGGGCCTCGGTGTGGGCCGGATTAAGTATGCTCTCGGGCACCGGTGTTTCTTTTCCGGCGGCATCGAGGCGAAACACCGAAATGCCGCCCTGCCGGCCCTTTTTGATATGGGCGGATACGCCGTCGACATGCGATCCGGACTGCTTGATTAGGCGAATCTCGACTTCCTCTTCCTGGTCTAGCACCAGCGAGAGGGTGGCATCGTCGAGGCGCAGAGTCTCGACCACGGGTTCTTTTTTCAACCAGGCCTTCTTGGTTCCCACCGGAAACTCCAACTTGCCCGGACAGAGAGCGGCGAGCCGTTTGGGCTCGCGAAAGAAAGTTGAAGCCGAAGTGTCAATAGCGTAGCCGCAAAGGATGCCGTTGACATCCAGGATTTCAGCCGTGGCCTGGTAGCTTTGTCCATGCAGGGCGCAACGCAAAGCGTTGGAATGGATGGGTATCACGGAAGGGGTGAAGAACTTGCGAAAGGCTTCGTGAATCCCTTTTGACATGCTGGCCACTTCGGCCTGGTTGCGGCCGATGCGTTGTTCAATTTGTTGGGCCAGTTTGCGCTTGGCCTCGGAGAGGAATTGATCGAGCTGATCGGCGGCGCCCTGGGCAATGACCGATACCACGTCATCGTTGGCCGAGGACGGTGTACTGTCCTCGATGGCAGTTTGCACCGAACCCGCGAAGCGATCGATTTCTGAAAGCGTCTCAACCATGAAGAGTTTTTCCTCTTCAGTGGCAGCCAATGTCTCTTCGATCTTAGCGTCCAGAAGCAAAGCGTCGACAGCCATGTCGACAAAACGTTGGAGCAGATCTAGTACATTTTCTTGGGCTGGAAACTCGCTGAGATCTCCATAGAGGTAGCGCATAATTGCCGGCAGTGTACCGCGCCTGAGCCCCATCCGTCAACGGATCATGGGCTTCCCCGTTGTCCTGTGTAATACACTGTATTTTCAGGTAATTTTTGACTTGCTGTCCGGGAAAATTCATTGACAGCGGTCGGGCAGGATGGTACACAAAGGCAGAAATTACGCATAATATTCATGTGCTTGGAGATGAAAGCGAGAAGAAATGGTTGAGACTCAAGGACAAGCTCAGGTCAACATCGAAGACGAGATGCGATCTTCCTATCTCGACTACGCCATGAGCGTGATCATTGGCCGGGCCTTGCCCGACGTGCGCGACGGGCTCAAGCCCGTGCATCGACGGATACTCTACGCCATGTTCACCGAAGGCTTGCTGCACAATCGCAAATATTCCAAATGCGCCGGTGTGGTCGGCGAAGTGCTCAAGAAGTACCATCCTCATGGCGACGCGGCGGTCTACGATTCCTTGGTGCGCATGGCGCAACCCTGGGCCCTGCGCTGTCTCTTGGTCGATGGCCAGGGCAACTTTGGTTCCATCGACGGCGATCCGGCCGCGGCCTATCGCTATACCGAGGCCCGCCTGCAGAAACTGGCCGAGGAGATGCTGACCGACATCGACAAGGCCACGGTCGATTTCGTACCCAACTTCGACGGTTCGGCAGAAGAGCCCAGTATTTTGCCGGCCAAGATTCCCAACCTGCTGATCAACGGCTCCACTGGCATTGCCGTGGGCATGGCCACCAATATTCCGCCGCACAACTTGGCCGAGGTGATCAGCGCCACCGTGCACTTGATTCAAAATCCCGAAGCCAGCGTTGACGATTTGATGGCCCATATTCCCGGCCCCGATTTTCCCACCGGCGGCATCATTTACGGCACCGGCGCCATCAAACAAGCCTATCGGACCGGTCGGGGTATCTTGTCGGTACGGGCGCGCTTGAATACCGAGACCCATCCCAAAACCAAGCGTGTCAGCGTGGTGGTCAGCGAGGTGCCCTATCAGGTCAACAAGGCCCGCATGGTTGAGCGCATCGCTGATTTGGTGCGCAACAAGAAAATAATGGGCATCAGCGACATTCGCGACGAGAGTGATCGGACCGGTATGCGGGTGGTCATCGAACTGAAGCGAGACGCGGTACCCGAAATTCTGATCAACCAGCTCTACAAGCAGACATCTTTGCAGAGCTCTTTCGGCATCATCATGCTGGCCATTGTTGCCGGGCAACCGCGGGTGCTCAACCTGCGAGAGATGATCGAACACTATATCAACCACCGGCGAGATGTGGTGCGCAAGCGTTGCAACTTTGAGTTGCAGAAAGCCGAGGCACGGGCCCATATCCTGGAGGGTTTGCAAATCGCACTGGATCATCTGGACCAGGTGATCGAACTGATTCGCGCCGCCAAAGATCCCGGGCAAGCCAAACTGGGGCTGGTGGAACACTTCGCGTTGACCGAACGCCAGGCCCAGGCCATCTTGGACATGAAATTACAGCGTCTGACCGGCCTGGAGCGGGAGAAGATCGCAAAAGAGCTCGAGCAACTGCGGATCGAGATCGCCCGGCTGACCGCCATCTTGGCCGATATGGCCAAACTGATGAACGTGGTGGTAGAAGAGCTCGAAGAAATGAAGCGTCAATACAGTGACGAACGGCGCACCGAAATTGCGCACGACACTCGCGAGATCACCATCGAGGATCTGCTGACCGACGAAGATTATGTCGTGACCATAAGTCATGCCGGTTACATCAAGCGCAGTCCGCTCGCACTCTATCGACGACAACGACGCGGCGGCCGCGGCCGTAGCGGCATGAACACCCGCGATCAAGACTTCGTCGAAAATGTCTTTGTGGCTTCGACTCACAGCACCATCCTGATCGTTACCCAAGCCGGCCGTGCCCTGGCGCTCAAAGTTTACCAAGTGCCCGAAGCCAACCCGGCGGCCAGAGGGACCGCGCTGGTCAACCTGGCCCGCTTGCAAAAAGGCGAGCAGGTGGCCGCTATTGAACCCATCCGATCTTTCGATGAGATGAAGGATCATCACCTGTGCATGGTCACCCGCAAGGGTTATATCAAGAAAAGCCTGCTCCAGTTTTACGCGCACATCAATGTCTCCGGCATCAAGGCCATGCGGGTAGATCCTGACGACGAGATTATTGGCGCCTGCGTCACCAGCGGAGAGCAAGAGATTCTAATCAGCACCCGCAAGGGCATGTTGGTACGATTCCGCGAGGCTGATGCGCGGGCCATGGGTCGAACGGCCCGCGGGGTCCGTGGCATTCGCCTGCGCAAAGAGGACGACCGGGTAGTTTCGATGGAAGTGGTCAACCCCGGTGCCACCATTCTCACCGTGAGCGAGAACGGTTACGGCAAGCGTTCGGAGCTGGACGAATACCGCCTGACCGCCCGCGGAGGGGTGGGGGTCAAGACTTGCCAGGTGACGGCCAAGACCGGGCCGGTGGTAGGCGTAACCCAGGTGGCGAGCGACAACGATCTGATGTTGATCACCGACGGGGGCATGGTTATCCGTACCCAGGTAGAGGGAATCTCCATCATGGGCCGGGCGACCCAGGGCGTGCGTCTTATTGACCTAAAAGAGGGCGAACGCGTGGTGGGCATGGCACGATTAGAGGAAAAGGAGGAGGAATCCGCAGAGGAGCCCGCAGAGGAGCCCTTGTCATGAGAGGGATTTGTGCCCTTTTCGTTTTTTTGCTGTTGCTGGCCGGCTGTTCGGGCGATGAGTTCGAGGTCGATCATCGGCGGGGACTGGGCATGCTGTACGACGGCCGTTACGAAGACGCTGAAAGTCACTTTTTGTCCTTGGCCCGGGATTTGGGCCAGAGCCAAGCACCCGCTGATCGCCTACGCCGCGCCATGGTCTTATACCAGGCCGGCCGCATCGAGCACTTGTATCTGGGCCAGCCCCGCCGCGCCGTCGCCCGGTTGCGCGAGGCACTCAAGCTCGATCCGGCGGGATCTTTTTCCTTCGATGCCCACCGAGAAATTGCCTTCATCTTCTATGATCGGCTGCGGGATTATCGTACCGCCGCCCTGGAATTCGAGCGCTTGGTTCATGCCTTTCCCAAACGAGAGGGCATCGAAGAATTTCAATACCGCATTGCCCAAAGCAATTTCATGATTCGCGAGTTTAACCAGGCGCGTACCGAGGCTCGCTTGTTGCTTGAAAACCACCGCAGCGGGCCCATTGCCACCGAGGCCATGCTCCTGGTAGCCAACTCCTACTATGTGGAAGGGCGCTACCAGCAGGCCTCCGAGGCACATTTGCGATTGCTGGACTTGCACCCGGAAGTAGAAATCGAATCGCGCAGCTTGTTTGAACTAGGCATGTGTTTTCAAGAGATGGGAGATCATCGCCAGGCAGAGAAATACTACCTGATTGCCTTGAAAAAACATCCCCGGCCCGACTTGGTAAAGATCCAGCTTGAATCTCTGCAAAGCCAGGCAATGCAGGAAGACGGAACCTTGGCCAAAACCGCCCGCCCAATTGCCGTGCCCAAAGCCAGGCCCGCGGCAGTCAAAGATTTGCCTCGGCCTAAGCCGGTGGAGAAGAAAGCAGGGCCAGCTCCTAAGGCGGTACCCAAGAAACCAGTGACCATTGAGAAAAAAGCTACTTTGCCCCCTGCGGCAAAGACTGTCGACAAGGATGCCGGGGCGATCGACAAGGCGCCCAGTCAGAAGCCGGCAGAAAAATCGCCAAAAACCGAGACGACGGCCGAGCCAAAGGCAAAACCGCCGGTGGCTCCGGAAAAGAAGCCGGCTCCAGCCCCGGCAGCTGCTGAAAAACCAGTGCCGGAAAAACCAAGCCCGTCTCCGGCTTCGCCCTCAAAAGAGACATCGGCACCGGCACCGGAATGAGGCGGCAGTCATCCGGCGTTAGCCAGGATAAGGGGTTAGAAAATTTGTCACAAAAACTATTGATTCAGAGCATGGGCCATGATATGTCCCACGCGCAATATACGCGTCGGAGGGAGCGGTGCAAAAGTTCGCCTCGTCGCTAACGAAAATAGCGCCGTACATGAATATCGGCACTATGTTTCTCGGATGTATGGTGGTGGGCGTTTACGGTGGTTGGTGGCTGGATCAGAAGTTTGAAACGGAACCGTGGTGTCTACTGGCAGGATCTTTACTGGGAATCGTGTCGGGTTTTTATCATTTTTTTAAGATCGTGTTCCATTTGCAGAAGGATCCCAAAGAAGAAAATGACCCAACAAACAACAAACCAAAAGATTGAGGCACCGGGCCGGGCAATGCTGATGCTGCTCGTTTCTTTATTGGCCGCCGGTACTTTGGCTTTGTTGTTGATTGCGCGCACGGGGTCCTTATGGGCGCCCGGTGCTCTTGGCGGCTGGCTGCTGGCCGGCGTCATGGGTCTTTCGGGTTGGTGGACTGGTCGCAAGGCGCTGTCCGGCGACAACCGAACTTTTCTCAAGTATGTCATGGGCGGCATTCTGGTACGGATGATGCTAATGGGTGTGCTGGCCGGCTTGGTTATTGGCCTGCGCTGGCTGGACCCGAACGGCTTCGTCTTGGGTTTGCTGACTGGCATCACGTTATTTATGGGCATTGAAATCGGCGGTTTGGAACGATCGGCGCGACGAATGCGAAATCGCGCTGAAACCATCCCAGGAGCTACGGACCGTGGTTGAAAACGCAGCGCATGCCGGCAAGAGTGTGGGTGAGCAGGTCAAGGATATGATCCTGCACCATATCACCAACGGTTGGGAATGGGAGCTTCCTTCTTCGGAATGGGCCTCCCCGGTGCATCTCAACCCCAATCTATTCCATTTCCAGCTTTTTGGCTTGGACATCAACATGTCGGTCAGTCGACACGTATTGATGATGTTTATCGCCGCCGGGCTATTGCTGATCATGGGCATTTTGGTACGGCGCAAAATCGCGCTTATCCCCAAGGGCTTCAGTTCGGCGGTCGAGGCCTTCGTACTGTTTATCCGTGACGAAATTGCCATCCCTACCATGGGCAAGCATGCCGCCGAACAATACATCTCCTATTTGTGCACGACCTTCTTTTTCATCCTGGTGTGCAATCTGATGGGTTTGATTCCCTACGGATCGACCGCTACCGGCAATATCAGCGTTACTGCCGGCCTCGCGATCATGGCCTTTTTGGTCATACAGTTTGCTGGCATGCGCAAGATGGGTGTCTTGGGATATTTTGGGCATCTGGTTCCGCATGGCGTGCCAGCTTGGCTGGCGCCGGTGATGGTGGTGGTAGAGCTGATGGGTATCTTGGCCAAGCCCTTTGCTCTCTGTGTTCGTCTTTTTGCCAACATGGTGGCCGGTCACGTCGTGCTCCTGAGCCTGATTGGGCTCATCTTTGTCATGGGCGCGGCGATTATCCCGGTTACCTTGGGCTTCGGCATTTTCATGTATGTGTTAGAAATTTTCGTAGGCTTTTTACAGGCCTATATTTTTACCATGTTGACTTCCCTGTTCATCGGCTTGCTGGTGGCGGGGGAGCACTAGACATCTCTTGAAGGAGGCAGAGGCATGCTGGCACATCTCGCAGCGGGAATCGGAGCAGGAATGGCAGTCATCGGTGGCGCGTACGGCATTGGCCGGATTGCTGAAGGAGCCATGCACGGCACGGCGCGGCAACCGTCCGCATCCGGCGACATCCGGACCACCATGATCATTGCATGCGCTCTCATCGAGGGTGTGACCCTCTTTGCGGAAGTCGTCTGCATCTTGATGGCACTGAAGTAGGCGTAAGCCGTCGCAAAATCTTGCAGGGCAAACGCAACAGTCTGGTTCATTAAGCTAGAACCATGCCTGGCCCTGTCGGGAGAGGATTGCGGATAGGTACTGGAGGTGCCATATGGTCTTGACCCATGTCGATCCACAGGTCTTGCTCACGGCTTTGGCTGGTTCAAGTGGCGAAGGCGAAGCGTTTTCCCTGATGCAGGTTCACCCGGGTACGCTCATCTGGACGCTGATTATTTTCGGGCTCCTGATGGCCATCATGGGCAAGCTGGTCTGGAAGCCGATCTTGAAAATGGTGCACGAGCGCGAGGGGAAGATTCGCGAAGCGCTCGAAAAGGCTGACCAGGCCAAAGCTGGTGCCGAAGAGGCGATTGCTGGCCAGCGGGCCTTGGCCGATAAGCAGCGTCAGGAGGCGGCGAATTTCCTGACCAAAGCCAAAGATGAAGCCCAGCGCGCCGGCGAAGAGATTATGGAAAAATCTCGACGCGAAGCGACTGAGTTGACCGAACGAGCCCGGCGTCAGATCGAAGAAGAAAAAAACCGGGCCATCGAAGAGATCCGTAGCCAAGCCGTCGATCTGGCCATCACGGCTGCTTCTCATTTGCTCGGCAAAACTCTCGACTCGGAAAGCCACCGGGCTATCGTGCAAGACTACATCGACCAACTTCCGGGCAACTTGAACAGTCATCCTTAGTAAAAAATAGATTGAGTTGATTGGGGCACCTTCTTAGGTGCCCTTTTTTTTGTCAGATGATTGCCTCCCGGCGTCAAAATCTCTATGATGCGGGTGCGATGCGTTTGGTCCAAATCAAGAAGGCGCCGGCCCTGCAGCCGGGCGCGAAGATCCGCTTAGTGGCGCCGGCCAGCCCCTTTGATAAAAAGTTGTTCGATCGAGGGGTAGATCAACTTTGTCGCCTGGGCTTCGAGCCGCTGGTCGAGCGGGCGGAATTTGCTCGTCGGGGTTTGTTTGCGGGCAGCGACGCGCAGCGGGCCGCCCGCGTGACCGCGGCCTTGATGGAGGCTGACAGCCAGGCAGTTTGGGCCATCCGGGGCGGGTATGGTTCGGCTCGGCTGCTCGATCACCTGAACCTGGATCGCATCGCCAAACGGGCCAAACTCTTCATCGGCTTTTCGGATCTGACCGCACTTTTGTTGCCCTTGTCTGCGCCTGGCGGCATGGTGACAG
>JAUVBB010000509.1 GCA_030591445.1 Deltaproteobacteria bacterium | reverse complement strand
TCGTCTTGCTTCTGTTCGTCTTGCTTCTGTTCGTCTTGCTTCTGTTCGTCTTGCTTCTGTTCGTCTTGCTTCTGTTCGTCTTGCTTCTGTTCGTCTTGCTTCTGATCCCCGTCTTTTTTCTGGTCATCTTTGTTCTTCTGATCTTCTTGCTGCTGCATGGCCCGCAGGGCGATTTCTAAATTGAACCGGGCTTGCTCATGCTGCGGATCGTGTTCAAGAACCCGCCGATAGTAGGCCGCGGCATCCGGGAAAGAGCCTTCGGCCAAAAAAGAGTTACCGATATTGTAGAGGTTTTGCTTTTTCAGCTCTGGATCGTCTGTCCCCAGCGCCCGCAAGTAGGCGGCCCGCGCCTCACCCGGACGCCCCAGTTTGAACAAGGTGTTGCCGCGATTAAAGTGAATGCGTGGCTCTTGATCGAGTTCTTGTTCGGCGCGCTCGTATTGTTCCAGGGCTTGTTGGTATTGTTGATCATGATAAAGCTGGTTGCCCGCTTGCACCGCGGGCAGACTCCGGGAAAACAACTCACCGGCGGCGGTCGGGGCGGCCCCGGCCATGACTAGACTCACCGACAAAAAGAGTTTGCCAATCACGACCGCACCTCATTGGTGATTTCTTGGCTGATTTCTCGCCGGCGGGACACAAAGGTCGCTGCCAGCAACAGCAAGAAGCCCACGAAAACGAAAAGCTGAAACTTCTCCTCATATACCGACTCTACCCGGGCCTCGTAGTCGGTCTTGTGCATGCGGTTGAGTACATCGTAAATCGCCTCAAAACCGAGATCGCCGGCCGCCGAATGGATATAAAGACCGCCAGTGGCTTCGGCCAGGGCCCGTAAAGTGCTCTCATGCAATTGGGTCATGATGGTTTTTCCATCCCGCCGCAAGTACTTGCCATCCGGGTCTGGGATCAGCTCACCTATCTGGGTGCCGATGCCCACCGCGTGCACCACCACACCCATTTTTTGCAGTTTCTCAATTTCCTCTTCGAAACCGCCTTCATGATCCTCCCCGTCGGAAATGATCACCAATACCTTCGACCGCGATCCACCACGGGCATTTTCGAATAGCTGATGGGCAGTTCGTAAGGCCTCGGAAAAGTTGGTGCCACCCACGGGAATCGAGCCCGCTTCCATGGCCCGCAAAAAGAGCTTGGTAGCGGTATAGTCAGAGGTCAGGGGACTTTGTACAAACGCGGCCCCGGAAAATGCGACCAGGCCAATACGATCGCCTTGCAATCGATCAATCAGACCGCTGACTTCCATTTTGGCCCGACGCAAACGATTGCCGGTGCGCCGGGTCGATACATCCCGGGCCAGCATGCTCTTGGACACATCCAGGGCCACCACTACATCCACTCCCCGCCGCTTGACCAGTTTGGAATGGGTACCAAACTGGGGTCGGGCCAGTGCAACCACCAGGGCGGTAAGCGCTAGGACGATCAAGGTCAGGCGCAGGATCTCTCGTTCCAGGGATGCTTCGGCGGCCAGGCGCATAAGCAGGGGTGCGTCAGCCACCTTCTGGTTGGCGCGCCGGCGCCGCACCAAAGCCGCTATCCCCCCGGCCGCTACCAAGGGGATCAGCAAAAGCCAGTAGAAGTATTCTTGGGCTGCAAAACGCACGTCTCTTGCCTCCAAACCCGTTTACGGGAAGCGACGAAATACGGTCCACCGCAAAGCCAACTCCAACAAGATGGCCAAGACCGCTGGCAACAAAGCCAACTGAAAGACCTCGGTGGTGCGGGTAAATTTACCGGGATCCATCAAACGAGTTTTTTCCATATGATCCAGAATGTCTTGAAAATCCTCCTCCAGCGCTTGCTCGTCCACGGCCCGATAGAATTTTCCCTGGGACACGGAAGCGATGTTTTTTAACAACTCAGGATCGGTGCGAATCTCCACCTGCCGGTAGTGGGTATGGCCAAAGACGTCTTTTACCGGATAGGGTACCCGTCCACCCTTGCCCACCAGAATCGGAAAAATCTTAATGTTCTGTTGCTTGGCGATCTCGGCCGCCTGCATGGGCGTTATCTTGCTGGCATTATCGTCACCGTCGGTCAACAGGATGATAACCTTGCTCTTGGCCTCGGATTCCTTCAAACGATTGACCGATACAATGATGGCGTTGCCAATGGCAGTGCCGTCATCGATGACACCGGTCTTGATGGCACCGAGAATGTTATGCACCACCGAGTAATCCAGGGTGAGCGGGCATTGGGTAAAAGCATCGGCGGCAAACACTACCAGCCCCAGCCGATCTTGCTGGCGCTGCTTGATGAAACGACCGATCACCTCTTTGGCCCCATCGATGCGGCTCTTGCGATCCCGGGGACGGATGGCCGGGGCAAAGTCGACGGCCCGCATACTGGTCGAGACATCCAGGGTCAACACCATGTCCATGCCCTCGGTAAATACGTCGGCCTCAGTGGTGGCCACCTGGGGCCGGGCCAGGGCAAGCAAAAGCAGGGCCACCGCCGAAAGGCGCAACAGCGGCGCCAGAAAACGAAACAGCGATGGCCGGCCTTCGGGAATACCGCCGAGCAAGCTCGCCGTGGACAAGATCAAAACCGGTCGGTGGCGTCGCTTGAAGCCGATGGCAACAGCAGCCAACACCACCACCAGCCCCAGCAAGCTCAGCCCGCCCAAAAACAGGGGGCTTTCATAAGGAGGGGACTGAGAAACAAGCAAGACCCAGAAAGTAGAAAAGACACCGCCCAGGGTCGCGCCCACCGAAAAAACCAAGCAAGCCGCAAGCAGGCGCCGCACCCTTTCGGATTCGGCCAAAGCGCCCTTGCCGGGCGTCGTCTGCCAGCGCCTGCGTTCCAACCAGAACAGGCTGACAATCACCAGGGGAAGCACAACCATAAGGGCCAGTACCCAGGGCGAGCCAAACTGAAATTCTGTCGAACGAATCATCCGGCCGCCTCGCTTGTTTCTGCCCGGGCGCGGGTCTTTTCCACCAGGGAGAAGGCGTTGTCGATCGAACGCGAAGCCATATCATCACTAGGATCAAGGCGGGCAAATTTCACCAGGTCCGCATCCATTAGTACTTGTTGCACCTGGGTCAGATCCAGGCCCGGCGTGGGCCGGTCTCGGACCTCATCCAGCAATTCCTGGCTGGTCAGGTCCAGGGCAAAGAACTGATAGCGATTGCCCAAATACTCGCGGATCGACTCGGAAAGGCGTACGAAGTACTCGTGGGTCAGGCCCTGGCGCAGCAAATCGTCATCGACGATTTGGCGCAATTTCTCCATGGCGATCAGGTGCGCGGGTCGCGCCGGGGCCAGGGCCCGCTGCCGCGGTTCGGCAGCCACCGCCCTCCGGGTTTTGCGCAAGGCCAAGGCAGTCAGTAGCCACAAAAGCAACAAGCCCAAAAACACTAGCAAGCGATAATCGTGGACGCGCACCGCCACCGGGCCGGCCAGGTCACGTGGCTCGGGATTTTCGATTCCGGCCAACACACTGCCCACGCGAACCGGCACCGAGGGAACTTCGATCTCCGCGCCATCATCTGCGCCATCATCTGCGCCATCATCTGCACCATCATCTGCACCATCATCTTCGCCGCCATCTGCCGAATCCCGTGCCGGCAAGAGCTTGAATCCGGGGACCGTAAGCTCCCCCACCTTGGCATAGGTCACGATCTGCAAGCGAAACACTTCCCACTTGCCATCGGCGTCCTCTTCAACACTGCGCGTGTGGCCCAGCAGTTCGAAAGGATCCAGATCCAGCGACGCGGGCAAACGGCGGGCTTCGGTGTCCGCGCGCACCCTGACTTCGAGCTCGACCTGCTCACCCAACTGCACTTGCTGGGGTTCGACCCGGGCCAATACGGAATGAACCGCCGGTGCTTCCACTTGGGCATCGGCAGGCTCGCTCTCGGCCCGAGCCATGCTCCCAGTGCCGATCGCAACCATGAGCAGTTGGCTTGCCAGCAGAAGCCGGCTCATCCTCTCATCCTCGCGGCTCGACGCTGGAAGAACAGCACCAGCGGACGAAGGTATTCCTGATCGGTCGACAATTCGACAAAGTCGAGCTTGAGCTGCCTGAAAAGGCGCCGTTGATCACTGCGCTGGCTTTCTACCAGGCTGCGCACTGCCTCGCGGGCCCGGCGGGAGCCGGTTTGGAACAAGACTACTTCGCCAGTCTCGGGATCTTGGCAAGCCACCATGCCCACATTGGGCAAAGTCGATTCCATCGGATCTTGCAAGACAATCGAGACCAGATCGTGTCGGCGCTGGGCTACTTTGAGTGCCGCGTTGTAGCCCTGGGTCATGAAATCGCTAATCAGAAAGGCCACGCTCTTGCGCTTGGTCACCCGAGAGAGAAACTCCAGGGCCGCGCCGATGTCGGTGCCGGTATGCGCGGGCTCAAAACGCAGGATCTCCGAGATCACCCGCAATACGTGCTTTTGGCCCTTCTTGGGCGGCACAAACTTTTCCACCCGATCGGTGAAAATCAGAAGTCCCACTTGATCGTTGTTCTTGATGGCGGAAAATGCCAGCAAACCCGAGATTTCAGCGGCCAACTCGCTCTTGAACCGCTGCCGGGTAC
The DNA here is from genome assembly GCA_030591445.1 of Deltaproteobacteria bacterium. Lineage (GTDB taxonomy): Bacteria > Myxococcota > B64-G9 > B64-G9 > B64-G9 > JAUVBB01. The sequence continues at coordinate 7 of JAUVBB010000509.1, read as the reverse complement.
CAAAAGC
>JAUVBB010000422.1 GCA_030591445.1 Deltaproteobacteria bacterium | reverse complement strand
GACACGGACGGCTTGGCCTTGACCAAGCAAATTCTGAAAAACCGGAAAGTACCCATCATCGTCATCAGTTCGATGGTGTCGCCAGAGAAGCAAAGTTTGGTGTTTGAGGCACTGCGGGCCGGGGCTTACGACGTGGTCGCCAAATCCCGATTTTTCGACACCCAAGGCCGCGCTCGTCCGCGCCAAAAGCTCAGGAGACTCATCCGCGCCGCTGTTCATGAGCAACACAAGACGGCCGCCCGGGCTTCTTACCGTAAGCCATTGGCCGCCCAAAGTTCGGAGCCCAGCAGTCGAGCAGCACCAAGCATTTTGGCCATCGGCGCTTCTACCGGCGGACCGGCCGTCTTGAGCGATTTGCTCTCAGCCTTGGATGTGAATATCAAGGTACCCATCCTGGTGGCCCAACACATGGCGGAAGGTTTTGTAGAAGGCTTTGCCCGTTGGTTGGATTCAGTCACCCCACTTTCGGTGCAAATTGCCGAGAACAACTGCCGACCGCAAGCTACCCGCGTCTATCTTCCCCCCTCGGGGCATCATATGTCAGTAAGCGCCCAAGGAAATTTATCGATAACCAAGGCCGATGGCCTCGGACCCAAGCCTTCCGTGGACCAGCTCTTTTCTTCGGTATCCCGCAGTCATGGGGCAAGGGCCATGTGCCTGTTACTTACCGGGATGGGACGGGACGGAGCAGAAGGCTTGCTGGCTGCCAAACAGAAAATGGCACTGACCGCCGTCCAAGATGAGGAAAGCTCGGTAATTTTTGGCATGCCCAAGGCAGCTCTGGAGATTGGCGCGGCCCGACTCAGCTTTTCTAAGGATGCCATGATCGCCTGGATCCGAAAAAACACATCCTAAGAATAAACTTAAACGAGCTATTAATTTTCAGGAACTTGCCTGCTGGTCAAGGCCAGTTCGAAGGCCATGCCAGCTTGACTAGCCAGTATTTCCAAGGCATCGGTGTGAACGGGTGTTGCCTGGCTGTAACCGAAGTCTCCGTATATAAGGGCTACGGTCTTTTTCTCGGTTCGCAAAGGAACCAACAAGACATTGGGACAGGTCGGCGCCCCGATACTTTTATAGAGTCGATCGTTGACCAAGACCGAGTCAATTTCTCCCTGAAAAACGCGGCCGTTTTCTATCACATCCTGTAACACCGACTCTGGACCAAGCGGAATTTTCAGACGCATCACCGCACTGGAGAGAGTCTCGCGATTCTCATCTACACCAAACGCGCCTAGACCCAACAAGTCGTCTTTTCTGACCAAAAAAATGATACATCGTTCCAGATAATCGGCCATGTACTGCAACACCACCAAGGAAATATCAGGGGAGGCTTTGCGATCCTGAATCTCCTGGACCCGTCGCTTCAACATGGCCATCTGGGCGTGGCTGTCTAGCACGCGCCGGGCCAAGGTCTTATGTTCTTCGAAAATAGATTGCAGACAACTCATTAAGATTTTGAGAAAAGCCTTCATCCGAACAATGTTCTTATCCCCTTCTGCCTGCAGAACCGGTTTGGGTAAAACTGCTCTGGCCCCCAAACGAAAGGCATCTTGGTATTCATTCACGCTGGAATGGGTAAGAAAAACCAGGGGAACTTCCGGGTGGATCCTTCGGATGCGACGGGCCAAAATCCCACAGCGCCGAGACCATTGTTCCACCTGCACTGAATTGCAGCAATCTAATACCACCGCCGGCAAGAGATTGTCAGCCAGCGTGTTCTCAATTTTAAGTAAAATGTCGTGCTCTATTTCCGAGATGAAGGCATCTACGCCTCCAGCCCGGCTGGCGGTCTGCAAGGACATCTTCACAAAACCATCGGAACAAAACAGGACGGCCTTTTGCTTGGTTCGCAACAGCGATATCGTTCGCCCAGCTTCTTCAGCGATGGAAGCCAACAACTCAGCTTCATCGATATCGGTCACCTGAGCCATGATCTCTGCCGCGGAAGGTTGCTCCACGACCGGCTGCATAACTAACTTGCTTGGCATTCCCGGTAAGACGGCCGGCAGTTCGGAAAAATCTGCTTCTGGTTCCGGTTCTACTTCTGGTTCCGGTTCTGATTCTGGTTTCTGATCGGGGGAGTCATTTGATACCGGCGGTGGTGATATTTCTGGTGTTGGCTCCAGCATAGAAGCGACTACCGATTCTGGCTGAACGCGGTTTCTTTCGTCCAAGATACGGATGGCATCCATCAGCAAGCTCTGGGTATCAAGGCTAATCTTCGGCGCCATACCCTCGGGAAAGTGCCGAAAGTCATCGGAGATGACGATTTGACCCACCTCGAAAGAGAAGATTCCTTTTTTCCAGGAGACCACCTCCAGGACCGTACGCTCAATAAGCCGCTCCAGGGCTTGCCAACCTTGATCCGGTTGGAGCCGGTTCATCTCTACCAAAGTGGTAACCAGGGGTTTGCGGTTTTCGCCGGCCACTTTTTGTTGTTGCAGCGCGGCTTGAATATCATCTTCGACCACCAAATTCATCTCAACCAGAATCAACCCGATGTTGACCTCAGGGGCTGGATGATTGGCACCGACAATATCTCCTTGGGAAAAAGTAATGCAGGTCTCACCGACCGATCCGGACAAGCGCAAGATACCGGTCTTCCTGGAGACATGCAGTAGCTGAATCACATCGGTGATGGCCAGGTCTTCGAGTGAGCCTTCAAATGCCATATATTTCTCCAGCCGGCGCCGATCACTTAAACCATGATGCCTGACGCCAACCCCGCCCTCCTCTTATTGTTTCGTCACATCGGTATCCATCTTCATCAGATTGATAAAACCTTCTAAGGTATTTCTCTTTCGCTCGGACAAAGTAAACAGCTTGGCGGCATAGATGGCCGTGGCCGCGTGGGCGCCCAGTAGCTCAAACAACTGGTAATCTAGTTCATGAAAGCCTTCTTTTTGCATCATGAGCTGATAGATGGCAATCACGCCCATGGTTCTTTCTCCCACCTTCAAGGAAATACATGCGATGGGTTCTTCGGACCGCACCTGCAAATCAGTCCCGGCTGGAGCCACGAAATTATCTCCGCTTTGGCCGGCTTCGCCGATGCGTCCCTGCCCAAGTGCCACTTTGGTCTCCGTTTGGTTTTCCAAACCTTCATGGGCAATCATGACCATCTCTTTTTCTTCCTCGTCCACAACATAGACCCCAAAAACCTCGGAGCCCACCATGTTGATGACGATCTCTTTGACGATCTCCACCACCTCGGTGTAGTTCAAAGTCGAGTGTAGCCGATAGCTGGCCACATACAGGTTAATCAAGGCGGAGTTTTGGCGCTCGACCTGCACGTAGCGCCCGGCAAACTCACGGTTCTCTTCCTCCACCGATTCAAACTGGCCTCTGAGTTCCTTGTTTTCCTTTCTCAACTCATTCAACTCGTCTTCATGCATGCGCAGCTTCTCGCGCATACGCGGAACATCGACCTGTATGTACTTCTTCTCCAAGTCTTTCTTTTCATTCTTCAGCTTGGCCACCACCAAGCGGAGATTTTCGTTCTCCTTCAGCAGTTCTTCCGTAAATGCTTTCCCCTCCGTGAACAATTCCAAGACCTTCAAGGATTTGTCGCCGTGATTTCCTTTGTCCATTGTCTTCCTCACGCGAGAACGAAGCTCAGTCTGATTCGCCAAGATGTTTGCGAACCTTGGCCAGCAAATCTAATTTATCCAAAGGCTTGGTCAGATAATCATTACAGCCGGCTGAATAGGCTTTTTCGACTCGTTCCGGATCGCCTTTGGTGGTCACCATCACCACCGGAATATCCTTGGTCTTGGCGCTGTCCTTCAGTCGCTGACAAGTTTCAATGCCATCCATCTCCGGCATCATAATGTCTAGCAGAATGATGTCGGGACAAATTTCCTCGGCAACTTTGAGTGCCTCGACTCCGTTTTTAGCAGTGACGATCTGGTGGCCGGTACCCGCCAACATCATTTTTTCAAACATGAGCACCGTTTCAGTATCATCCACCAACAAGACTTTCTTGCTCATGCCATTTCTCCTGTTATGTTTTGCCGATAGTCTATGATAAGCAATACCCATGCCAATATCCACTGCATTGTTTGTCTTATTTTTTCAGCAGTTACGGTAATACCCAGCAGAGCCCTTGAGCGAAACGAGCCAATCTTGGCAATATTTATCAACAATAGTTAAGAACGGAGTTCAGTGACGGCTTTCCCTAGCGCCTGGGCCATGACCTGATGGCCTTCGTCGTTGGGGTGGACGCCGTCATCTTGGTGGAGCAAGCGCGGGTTTCTTCGCTGGCCATCTTCCCAGGCACCAGCCAAATCCGCGGAGGGAACGTTTTTTTTGCCGGCCAAGGACAAAATGCCACCATAGAAAGCACTTATTTGTTGATTGAACTCGGGATCCAGGACCGGGCAGGAGGTCAGCAAAAAGGGCAAGGCACCGTGTTGCAGAATTTTTTCCGTAATCTCGGCATAGCTTTGTTCGAAGTCGGGCAAAGCTACCCCGGAGAAACAATCATTGAGGCCAAATTGCACCAAGACCAGATCGGGCTCGGCAGCCAACACGGAGTCCAAGCGCCTAAGGCCTTCCAGGGCAAGGGACCCGGGAACCCCGGAGTTGAGTCTTTGGATATTCGCCTGGGGAAATTGAACCGACAGTTCGTCGCAGAAACGGTCAAAATAACCTTCCTGTACCATCCAACCATCAGTCAGCGAGTCACCAAGCCCGGCCACCAGGACTTTATCACCCTGGATCAGACGCTCACAAAAATCAGATAGGGGTTCCGCCATATATTCAACCTTTTTTGATGACGCGGATTCGGCTCCGATCATCAGTGCCCAGGCCGCGCAAGGCAGCAGTTCGAATCCATTTGGGTGCGCGATTTTCAACCGCCAGAGTCGGCATTCCTTGCGCCTTTCGCTGACTCTCCAGCAAGTCCCAAGCGATGCTATCAAGCGCCACCGGGTCGGTGGATGCCAGCATACCGTTGAAGGGCCAAGCGTGGGCAGGCATATAGCCGGGCCCACCCTGACACTGGGCGGTAATGGCATCGAGCAGGGTCAAACGGAGTTTCTTCTGGATTACGGGAAAGGCCAAGACATCGGCCACAAAGGGATCGCAGTTGTGGTCGTGGAATTTGTTGGGATTGTGAATGAGCCCGAACAGGTTTTTCATCCCGGCCCCGACCCCGGCTAAATTGTGATCCTTGAGCACGCCGACATTGATCAAGGCCGTAATCCGCCGGGTAAGAATGCGGCTCAAACAAGATCCCACTTGACCCGAGATGCTCAGTTCTCGCTCGTAGCCAGCGCCCGGACTATCATTGCCCATATAGGCGGGCCCGGCTTTGGGCGCGCCCACGGAAAAGCCCCCCTTGCGCAAATCTCGCTCGCCCCGCTCGAAAAAAACAATACGCTCAGACGACACTCCAGCCGCATTCAACAAGCCGACCAGGGCAGAGCAGAACTCCCGGGAAGGAGACAAGGGTGGACCGGCCAAGCAGTTGAGTTTGATTCCCACCACGTCATCAGCGCTAAACAAAGAACGCAGCCCGCTTTGGGCATCTTTGGCTGCCAGGGCAGCAACCAAGGTGCCGGCCAACAAGCCGCGCACGCGACTGTCATCGAAGCCGCCATCTTTACGCACGGAGGCGTCAGTTAGAACAGCTACTCTTGAAAAGCCATCGGACTTCTTTTGCCGACTTCGACTCCCCTCCCGGGCACAAGCAGCCCCGGTGCCACCCAGGGCCAGCCCGGCCCCTACCTGCTTGAGAAAGAAGCGTCGGTCCATCAGCGTTTCCGGCGCCGGCCGATCCAGAACCCGGCCAACAGCAGCAGCGATACCCACCCACTAGGTGCCGCTGCCGAAGACGCAAAATTGCACCCGCCACCACCACTGGGTTCATCACCGCCGTCGGCGTTTCCGCCATCGGGATCGGCCCCCGGGCGGGCACAGATACCGCCGGCACCACACTCGGACCCGACCGGGCAGTCGGCATCACCGGCACAAGCTATCTCTTGGCACAGATCGCCCCCGCCACCGGCTAGACACAAAGCCGGCAAAACGCAGTCCGCATCTGACCCACAAGGTCGAGCACAAAGACCCCCGCCCAGCGGACAGGCGGTCTGATCCGGACATTCCGAGCCGTCCGTACAAGCGATGGCTTGACAAAGATTTCCCTCGGCATCGGCTAGGCAGAGCTGCGGCGGGTTGCAATCGGCGTCAGCAGCGCAAGTGGGCAAGCAAATTGTCACGCCCCCCACATCGGCGCAGCGTTCAGCATCGCCACAGTCGTCAGTGCTCTTGCAAGGAGTCACACAGCTGCCTTCCGTGGCAGT
>JAUVBB010000089.1 GCA_030591445.1 Deltaproteobacteria bacterium | reverse complement strand
TATCTGAAAAAGTCGCCGCCGGCGGGAGGGGTACTTGGCGCCGGCAAGTCTTGGCCTGGTTTCAGATTTCCGAGCTGACTTTTGTCGAGACCTTGAACCAACAGGTGGTCGGCGAGAAACTTCGTCAGCGTACCGCGGCCGGCGGATCGGGCCGGCTGGTGCAAAGCACGGGCGCCGGCCACTGGAAGCGGCCCTATAAGTTTCTCAACTCCTTTGCCGAGACCGATACCGACATCTTCTTTGGGCGGGAGGAAGAGACGCGTAAAGTGTTCAGCCTGGTGGTCTCGCATCGCTTGGTGGTGTTGCACGGCGCTTCCGGGATAGGCAAGACCTCGCTCTTGCAAGCCGGGGTCACGCCGCAGCTTCGCCAAGAAGGCTTCCAAGTGATTGGCTTGCGCCCCCTCAAGGACCTGGAGCTCGAGATCCGCAAGGGCTTGCTCAAACTGATGGAGTCGATCGGATCCCGGCGCCGGGCCGACAAAGTCCAGTCGGGATCCGAATGGGCGGTCCAGGTCATGTCCGCGCCTTTGGAGCGGCTCTTCAAAATCCTGGTCCCTATTCTGGACCAGCCGCTGGTGATCATGCTGGATCAGTTCGAGGAGTTCTTTCTGCGCAGCCCCAAGAAGGCGCGCATGGCTTTTGCCCAACAGCTGGCGGCCGTGATTGGCAATCGCGACCTGAACGTTCGCTTTGTGCTTTCCTTGCGCTACGATTTCCTCTCCCAGTTGTTTGAGTTCAAGAACAAGATCCCGCATGTCTTTCACAACAACTTCCGTCTGGAGAACCTGCTTCCGGAAAAAATGGTTCAGGCCATCGAGGGCCCGGCGGAAATGGCGGGGCTGGGCTTTGAAAAAGGCTTGGTAGAAAAAATGCTGATGGATCTGGGCTCGGTCGGATCCGAGCCGCCGCAATTGCAAATTCTTTGCGATCAGCTCTACGACCAATTGGGCGAAGGCGAGATCGAGTTTGGTCATAAACACTACGCGGAATTGGGTGGTGCCCGCGGGATTCTGACCCGCTATCTGGGGCGCTTCATCGATACCCTGCCCACGGCCGAAAGAGACTTGTGTCGCTTGGTGCTCAAGGGATTGGTCACCTCCGAGGGCACCAAGGGAGTGGTGGACGAACAGCGGGTGGCGCAGGAAATTGAAAAACCGGTCAAAACAGTAAGAAAGATGTTTCAACGTTTGCAGCAGGCGCGCTTGGTGCGAAAACTCAGTGGTGATGAAGGCGTCTTTTTTGAATTGGCGCACGAGTATCTCACCGACGAAATCAGCCAATGGATCAATGATCAGGACCGGGAGCTGAAGCGGGCGCGCGAGTTGCTCCGACAGGAAATGGTAAACCACCAACGTTTTGGTTTGTTGATGGTGCCCAGCCGGGTGGCCATTATCCAGAGCCATGCCCGGGTCCTGCACCTGACCAAGGAAGAAGAAGCCTTGCTTAACCGGAGTCTGCGCTCGCAGCGGGTACGCAAGCGGCGCATGATTGCTGGGATCGCACTGATTGTGTTGCTTGGTTTGGCGGGTGGTTTTGGGGTGGCCCGCTATACCGGCGGGGGTCTGTGTGTGGATGCTTCTTTTCGTCTGCGGGGAATCTGGGATGACGAGATCAGGCAAAGTCTGCGCCGGGGGTTTTCCGCCACCAGCCGGCCGCATGCGCCCGAGACGGCCACGCGGGTAGCAGAGGTGCTCGATACTTACGCGCGCGCGTGGCTTAGCATGCACCGCGAAGCTTGTGCGGCCACCCACATTCGCGGCGACCAATCGGAGCGCCTGCTGGATCTGCGCATGCAGTGTCTTGATCAGCGCCTGGCCGAGATGCGCGCGCTCACCACTCTGCTGGCCTCCCAGGCCGATGCCCAGGTGGTCGACCGGGCGGTACCGGCGGCCATGGAACTGAGAGGTCTGGATGCCTGTGCCGATGTCCAGGCCTTGACCGCGACCGTGGCGCCTCCAGATGATCCTGGGATTCGCGATCAAGTTGAGGTACTCAACCAACGGCTCAATCAAGCCGATGCCCTGATGGCCGCCGGCAAATACATGGAAGGGGCCGAGATCGCCAGGGCTACCATGAATCTTGCCCGCCAAATCGACTATCCTCATATTCGGGCCCGGGCCTTGTTTCAGTTCGGGCACATCCAGTCGAAGACCGGCAGTGTGGAAGCGGCCGAGCAGACCTTGTACGAGGCGGCCCGCTATGCCGGACTTTCCCGCGACGATTGGCTGCTGGTGCAAATCTCGAATTTATTGGTTTTCGTGGTGGGCTACCAACAAGCACGTCATCGCGAGGGTTTGTCACTGTCGCGATTGGCCGAGGCCAACGTGGCCCACGGGGGCGATCGGCCGGCGCAATTGGCCGCGAACCTCAACTACCGCGGCCTTACGTTGATTCGCTTGGGTCGCTTTCAGAAGGCCCAGGACTGTTTCGAGCGGGCGCTTGACTTGAACAAGGAAGTCCTGGGACCCGATCATTTCAAAATGGCGCATACCTTGAATAACCTGGGCATGGTGTCCTTCAAGATGGGGCGGTATCAACGAGCGCTCGACCATTACCGGGCCGCCTCGGCTATCTTGAACAAGACTCTGGGCGCCAAGCATCCCGTGGTGGCCAAGAGTCTAAACAACGTGGCCATCGTTCTCGATGAGCAAGGACAGCACGCCGAAGCCGCGGATCACTATCGGCGAGCCTTGGCCATTTTCGAAAGCGTGCTGGGGCCGGAACACCGCCAGGTCGGGCTGGTTTGCAACAATCTGGGTTGGGCCTTGTTGGCTGACGGCAAGCATGTAGAGGCCCAACGCAATTTCAAGCGCGCCTTGACCATTCAGGAAAAGGCCTTCGGGCCCGAAAGTCCCGAGGTGGCTCGCACCCTGAACAATTTGGGACAGTCTTTGTCGCGGCAAGGAAGGGCCCAGGAGGCGCGCCGGCACCTGAAGCGATCTTTGGCCATCAAGGAGAAGATTTTGGGCGTCGATCATCCCGAAGTAGCCGCGGTGCTCGACAGCCTGGGCACCTTGTCCTTGTCTCAGGGGCGGCACCAGCAAGCCTTAGAGCTATGCCAACGGGCCTTGGCTATCGCCGAGGCCAAGCTCAAACCGGATCATCCGCACTTTGCTTATTATCTGACTTGTGCGGGCAAGGCCTATCTTGGGCTCCAGCAGCCGGCCTCGGCCTTGGGCCCACTCGAGCGTGCCCTGGCAATCCGCCAGAGCGGTACGGTTATACCCGGGGAGCTTTCCGAGACCCGTTTTGCCCTGGCCAAGGTTCTGTGGTTGCTGGGCCAAGCGCCGGAACGGGCGATTGAACTGGCCCGCCAAGCGCGGGGAACCCCCGCCCAGCCTACCGACCAGCCGCTGCGCAGCGAGATCGAGGCCTGGTTGGCCGGTCGATAATAGATCGGGACAGAAAGCGGAAAATTTTTCCGTCTCTTTATGCTAAGGTAGCCGCTTATCTGGATGTGCGGAGGTATGGAGCATGAGGAGCTTAGCAACATTGCTTATCGGCATGGTTTTGCCCTTGGTTTTTTCGGCTTGTTTCGGCTCAGCTGGGGAGGGGGAGTGCAGCCAGGACGATCAATGCCAGCTAGGGCAAATCTGCGTCGAAGGTGCTTGCCAGACCGGCTGCCGGGTGAATAGAGATTGTGCCGATGCCTTGGTGTGCTTGCCCGATCAGGGGGATCACGGCGAATGCGTCGATTGTGTCCGCAGCTCGGATTGCGCGGACGCGCAAGTCTGTGTCGACCATCAGTGCCGCGGCACTTGTGTCAGCGATGCCGCTTGCCCTGATGGCTATTGTGATTTGGCCAGTGAGACCTGCGTTGCCTGCCTGACCGACAGCCACTGCACCACTGGTACCCGTTGCCTGGTCGGTCGCTGTGTCTCTGGCTGTGATTCCGATTCTCAGTGCGCGGCGGGGCAGATTTGCGAGCAGGCGGTTTGTCTGCCCGGATGTCGCCAGGATGAAGATTGCCTCAGTGGCCACTGCGATCTTGCGAATCTGGCCTGTATCGAGTGTATCGACAAGGACGACTGTCCGCTGGGCCGGGTCTGTGTCGCCGGCGATTGCCGCTTAGGCTGTGAATCGGATCGTGATTGTTCCCAACCGCCCAAATGCAAAGACGATGAGGGTCTCTACGGCTTGTGTGTCGATTGTCTGGCCGATGGCGATTGCGCCGGCGACGAGTCCTGTCTGCAAAATCATTGCGCGGCCGTCTGTCTGGCCGATCTAGACTGTCCGGCCGGGGAGATTTGCGACGCAGATCGTTGCCGACCCGGTTGTCGTCTGGATTCCGATTGCATCGGTGGCCGCTGCGACCCGCAGAGCTTGTCCTGCGTGGCCTGTGTGAGTAAAGACGATTGCCAGCTTGGTTATTTGTGCCAGGATGGTTCTTGCCTCGCCGGTTGCGAGGGCGTGCGCGACTGTCCCGGCGACCAAGATTGTGTGGATGGCCAGTGCCAGGCTCCCCCTTGTAGCTCTCGCTTCGACTGCGTTGGTTCCGAATGTTTGATCTGTACCGACGGCGCTTGTGTTCCGCCGCCGGTCAGCTGTTTTTCCGACGACGAATGCTGCGTGGGTTTTGCTTGCCTGGGCTGGACCTGTGTGCCGGCCGAATGTTCTTCGGCGCAGGACTGTGCCTTCATGCAAGAGTGTAGCGCCGGCAGCTGTGTTGACGCCTACTCGGAAGCAACGCCCTATTGCCAGCCCTGTGGCGCCAATCCTTTTGGTCCTACCGAATGTGGTGACATTGAAAATCGCTGCTTGATCTATCCCTACACCGATGAGTTCAGCGCGGTTTCGGCGAACTATTGTGCGGTTGATTGTCAGAGCCAGCAGGACTGTCCCAGTGGTTTTGTCTGCCGGGATGTGCAGCTATTGGGTTTGGCTTGTACTCTCGACAGTGATTGCGCCGACGGTATCCCTTGCCTGATGGTGGATGGTTCGAACTCCGGCTATTGTCCCTGTCACCCCAGCTTGAATCCCTGTCTTCAGGACGGCTGCCTGATCAACTTCTGTTTTCGATCCGGCCGGTCTTGCACGACCGATGCGGATTGTCCGCTTATCGAATGCGTGGTCGATGAAGCGGTCGGCTACGGCAGTTGTGTGGTCGGCACCAATTGTGCCCTCGACGACAACAATCACTGCCCGGCGCCTTGAGGGTCTATAGAGATTTTTCTAATTTGCCGATGGTCTGCTTGGCAACTTTTTCGCATTGCTTGCGAACCTGTTGCAAGAGTAGGCCTGACTCTGCCCGCATCCGCTTGACATATTTGGGATCGCGGATGCCGTTCAAGTTAATCAAGACGTTATAGAAAGCGCCTTCGGCGGCCGTGCGCGCGCACAGGGCGGCCACGCCGGCATCGGAGAGCGAGTTGGGATTGCCCTTGCGAGCGGCCAGATCGGCCATGCGGGCCGCCTCGCGGGCCGAGCGCAACACGCTTAGGGGGATTTCGGTGGCGACGCGGGTGGCTTGTTGGATGGCTGCCTTGCGGGCCGCTTTCTGAGTGGCGGATTTCTTAGGCAGCCGAAATGCGGCCATGACCTGGTCGAAGGCGGCGGTGTCGTCGTCAACGGCGCGCAGCAGGCGATCTTTGACCCCCTGGGCTTGTTCGGTCATTTTTTTCATTTGCTCGCTGACCGCTTCGAATCCCTTCTTGTCGGCGGTCAACTGGCCCACCATGCAGGACAGGGCGGCCGACAAGGCGCCGCACAAGGCGGCGATGCTGCCGCCGCCGGGGGCCGGTGAGTCAGTGGAAAGCTCGTCGGTGAAGGCAGACACGCTCATGGCGGCCAGCCTTCTGGGATCCGGGATGCGGTATTCGACGATTTTTTTCTCCAGCTCAAAAGGATAGAGCTCGGATAGACCCAGGCTTTGGACGGCCAGGCGCAGGATCTCGGCTTCGGGCACCCCGGCACTCTTGCCGGCCTGGTGCAGGAAATGGCGGCCGGCTTCAAGCAGGCAAGTCTTGGGCATGAGCCCCACTAACTCCGAGCCAGTGCAGCGCACCCCGCGTTTACGGGCCAGTCGACAAACTTCATCGAAGACCAGGGCCAGCGGCGTTTGCTTGTAGTTGGTCAGGTTCATGGTCACCTGGGCACAACCGAACTCCTCCATGGTCCAGCCCACTGCTTTGACTTGCTTGAATTTCCCTGGTTTCTTGCGCGCCTTGCCGTTTTTGTCTCGGAGGATCTGGCCTTGCCCATCCCGCCGCGCCCGCCCCGCCTCGCGAATGTCCAAGGCGATGTCGTGGGCAATACGCCGATCGCGGGTGTTCAAGTTGAAGTTGTAAGCGATGAGGAATTCGCGGGCGCCAATCACGGTGGCGCCGCTTTGGGGCGAAAAGACCGCCTCCCCGAAGTCGGGCTTCCATTCCGGCTGTTTGAGCTTCTCGGCCAGGCCCTCGTATTCGCCTCGGCGGACTTCGGCCAGGTTGCGTCGTCGCGGCTGGGTGGCGGCTTCTTCGTAAAGGTAGATGGGGATGGAACATTCCTTGGCTACTCGTTTCCCCAATTCTCGCGCCAGGTGCACACACTCTTCCATGGAGACGTCCTGGACGGGCACAAAGGGGCAGACGTCACAGGCACCAATGCGGGAGTGGGCTCCTTGATGCCGGCGCATGTCGATTTTGCTCGCCGCGCAAGCGATGGCGCGGAAGGCTGCCTCGGCCACGGCCGCAGGCTGCCCCAGGAAGGTAAACACGGTGCGATTGGTGTCCGCGCCCGGGTCGACATCCAGCAGTTGCACACCGGCCACCGAACGGACTTCATCGGCAATAGCGTCGATGACGCTTTGATCTCGACCTTCACTGAAGTTGGGCACACATTCGATCAGTTGCATGTTTAGCGGTCCTTTCTCTCGGTGGCTCGGCCGCCACCATGGCACAAGTTAGCCAGAGATGGCAATTGACAGGTCTTAAGTCGCCATGGTAGAAATGAACAAAATCTAAAGAGTACTACCCATTTAGGAGGGAATAGACCATGTATACGAAAAGAATATTCTGGTTTGCGGTTGCTTGTGCGGTGTTGTCCAGCGGCCTTCTCATCGGTTGTGGCGAAGACGACGGCGGCGATCCCGGAGCACAGTTCAATGGCGTGTTGCTAAACCGCATCACCCGAAATCCGGTTATCGGCAAGACGGTCAAGGCTCTGGATAACGTCACTGGCGATGTCATTCCCGGTCAAGAAGCAGTCACCGGCGCCGGCGGTTCCCTGTCCTTTTCCGGCTTGCCCGGGAGCCACGTGGGTTTCTGGGCCGTGGCCGAGCTCGGTGGTGCTTATATCGAAACCTATCAGTTCAATATTGCCACCGATGGCCAGGACGAAGAATTGTGGGCCGTGGATAAGGGCACCTACGATTTGGCCCCCAAACTTGGTGGCATAACGATCGACATCACCAAGGCGGCCATTGCCGGCGGTTACTACTGGGTCAATCCCGACAGCGGCAACGAAGAGCCGGTGGGCTGCGGCACGGTGGCGCCCCAGGTCGGTGGCGCCGATATCCGTTACTTTGGCGGCAATGACTTGCCGGTCGAAATCGTGGCTAACGATCCTGACTGCGGCCTCGACGGCATCAATCCGCTCAATGGCACCTTCTTGCTGGCCAATATGAACGCTGGTCCCGGGCAGGTGTTGCAGGGTTTCGACGCCGACGGCAATCAGAACGGGAGTTCCACCCTTCCGGGTATCGTCGGCGACAAGACTATCATCATCAGCAATATTTATGCGACCGGCGATGTAAATCCCAAGCCGGCCGATTGCGTTTATGAGAGCAAGCCGGAGTGCAATTAATCTGTCGACCAGGAGGCTGACGTGAGGAATTTCTTTTCCGCTTGCTTGTGTCTCAGCTTGATCCTGTCGTCGCCGTTGGCAACAGGGCAAGATGACGAGTCGACCCTTTCCGTAAACGGCTATCTCAAGCTCCAGACCGGCGTCTTTGTGCCCATGTTTTCCGATATGTTCCAGGCGCACAAGAACGAGGCCTTTATTCTGGATATGAACGACGAGCCCCAAGAGCGTTGTGATCCGATTATGTCGCCGCAAAAGCCCTGTTATCCTTCGAGTCACGGACAGGAAGCGGGCAGCCTCTCCATGTTTCGTTCCACCTTGCAACTCGAGGGCGAGTGGACCCCCTCGGAGTACGTGTCGGTCCATGCTATCTTGCGCGGAGTGCGCTCACTGATGATCGAAGCCGATGGCTACGCTCAGATGCCGGTGCCGTCGAGCTCGACCGATCCGCAAGTACGCCGCGATGCGGCCATGAAATTTGTCCACGAAAATTTCTACACCGAGTTCGATCTGCGTGAGTTCTACATCGATGCCTATCCCACCGATTGGCTGTCGTTCCGCCTGGGTCGCCAGCAGGTGACCTGGGGCGAGACCGGCCAGTACCGCTTGCTCGACGTGGTCAACCCCAGCGACAATACTTGGCACTTTGGTCCCTTAGAATCGTTCGAGGATACTCGCATTCCGCTCTGGATTGCCAAAGCCTTGATCGAGTTCGCCGATTTGGATCAGAGCCTGGAGATTGTCTGGGTGCCCGGCCTGGATCGACCTGAAGATATGGTGACCCGGCCGCTGACCTTTGCCGGCGTTTGGGGTCTTCCCTACTCGAACACGCCCTCGCCTTTCATCATCGACGAGAAGGTGTTTCTCTATCCCGAAAATAGCATCGAAGACACCATGCGCATCGGTTTGCGTTGGAAGGGCAATTTGACCCCCAGCATGACCTACAGCCTGGTCTACTACTACACCCACCAGATGTCGCCGCCGATTCCGTTGTATTTTGACCTGATTCGCAAAGCGGATGGTTCTTATGATAGCAATCATATGGAACGCTTGTACTTGGGTTTTCCGCGGCAGCACATTGCCGGTTTTACCGTGGATTTCACCCTGGAAAATCCCATTGGCGCGGTGGTCAAGTTGGAAGCGGCAGTGGAGCCCAACCGGACCTACCCCCAGCTTTCGGACACCGAACGCAAGCACGTGGATCCGAACAACGAGCAGCGCTACTACTTCGACAATCCGCAGCTGATGGCCGTCTCCTATGCCTTGGTGGTCATGCGGCCGACCATGTTGGAATTCTTGAACCCCACCCAAAACATCACTTTTGTGTTCCAGTTCATTCACACCATGGTGCCCGGAATGACGGTCGAGGATGAAGCGAATCTGGTCGAGATTCCTGGGTTCAACGATTACAAAGTGCGGAAATGGGACTCGATGAAGTTTGTCTTCGCCGCCTTTACCAATTATCTTCACGGCATGTTGACCCCGAAGGTAATCGCGGCCTATGTCTATCCCGATAACGGTTTTGTCGCTGCCTCGCTGGCGGTTCGCCTGGGCGTGCACTGGCGGCTGAACTTTACCGCCACCGATTTCTTCGGCGCCGACGGCTACAAGGGCGCCGGCCTATTCCGTGATCGCGACGAACTTAACCTGAGCATACTGTGTCAGTTCTAATGGAGAGGGAAGCCATGAACGCCAGACCCCACGTGAACTTTGTTGCCGGCTTGTCGGCCATCGCCTTGGTCGCTTGCTTTGTTGCCGGTCCGGTCCGGGCCGCCGAAGAAATTACCTCTGACAATTGGACCGAGATGGTCAGTTTCAAACCGGACATGTCGGTCAAGATTAAGCCGGGCAAGAAAATCACCAAGAAAAATGTGGCCGAAGTAGAGGCCTTGCTACCGCCCAGCCTTAAGATGCAGATCGAAAAATACAACATGACCCTCAAACTGGTTGAGTACCAGCCCATTCATCCGTCCAGCGGTTACATCGAGGCCACCAACAAGTACCGGGGCCAGCCCCGCATTAAGGACGTGGGCAAGGATTACCGCAAGGTAGGCATTACCGGCTACGTGGCCGGCCTGCCTTTCCCGCAGCCGAAAAACGGTTTGGAGGTGGCCTGGAACTACCAGTACGCTTACAACGGTGATGATGGCGACAACTACTACAATGTGTTTTGGATTTCCGCTGCTTCCGGCATCGAGCACAAAGAGGAGTGGCGCTGGGCTTATATCATTCGCACCATCAACCGCACCGACATCGAGCCCATTCCCGCCATCGAAGAATTCAAGAAAAAGGGTCTGCAGTATACCTCCATTACCTATGCCCTGGCGCCCTACGACAAGAAAGGATTCGGCGCGCTGTATTCTCGCGCGGTCGAACCAAAGGATCAGCAAGGCCATATCTACGTGCCGGCCATGCGCCGCGTGCTGCGTAACACCTTTGGCACCCGGGGCGACACCTGGAACTCCACCGATTATCTCTATGAAGACATCCGTGGCTATATGGGCTACCCCGAATGGATGAACTGGAAGCTGGTGGCCAAGAAGACCATAGTCCTGCCCATGCGCGCCGGTTCGGTGTTGGATAAAAAACATCCGGAGAAAGTTTTCGATATCAAAAAGAAACCCCATTGGAACCCGAAGTTCAAATGGGAGCGGCGGCCGGTCTATGTGGTCGAAGTCATACCCAAGTTCCCCGATTATCCTTACAGCCGCCAGCTTTTCTATATTGATGCCGAGACTTTCCAGATTCCCTACAAAGAAGCGTTCGACAAGAAGGGCGATTTGTGGAAAGTAACCATCAACGGTTGGAACGAATCTCCCGACATGGATTCCGTACCGGGCCTCATGGCTGGTTCGGTCACCATCGACTTCCAGGCCGAGCACGCGACCTTGATCCATTTCTTCAAGGCGCTGGTCAACACCGATCTCGATCACAAGATGTTTACGCTCTCCAGTTTGCGAAAGCGTGGTAAATGAGACCACTGGGTTTCTTACTGACAGCTTGGTTGGGGTGGGTCACCGCGGTGGGGGCCGGTGTGCTTGACGATGTCTCCCATCGTGACAAACTCTACGACATTGCCGTACAGGGCCAGGTGGTCCTGGTGGTTGGTTACCCGGGTCTGATGCTGCGCTCCGAAGATGCCGGCGCCAGTTTCGCCCAAGTCGATGTCAAAACCAAGGAAGCCCTGTTTTCCATCGCCATCAATAGCCAAGGCTTGACCGCGGTTGTGGGCCGGGCCGGGCTGGTTCTCATCAGCCAGGATGCTGGTAAAACCTGGAGTCAAAAAGACTCCGGAATCAAAGAGAATTTTTTTGCGGTGGAAGTTTCTGCCGCGGGTCAGATTTGGGCGGTGGGCCACTTTGGCACCATTGCTCATAGCCCTGACGGTGGCCAAACCTGGCAAGCGCAAGAGTATGATGCCAGCCCGCCCCAAATCGAAGGGGAGGACGGAGCTGCCGGTATTTCGTCGGCCGAGGAAGAAAACGAGGGCGCGGCCGAAGAAGCCCGTCTCAACGCAGTTACTTTTGCCGATGAAAAGCTGGGTTGGATCGCCGGCGAATTTGGCATGGTGCTGCACACCCAGGATGGGGGTGCTAGCTGGAAACGCCAAGTCAGCGCCTCGGGCAAGCTGCTTTTTTCCGCCCAGGCTATCTCGGCCCAGCGGGTCTTGATGGCCGGTTCCGAGGGCACCTTTATGGAGACCCGCGACGGCGGCACAAGCTGGCAGCTTATTGACACCGGCGTGACCGAGCACATTCTCGGGCTTTGGCCGCAAGGCGAACGAATCTTTCTGGTGGGTCGGGATGGCATGATTCTGGTCTCGACCGGCCAGGGATATAAGCGCCTGCCCGCTGGACTCTTCACCTGGCTCAACGCGGTGCAATTTATCGATGACCAGCATGGCTTTGTCGTCGGTGGCCGTGGCCATTTGCTGAAAACCAGCGATGCTGGTAAGAGCTGGCAGCGGCTCAGTGGGAGGTAAAGGTGGCTGAACGTCTAGGCCGATTGCTGCTTCGTCATCGTGTGATTGCCTTGCTCCTGGTTCTGGCAGGGACCGCCTTCTTTACCGTTAAGGCACTCGGGGTTCGGGTGGAAAGCCCGATTATCGACCTGTTTCCGGCGACCCATCCTTATGTGGAGACCTTCAAGAAATATTCCGAGGTCTTCGGCGGGGCTTCTCGGGTAGCCATGCAGATCGAGGTCAAGGACGGCGATATTTTCCAAACCAAGATATTGGAAAAGATTCGTCGCATCACCAAGGCGCTAGAGTTGGTGCCGGGGGTAAACAACTACCAGGTGTTGTCACTGGCTCAGCGTAAGGTCAAGGAGTTGAAAGTAGATGCCGAGCGCGGTTTTCGGGCGGTGCCGGTCATGTGGCCCAAGGTGCCGCAGACCAAAGCCGAGGTAGAAGATCTGCGCCATCGTATTCATACCAACCGGCGCATTCACGGAACCCTGGTTTCTCTGGACGACACCGCCACCCTGGTGGTGGGCGGTTTCTTCGAAGACAAGAGTCCGCCCGACGAGATTTTTGCCGCCATCGAAAAAATCGCGGACCAAGAACGTGATGATACGGTCTCGATTCAGATCATCGGCCGCCCCATTCTGTTGGGCACCATTATGAGTCGCTACTCCCAGCTGATCTGGTTGTTCGCGCTTACGGTGGGCTCGATTCTACTGGTGCTGCTGTTGTATTTCCGCGATCTGCGCGGCGTGCTGGTGCCCATCGTTACCGCGGTGGTCTCGGCTATCTGGGGGATTGGTTTCTTAGGCCTACTCGATTACAATTTCGATCCCTTGGTGATCGTGGTGCCCTTTATTATCAGCGCTCGAGCTCTGTCTCACTCGGTGCAATTGGTCGAGCGCTATATCGAGGAGTATGCCAAGTGTCGAGACAAGTCTGAGGCTGCGGCCGCCACTTTTACCGGTTTGTTCAAACCGGGCATGGTGGCCATCATCACCGATGCGGCCGGCTTGATGCTTATTCTGCTTACCCCCATTCCCTTGCTGCAAAAACTGGCGGTCATGGGCGGCTTCTGGGTGTTGTCGATTCTCATTAGCGACATGATCCTCAATCCGGTTTTTCTCTCTTTCTTGCCGGCACCCAATCCGGACCAGGCGAAGAAACAGAAACTGACCACTGCCTTATTGGCCCGCGTGGCCGGTTGGTGTCTGGGCCCGGCCCGCAAGGTGATTCTGGGGGTCACCGTGGTGGTCTTTGTGATCGGGGCGGTCTTTGCCAGCAATCTGGTGGTGGGAGACGTTCATCCCGGTACCCCCATGCTGTGGCCCGATTCCAAGTACAATATGGACGTCGATCGCATCGCCGAGAAATTCCGCAACACCGAGGAATTCACTGTGGTGGTAGAGGGCGAGACCCGTGACGCCATCAAGAACCCCAAGGTTTTGCGCACCATGGAGGCCTTCCAGCGACACATGGAGGGCATCGACGAGGTGGGCGCTACCTCCTCGCTGGTCGATTTGTTGCCGGGCATCATCTCTATCTTGCACGGCGCTGATCCCAAGTGGGAATTGATTCCGCACAATCCCCGCGACAGCGGTTTCTTCTTGGAGATGATCTACAGCTCTTCCGAACCGGGAGATTTGGTGCGTTTCGTAACCATTGACAGCCAAAACGCCAATATCACCGTGTACCTCAAAGACCACAAAGGCGAGACCCTGCGCCGGGTGGTCGATCGGGCCAAGAGCTTCATCGCCGCCCATCCGGTTGAAGGGGCCAAGTTTCGACTGGCCGGCGGTTATGGCGGCTTGCTCGCGGCCATCAACGAAGAGGTCACCAAGCACCAGACCCAGGTGACCCTGATGGCCTTTGGCATTATTTTCTTGTTCTGTGCCCTGGCCTATCGTTCGATCCTGGCTGGGCTGCTTTTCTTGATTCCGCTCTTGGTCTCCAATTACCTGACCTATGCCCTGATGGGTGCCCGCGGCATAGGCCTAGATGTCAACGCGCTGCCGGTGGTGGCGGTTGGGGTGGGCCTCGGGGTCGACTATGGCCTCTACATCATTGGCCGCATTCAGGAAGAGTTTCGCATTTGCGGCGACATTGATCAGGCCATTACCACCGCATTGACTACTGCCGGCAAGGCGGTGCTGTTTACCGCCAGCACCATGGTGTTCGGCGTGTTCTTCTGGGCCTTCTCCTTCTTGCGCTTTCAGGCCGACATGGGCGTCCTCTTGTTATTCTGGATGATCGTGAGCATGTTGGGCGGCTTGATCTTGTTGCCGACCATCGTTTCGATTATCAAACCCAAGTTCCTTTTTGGCAAAATCCCAGCTCCAAATGCGGGTGAGGCGGAAGCCCAGGCATGAGTCGTTTGCTCCAGCGTTGGTTTCGACTGGAGGAAAACGGTTCCGATATTCGCACCGAGCTGCGCGGGGGCACGGTTACTTTCCTGACCATGTCCTATATCATCTTCGTGCAGCCGGGGGTGCTCTCCTCGGTGGGCATGGATTTTGGTGCGGTCATGGTGGCCACCTGCCTATCGGCGGCTCTGGCCACTTTCTTGATGGCCTTGGCCGCCAACTACCCGGTGGCCTTGGCCCCGGCCATGGGCGAAAACTTTTTCTTTGTTACCGTGGTGACCGGGGTGGTGACCGGCTCGGCCATTTCATGGCAAGTGGCCTTGGCGGCAGTCTTCGTTTCTGGTCTGGCTTTCTTGCTGCTTTCGCTGTTTCGGGTGCGCGAGGCCATCCTGGATGCTTTGCCGTTTAGCTTGAAGCTGGCCATTCCTGCCGGCATCGGTCTGTTTATCGCTTTTATCGGCCTGCAACAAGGCGGGCTGGTGGTGGCCCGGCAGGGATCCATGGTTGGTTTGGATAAGCTGAACTCAAACCCGGTTTTGCTTACCCTTTTTGGCCTGTTGTTCACCTCGACCCTGCTGGCCCTGCGGGTCCGGGGCGCCATCTTGTGGGGCTTGTTGGCGGCCACTCTGGTGAGTTACGCCATGGGCCTGACCAGCTACCATGGTCTCATGGCCTACCCGCCGGATCCGACGCCTACCCTGATGCAGATGGACCTGGCCGGCTTGTGGAACATTAACCTGATCCCGGTGGTAATCATCTTCCTGTTCATGGATCTGTTCGACACCATCGGCACCCTGGTAGGCGTGGGCCAACAAGCCGGGCTCATGCGCGGGGGCAAACTGCCCCGGGCGGGCCGCGCCTTTTTGGCCGATGCGGTGGGAACGACCGCCGGCGCAATGCTGGGTACCTCTACCGTAACCAGTTATATCGAATCGGCCGCCGGAACCGCCGAAGGAGCTCGCACCGGGCTAGCCAGTATGGTGACCGGCCTGCTTTTCTTGGCGGCCTTGTTTTTCTTTCCCTTGGTCAAGATGGTGGGCGGTGGAGTAGAGGTGGCCGAAGGCGTGTTCCTTCATCCGGTCACCGCGCCGGTGCTGATTCTGGTCGGTTCGATGATGCTGCGCTCGGTGCGCGAGATTCCCTGGGACGAACCGGCAGAAGCCATTCCCGCCTTCCTGGTCATTGTGGGCATTCCGCTGAGCTATTCCATCGCTGATGGCTTGGCCCTGGGATTTATCGCTTATCCGCTGATCAAGCTCTTTTCGGGCAAGGGCCGTGAGGTCAACAGCCTGGTCTATTTGCTGGCTCTCTTGCTGGGCGGCGTTTTCATTCTCAAGGCCTCCCTGTAAAATTCAGGAAAAAAGTTGAGACAAGATCCCGCCGCCTCGGGTCAACCACTTGAACAGAGCGTGGAGGACAAAGTCCGACTCCAGGTAGAAAGAGCCCGCCAGGGCGATGCCCAGGCCCTGGGCCAGATATACCAAAGCTATCACGGGCGCGTGGTTCGCTTCTGTCTGAGCTTTGCCCGGGTAGGCCGGGCCGATGCCCAGGACATCACCCAAGAGGTGTTTTTGCGCGCCTTTCGGGGCATTGGCCGCTTGCGCGATGCCGATCGCTTCGAAGGCTGGCTCTTGACCATTGCCCGGCGGCGTTGCCTGACCTTTCTCAGGCGCGCAGCCAAACAGAGACAAGATCAGGCCCAATTCATGCTGGAAGAAAAGACAAAAGAGCAAGATAGCGCACAAGCGGCCCGGGAACGAAAATGGACCCAAGAGATAGTGGGGGAGGAGATTGCCCGGATGCCTGACTCCCGACAGAAAGAAGCCGGCCGGCTCTTTTATCTGGAAGGCCGGGATACCGGCGAGATATCGGCTTGCATGCAGGTGCCGGTGAGCACGGTAACCACCTGGTTGAGCCGCTTTCGGGGACGCATCCGCCGTCGTTTGCTTCAGCGGGTTTTGGTCCTTCGCGGCCACGAATCAGGAGCAAGTCCATGAGCGTGCATTTGGATAAGCAAAGTCTCGAATCACTGCTGGACGGCGGCATGTCCTTGGCCCAGGAACGCAGGCTGAGTAGACACCTGCAAGAGGACTGTCCTCAGTGCCAGGATTTCTTGGAGTCGATGCCCGAGGAAAAAGAAGCCGAATTGATGCGGATTTTGATACGCACGCAGGAGAGTGGTTCTGCGCTTCCCGTCATGCCCGCTGAGCTGCTGCCGACTAAAAGATTTCGTATTTTTTCCGGCCGGCCCTGGCTGGTCCCCGCTTTTAGTCTGGCCGTGCTGGTGCTATGCGGCTGGGCCGTGTCTCTGGCCTTTATGACCTGGAGCCAAGAGCAAACGACTTTTCGCTCCAAGGGTTCGGTGATGATCGAGCGACCCACAGTGGAACTCACGGTTGGCCGCCTGCACAAGACTGCCGATGGCCAGAGTGAAATCGAGCGACTGGCGAACGGGGCCGCGTTGGCTGGAGACAGCCAATTGGTATTCAAGCTGGAAGTTGGGGGTCCCTGCTATCTCTACCTGTTGCGCATGGCCGAGCATCGTTTTGAACTCCTGGTGCCGGCAGATGGGCAATCTCCTTTGCATCACCCCGGCGGGACTTTTCTGCCCGAACTAGCCGGCCAGCCGGCCAGCTTTGCGCTCAAGGGCCTAGCCGGAAATCAGCACTTTGTGGCTCTTTGTGCCCCGGCGCCGCTTTCGGTGCCGGCGGATCTCGAAAGCCTGACCCAGAGCCTAGCCGAGCAATCCCCCCCCGCCCCCGGCCTGCGCATGGTATCCTTGGATCGGGTAGCCATTCGGGTCATCGCCCAGGGAGGGGAACCGTGAAGAGTCTGCGGGCAATGGCCGTGGTCGCGTGTGCTTGGCTGATCTCCTGTTCGGCCGGCGAGCGAGCCAAAGGCGGCTTGGTGGCGACGGTCGGCCTGAGCCAAAGCCAAGTAAGTAAATCCCTGGGCGCCCGGCGGCTGGCCTTGTTGGTTGGTATTACTCAATTCGAAGATGAAAGCTGGCCGGGTCTCAAGCATGCTCGTAACGATGCCCGCGAACTGGGCCGTTTGTTGACCGATGTCCAGCTAGGTCGTTTTGATGCCGTCGAAGTATTGGCCGCGACCGGCGGCAGCTCCTTGGCCCAGGTCGAAGCCGCTTTGGATAGATTGACCGCCCAGAACACCAGCCCTCATGACACCGTGCTGGTCTATTTTTCCACTCACGGTACCCTGGTTCGCGGTCCCGCAGGTAGCCTGACTCGCTACCTGGTTACCAGTGATACCGATCAGAAGCGAATCCGCGCTACCGCTTTGCCCGTACGCAGCCTGATGCAGCGCTTCGAGCGCTTGCCCTCACAACGCAAGGTTCTGGTGCTGGCCTCTTGTCATTCGGGCTCCGGCAAGTCGGCCTTACCTCGCGAACTGAGCCGAGAATTGGCCGGCATCAAGGGCGCGTTTTTCGTCCAACCGCTGGCCGAGCGCAGCCAGGCCTCCATGGTTCTGGCCGCCTGCGCCTGGGGCGAGACTGCCCGGGAAGATGACCAACTCGGCCATGACATATATACCCATTTCCTGCTGGAGGCTCTGGCCGGCAAAGATCAGGACGGCGACGGCGCCATCACCGCCACCGAGGCGCATGCCTATGCCATGGAGAAAACCTACTATTTTTCGAAGGGCCGACAGCGGCCGCAAGTAGAGTCTTCGGTGCTGGGAACCGATCCGGTGGTTTTGTCCGGCCGCCGGCTGCGGCCGGCCGACCCGGTCTTGTATTCTTTCTTGCCCCATTTGCAAGGTTTGCAAATACAAATCGACGGTCGCGACAAGGGGGTATTGCCCGCGCGCCTGGTCTTGACGCCCGGCCAGCATCGATTGGTGGTACGCGACAGCGAGGGGCGGGCGCCCCTGTTGGACCGGCAGCTGGAAGTAGCCGCCGGTGATCGCCTGGCCGTAGAAGAGCTGATGGAGAGCGCGCGCGATCGCTTCCATGCCTCGATTTCGGCCGGCTACCAGTGGTTCCTCGACGCCGATACCAGGCGCTCGCTGGTGGCACCGACCCCAGCTTTGGGCCTGGTGCTGGCCTATCGGGATTTCCCGATGAAAAATTTAGAGACCAGTCTGGACTTGCTGGTCGGTGGCAGCCGCCAAGAGTTAAACATCGGCGGTCTGACCGTGCGCCAGGATTTGCTCGAGATCGCCTATGGCTTGCGTGTGCTCTATCGCATTGAACTCGACCCGCTAGAACTCTTCGTCGGCCCGCGCATGGCCGGCGTGCACCTGCTGCGCCACCAGATGTCCGAAGGTGTCGCCAACCAATCCTATTTTAACTTTTCCCCCGGATTGGTGGCGCGTTTGCATTGGCAGTTATGGACCGCCGTGAGCTTGGATTTAGAAGCCCGTATTCACTTTTATGCGGTGCATACCGAAAAAGAGAATCTGAACCAAGGCTACCTGGATTTCTTGGGTGGTGTGGGTTTTAGTTTTTAGCCCTTGGAGAGCGTGATGAAAATCTTCCAATTCTGTTTTCTGTGCTTGGTGTTGGTCTTACTTAGTAGTTGCGGGGTTTTGTCCAACCAGCACTTTTTTGAAGGCGAGGGTCGGGTCCAGGGAAAAATCGTCATCGATGGGGAACCGATCTCAGGCGTGCTGGTCTTTGCTCTTGGTGAACCCGAATTCATGACCACCACCACCGCCGACGGCAGTTTCGAACTGCTGGTATCGGCCGGCGAAGACCGCCAGCTAATAGCCATGTGGGGCGCCAACCTGGGCCTACGTAAAGCCTTCGATCTGGCCGGCGACGTCCGCCTCGATCTGGGCCGCTTGTCTTTGACTGAAATTGGCGAATTGGTTGGTGGTCTCGATCATCCTGACCCGAGCCAAGCCGAAGCGATTATCGATGG
>JAUVBB010000445.1 GCA_030591445.1 Deltaproteobacteria bacterium | reverse complement strand
TCGACCAGGCCGTTACAGTCGTCGTCGAGACCGTTGCAGGTCTCGGCCACCGGCTCTTGGGCCGTGCAGTCGACCCACTGGCCGTCGACACAAGTCTCGGTACCGCCACCGCAAATGCTGCTGCAGGCTTGGGTCAGGCCATTGTCGACACTACCGTCACAGTCATCGTCGAGACCGTTGCAAGTCTCGGCCACGGGTTCAGTGGCGGTGCAACCGACCCACTGACCGGCGGCACAAGTCTCGGTGCCGCTGCCGCAGAGGGTTGCGCAAGACTGGGTCAAACCGTCATCAATCGTGCCATTGCAGTCATCGTCGAGGTTGTTACAAGACTCGGCGGTAGGTTGCGCGGCGCTGCAAGTGCCCCATTGTCCGTTGACGCAGGTCTCTACGCCGGCGCCGCAAATGGAGCTGCAAGGCTGGGTCAAGCCGTCGTCTATTTGGCCATCGCAGTCGTCATCGAAGTTGTTGCAGGATTCGGCCACGGGCTGAGGGGCAGTGCAGGTGCTCCATTGGCCGGCCACGCAGGAAATGGTGCCGGGGCCGCAGGCATTGGCGCAGGATTGGGTCAGACCTTCGTCGATGGCACCGTCGCAGTCGTCGTCGTGGTTGTTGCAGGACTCGGCGGTAGGTTGAGCCACCGAGCAGGCCGACCAATTCCCGTTGCTGCAAGTCTCGACCCCGGTGCCGCAGGCGCTCGAACACGTCCGGTTCAGATCGTTATCCACCACCCCGTCGCAGTCATCGTCGAGACCATTGCATTCCTCCGCCATGGCGCTCTGAGCGATAGCGGCCAGAATGTTTTCCAAAGAAGCCTGATCGCTGGCCTGGTAATAATCGTTGGTGCCGCCATACCAGGCCAGATTGCTGAGCTGAGTGGGATCGACCCCGCTGCCGAAGCCGATGACGTAGGTCGGGATGTCGTAGCTGCGCCCGCCGGCGGACAGATGGCGCAAATCGTCGACCGCGCCGTACAATCGGTCGGCACTGGGAGCGTAACCGGTCACGCAATTGTTGCAATAGAAGTCACAGTTGCCCGTGGAGCCACAGTTGGCATGGCCGTCGGTGACCAGTACTACGAAGTGTTTGCGATTGGCTTCGGGATCGGTGGGCAATACGCTCTGGAAGTAATCTGCCGTGTGTTCCAATGCCTTGTGAATGGGAGTGTTGGAAACGCTGTCCGGGGGGTTGATTTCCATTTCGGTGGAAACCGGGTTGTGGGCGTTGAGCTGTAAACCGACTTGACTCTCGTCCACACAGCATTCGCCATAAGTGGGGAATAAGGTCAAACCGAAACGGACTCGATCTTCGAAGGTTCCGGTCATGAAATTGATAGCCGCTTTGGCCGGTTCCCAATTAGAAGCATTGACCATGCTGCCCGATCGATCGAGTACCACCATGACATCGGGCGCGGCACAATCGGCCCGGGCCGATCCGACCAAAGCCGTCAGAGAGATGGCTGCACTCAAGGTCAACATTCTTATTTTGCTGGAAATGTTCATGCTCATGGCAATTCCTTCCGGCTTTGGTTCAAATCACTCTTCTTTTTTACATGATCTCAGCGTTTTTGCCAATCGGGCATCTTACGGAGCCTGGTTTTAGTATTAGTTCAATTATTTGCTGCCTAACCAGATTTGCATTGACCGTGCCTTGGGCGGAGATACAATCACATTCATGTTCAGGACGCTTGCATGTTGGGCACTGGGGCTGGTCTTATCGGGCTGTTCTTTATTCGAGCTAGCTAAGAGCCCTGCTCAGCGGGGCCAAGAGTTATTCGCCCAGGCCATGGCCGCCGATGCTCGCGGTGAGGACCGGCGGGCGGTCGCGCTTTTGGCTCGGACTCTTGCTCTGTTGCCGGAGGATGGCGAGGCCAATCTGCAATATGGTCGCATCTTGTTTGCCTTGGGCGAGCACGGCAAGGCAATTTTGTCGCTCAACCGGGCCGCCAATCTTTTGCCTAAGCGGCCCGATGCCCGGTTGATCCTGGCCGACTTGTACGAGCAAACGGGCAAAGCAGAGTTGGCCGCGGTGCAGCTGGAAAAGGCGCGATCTCTGCGAGCGGACAACCCGCAAACTTTGCAAAGGCTGGTGCGGCTCCAGATCGATTCCCAACGGCTGGAACAGGCCGAAGCGACCCTGGCAACTTTGGTTGTCATGTTGCCCGCTGACGAAGAGACGCGCCTGCGTCAAGCCGAGGTGTTTGGCCGCCGAGGCAAGAAAGCCCAGGCCATAGAAAGCCTGCAAAGCGCGGCCCGGGATTTTCCCAAAAGTTTTGCCATTCGCTATCGTCTTGGCCGGATTTTGTTTGCCTCCGGTCAGTTGCCGGCGGCCGCCGGGGCCCTTCGCCAGGCCCTGGCTCTGCGTCCGGACGATGCCAAGGCACGACTGCAGCTGGCCCGCGTTTTCATGCAGCAGCAGCGTCTTCGGCCCGCCGAGAAAATCTTGCAAAAACTGGCCCGCTCCGAGGCCAGGAACGCCGAGTCATTGGCCTTGTGGTCGAGCGTAGTCCTGGCCCGGGGCCAGAAGAACAAGGCCTGGCAGCTTTCGCAGGAGGCCTATCGCAGTGATCCCGAATCGGTGCCGGTTTTGTTGGCCTTGGCCGACGCGGCCGCGGCCCGCGGATTTAGAGCCCGGGCCATCGACAACTATGGTCAGGCCCTGCTACGCGACGCTTCTCTGAGCGCGGCTCGTTTCAAATTGGTGCTGCTGCTCAAAGCCCGGGGCGAAGCCAAGGCCGCTATCAGCCAGCTCGAGGAGTTGGTGGTGAGGATGCCCGATTCGAGGCCGGTCAAGATCATGCTGGCCCAACTGTTGGTGCAAACCGGTTCTCAACTGGGCCGGGCCCAACGTTACGTGGCCGAAGCTTTGCTGCAGTCGCCACACAATCGCTCTTTGCTTAGCCTGCAAAAAAGAATTGCCCGCAGCTTGCCTGAAATCGAAACCATCCCCGGTGATCATAGCCCGGCCATGATCAGACGCCATCGACAGATGCTGGCCATCCTCAGCGACCAGCGAGTCTCTTGTCGAAAGGTGCTCAGCAAACTCAGGAAGTATCATCGCCAGCATATCGCCCATCAAGAGCAACAAAAGGTGATTACCCAAAGCTGGGTTAACGATTTGTCTCCGCGTGAGAAAGCTCGATTTGTCTTTGTTTTGAAAAAGAGACTGAACCCGCCCAAGACGGCCGCGGGCGCGCATCGACCGCAAGATTCTTTGCAAAAATTTATCAAGCGTTGCCCGCGCCAGGTGGGACCAGCCCAAAGACTTATCTCTCACTTCCTTCCGGTCATCAATGGCGACCTTTAGGCGTAAAGCAGCGGATCGCGCTCGCGGATGAAGGTCTCGATGGTCCGGCGGTCGTCTTCGGCCAGGGCGGCAAAAGCAACCCCGATCCCAGGTGCCATGTCGTCGGTATACTCATTGTATTCTCTAAGCCAGCATACCTGACCCTCTAGCTCGAAGGGCTCGTGCCTGGGTAGCTGAATCTTTACCTTGACCTCGGTGCCCAGTGGGATGATCTCTCGGGTGGCGACGAAGATGCCGCCTTCGGATATGTTTTCGGTCAGGCCGGTGTAGAAATTGTTATCGGTACTCATGTCGACCGAGACTTCCATCGATAGCCGTGGGTAGCGGCGACTCGGCTGGGCATCGGAAGCCTTGGTCGGTTCGCTTGCCGGGTCTTGCCATTTGTCTGAACTTGCTGCCATCAGCTCATTCTCATCTGTTTGATCGCTGTTCGGCTGCTGGCCGCGGAGTTTTTCTTTCAATCGAGTAAAAAAACCTTTTCGTTCCTTCATTTCTCTTCTCTCACTAAATTTTTCTAAGGTTAATGGTTTCCATACTAGCAGAAAGCGTCTGATTATTGCATCCAGTTTTTGTCGATGAACGGTGTTCCTTTGTCGCACCCGAATCTGACGCATTGCGTAAGTAAAGAGGCGGAGTCGGGTACTTGCGTGCACACCTGGCTGCCGAAATGTTCCGGACTACAAATCGGAAATCGAAAATAGTTTTGGTTACTTAGCTGCGATTTCCCGAATCGGGAACGAACTGGCACGCCTCTTGAAGTATCTCTGGCTAACGCACACTACGGGAGCTGCCACGATGACGATTCGATGCAATATTATCCGCAACTGGGCAAGTAAAACCAAGAAATCAAGCAAGGGTCTCGGTATTCTCATTCCGGCCTATAACGAAGGCGCGCATATCCGGCAGGTGCTGGCTCGCTGTCGGAAAATCGATCCGGCCATTATCGTGGTGGTCGACGATGCCTCGACCGACAATAGTTTTGAAGTGCTGAGCGCCATCGCGGCTAAGCCCGACAGCCGGCTGCGCTATTTACGAAACCCGCACAACCTGGGCAAGCAAGGCTCGGTGCGCCGGGGATTGCGCGCCTTGCGCGAAATGGATATCGAGGCGGTGGCACTTATCGATGGCGATGGTCAGCACGATCCTTTGGAGTTGCCTGCTCTGGTGTCTCTGCTGGCCGGCAGTGATTTTGTCATCGGCTTGCGCTCGCAAGATCAGATGCCGTACGAGCGGCGATTGTCGAACTGGTTGGTCAATCTGGGTTTCAAGATTATCGGAGGCGTGGATTTTGCCGATGTGCAGTCGGGTCTGCGCGTGTACCAAAAACCCTTGGCCGACGTGCTGGCCGAACGCTTACCCTCCGAAGGCGGCTTTGCGCTTGAGCACGAATCCCTGGCCTTGCTGGCCGCTTGGGCGCAGGAACAAGGCCGGCAACTGCGGGCGGTAGCCGCGCCTATTTCTTGCCGTTATGGATCAGAAGAAAGTGCCATTACCCCGCTGCATGTATTGCAACTGGCAATAGAGACCGTTCATCAGGCGCTTCGCTTTCGCCGCCTGGCTGCGGCCACTGTTTGAATGGGAGGGGTCATGAAAACGGGTAGTTTCACGGTAGAGGTCCACGATGTGGCGCCGCCCACCTTCGACGCTTGTAAGAAGATTTGCGCGGCCCTCGATCGAATCGGTGTGCCCCAGCCCAGCTTGTTGGTGGTTCCCCGCTATGAAGATGATCACGGCGCCCGCTTTGATCTGCGCGATCATCCGGCGGTGGCCGAATGGCTGCGGGCCCGGCAAGCTGCCGGCTCGGAGTTGATCCAACATGGATTGAGTCACCGGGCCGAGATGCCACCACCGCCGGGAATTGGTCATTGGCTGATGCATCATCTGTTCGCTCGTGGGCGGGCAGAGTTTGCCCACCTATCGACCGAGCAAGCCACGGCGCGACTTTGGGTAGGTGCGCACATCCTGCAAACTTGCGGTTTGCCCACGCAGGGATTTATCGCACCGGCCTGGCAGCAAAGCCCCGGGTCCTTGCAGGCCCTGCGGCGGGCCAAGTACCGCTTTACCGCTTTTTTCAATAAGGTCTTATCCTTGACCGGCCGGGGCCAGACCATCCGGACCGCGGTGCTTACTTTTGATGCGCCCAATCTGGCCGTGGCTTGGCCCAAGAGCGTCTTGATGGGGGGCATCCAGCGCCTCGGTAGCTCGGCAGGCGTGGTGCGGGTGGCCCTGCATCCGGCCGACTTGCAGTTTCCCGCCTACCTGGATCACATCCTGGGCTGCATTCGCAAACTGAGCCGACAACGACAACTGATTAGTTACCGTCGGTGGCTTTCATGAAATCGCGCACGCGCAGCCTTTTGGTTAGCCTGGCGACCGCCACCCTCGATGCGGCCTTGTTTGCCCTGTGCAGCTTGTCCCTGGCCGGCGCCGGCGCTCTGGCCCTGGCCCGCTGGATCAGCGGCGCGATCGGGGCGGTGACCAACTTTGCCCTCAACCGCGCTTGGGCCTTTCGGGCACCGGCCGGGGCGGG